>JAGCVU010000104.1 GCA_017962175.1 Bacteroidales bacterium | reverse complement strand
CGAGTAAGTTGTTCGCCCTTGCGGATTGCCTCAAATGCCTTGTCGGATTTAGCCATCGCCTCAGTTAGATTTATTCTGATTGTTAACTATCGACATTGCCGCAGTGTAGGCGGTAGTCCAAGCGGATTGAAGGTTAAACCCTCCTGTAACAGCATCTATATCAAGTACTTCGCCCACAAAATAGAGATTCTTGACAGCCTTTGATTCCAAAGTTTTGCTGCTTACGGCATTAAGCGAAATTCCTCCCGAGGTAACAAACTCCTCTTTGTAATGACCTCGCCCTTGAATTTTGTATATATCTGAAATTAAGATAGATACCAGACGGTTGAGATTCTTTTTCGACACTTCCGACCAACGTTTTGCACCATCGATACCGCATTTGTTGGTGATATATAGCCACATACGGTTGGTAATGCCGTCGGGACGAACCGAAAGAACAGTTTTTTGAGGATAACGCGATTGAAACGAAAAAACAATATTTCGAGCATCTTCTTCGTTGGTATTCAGCCAATTAACTATAAGGTTTGTTGTGTACTTGTTTTCTTTAAGGTAACGAGCCGCGTATGAAGATAATTTTAAAATTGCTGGTCCGCTCAATCCCCAATGGGTAACAAGAATAGACCCCTCAGATGTAAATTTAGTGCCCGCAATGCTGCACGATGCGTCGTCCACTGTTGCGCCCATAAGTGCGTTTAAATCAGGGTCTTTGATGGTAAAGGTAAATAGGCTTGGAACAGGCTCAATGGTTTCGATACCAAGGTTTTTAAAAATTTCGAGAAAAGCAGGAGATGTTCCGCCTGTGGCAACTACCACAATATCAAACGTTTGCGGCGGTTTTTCGTCAAACGATAAAATAAATTTTCCCTCGGCATTGATTTGCAACGACGATAAACGGTGGTTAGTTTTGATAGTTACACCTTTGGAAATCAACGCATTATACAGAGTATCCACAATCTGCAAAGCATTTTGCGAAGTAGGGAAAACACGTCCGTCATCTTGTGCAAAAAGCGTTACACCGTGGGCTAAAAACCACTCTTGCAAAGCGTTATGGTCAAAATTGTAGAAAAGTTTTTTCAACAGATTAGCCCCACGAGGATACACGTGATTAAGCGCACCCACAGCATCAAAAGTGTTGGTGATATTGCATCGGCCTCCGCCTGTGAGCGAAAGTTTGTGCATAGGCTTATCGCTTGATTCAAAAATAGTTATATCAAACTCACGGGTGTTTTCCGCAATATTGGCGGCACAGAAGCAACCCGCAGCCCCCGCTCCTATTATGGCTAATCTCGTTGAAGACATATATCAAATTTTACAAGCCGCAAAGTTACCTATAATTTTCTTACCATAAAAAATGCAAACAACCATTTTCGGAAAATAATTTGCCAACCAAAAGAATTATTGTTTACCTTTGCCCGAAAAATCTTGTATTATGCCACTGAAATATCCCGACAATTTGCCGGCCATAGAATTATTAAAAAAGGAAAACATATTTGTAATTGACTATACCAAAGCCACTTCGCAAGACATTCGTCCGCTTAGGATAGCCATTCTAAACCTTATGCCCATCAAGATAACCACCGAAACCGACTTGATAAGGCTGCTGTCGAACTCGCCGCTGCAAATAGAAATTGACCTGATAAAAATCAAGAGCCACACCTCTAAAAACACCCCTGTGGAACATATGAGGCGGTTTTACATCGATTTCGACGTGATAAAAAAACGCAAATACGACGGCTTGATTGTTACTGGCGCACCCGTAGAACAACTTGAATACCAAGATGTTACATATTGGAGCGAACTCACCGAGATATTCGACTGGGCCAAGACCAACGTAACAGCCAAGATGTTTATTTGCTGGGGCGCAATGGCGGCGCTTTACCACTACTACAACATTCCAAAATACGGTCTGGAACACAAGATGTTCGGAGTATTCGAGCATCGCAGCACCGACCCGCTCAACCCAATTTTCAGAGGATTCGACGACGTTTTCTACGTGCCACACAGCCGACACACCGAACTTCACGCCGACGATATTGCAAAAGTACCTGAGGTTAAGATACTTGCACAAAGCCAAGATGCTGGCATATATATGCTTATGGCCGACGGCGGACGCGAACTATTCCTCACAGGCCACGCCGAATACAACCCGTTGACCCTCGACACAGAATACCGCCGCGACCTTGCCAAAGGTCTACCGATAAACATACCCAAAAACTACTACCCCGGCGACAACCCCGACTTTGCTCCGATTGTACGCTGGCGCAGCACTGCTAACCTAATGTTCAGCAACTGGCTTAACTACTTTGTATATCAGGAAACACCGTACAATATGGACGAAATAAACTCAACACTGCGGTTGTATTATTGCTAAGTTTCTCATCCCTAAGTGGAAAAAGTCAGGTTAGGGATGAGAAACACTCATAATCACGCTCGGCGACATTTTATCTTCTCCAAGCGCCAACTACTTCACCGATATACATTGTGTGAACTCCGGCAGGGAAGTTTTTGTACTGACGTTCAGGGACTTCGTTTTTGTAATATTTTGAATCGAAAGGTGCGGCGTACATAGTTTTGCACTCAATAACAAGCGTTGCCTCGGTATAATAAGGTGTGCCGTTTTGGGTGTAGGCTGTATGAAGTCCGAGGGCTGCGGCTTTGTTGCCATCGCGTCCGCTCTTAGTGCCCATATAGTTGAGAACTTTCTGATTTTCAGGACCAAATGCCATTACGGTAAAATATTGAGCCTTGTCCATAAACTGTTTAGTGTAGCGTTTTTCGGCAACGTAAACTGTGAGAGCGGTGCGACCCCAAAGCACGCCGATTCCACCCCAACCGATAGTCATAGCGTTGTGCTTGGTTTTGTCGCCTGCTGCCAATAGTTCTGACTTGCGAAACCACTGGAAACCATTGTCGTTGAAGTCCTTAGATACGTCGATTTTTTCAAATCCGTATTGTTCCTGAGCCGTAGCCACAAGAGAAGAAAATGTAATTGCAAAAGCAACTAATGTTTTGATAATTAATGATTTTTTCATTGTGAATATGATTAAATGTGATACAAAAAGTTTCCTCAAACAAATGAAGAAACAATGAGCAAAGATATAAAATTTTGCGCTCTCTGGCAAAAATAAAAAAAATCAGCGGGCAAGTTTATCTTGTCCGCTGAAATAATCCGCTATGTTAGAATGATTTATTCAAACACTATCTTGTCGCCTTTTACATCGGCAAGGATTTCGGGCTTTTTGCCTATGCGACCCGAGATGAGTTCGGTGGCAAGGGTGTTGAGAATCTGTTTCTGTATAACGCGCTTTACAGGACGTGCTCCAAACTGAGGATCGTAACCCTTGTGAGCAACCCATTTTACTGCCTCGGGGGTAAGGTGTATTTGCAAACCTTGCTCTTTGAGACTCTTGTTGATAACATTCATTTGAATGTCAACCACTTGCGCTATCTGTTCCTCGCTCAAAGGTGTAAACATCACAGTTTCGTCGATTCGGTTGAGGAACTCGGGACGGATGGTGTTCTTCAAAAGGTTCATCACCTGTGTGCGTGTGGTGTCGAGAATCTGTTCGTCGTTCTGACCGTTGAGTTCTTCAAGATTTTGGCGGATAACATCGCTGCCGAGGTTTGAGGTCATTATTATAATGGTGTTCTTGAAGTTGACCGTGCGACCCTTTCCGTCGGTGAGGCGGCCGTCGTCCAAAACCTGCAAAAGGATGTTGAACACATCGGGATGAGCCTTTTCAATCTCGTCGAGAAGGATAACCGAATAGGGTTTACGGCGCACTGCCTCGGTAAGTTGTCCGCCTTCGTCGTAACCAACGTATCCAGGAGGCGCTCCGATAAGACGCGTTACAGCAAATTTTTCTTGATATTCGCTCATATCGATACGCACCATAAGGTTTTCGTCGTCGAAAAGGAACTCGGCAAGAGCCTTTGCCAACTCGGTTTTACCTACACCCGTGGTACCGAGGAAGATAAACGAACCGATAGGCTTTTTGCTATCCTGCAATCCCGCACGGCTACGACGAACGGCATCTGCCACAACAGATATTGCAAGGTCCTGACCTACAACACGTTTATGAAGTTCGTTTTCAAGGTTGAGGAGTTTTTCTTTCTGGGTCTGCATCAATTTTGTAAGCGGAATACCCGTTTGACGAGAAATTACCTCTGCAATATCCTCATATCCAATCTCTTCCTTGATAAGCGGCGAATCTTTTTGATTCTCTTCAAGTTGCGTTTTCAACTGGTTAATCTGGTTTTCCACTTCTGGAATACGTCCGTATTTCAATTCAGACGCAAGTTGGAGGTTGCTTTCGCGCTCAGCCTTAGTGTACTGGTTTTTAAGGTTTTCGAGGTCGGTTTTTAATTGCTGCATTTTTTGCACTATCTCCTTCTCGCTCTGCCACTTAGCGTTAAGATTAGAGCGTTCCTCGTTGAGTTCGGCAAGAATCTTGGCGTTTTTCTCAATTTTGGCAGAATCACCTTCACGCTTAATTGCCTCACGCTCAATTTCATACTGACGAATTTTGCGGTTAACCTCGTCCAAAGGCTCGGGCACAGAGTTCATCTCAATTTTGAGTTTTGCTGCGCTTTCGTCGATAAGGTCGATAGCCTTGTCTGGAAGGAAACGGTCTGATATATAGCGGTTTGAAAGTTCCACTGCGGCTATAATCGCCTCATCTTTGATACGGATATGGTGGTGGTTTTCGTAACGCTCTTTTAATCCACGGAGAATAGAAATGGCATCCTCCACGTTTGGCTCATCAATCATAACGGGCTGGAAACGACGTTCGAGAGCCTTATCTTTTTCAAAATATTTCTGATATTCGTCCAAAGTGGTTGCGCCAATGGCTTTTAGTTCGCCACGGGCAAGGGCAGGTTTCAGAATGTTGGCAGCGTCCATTGCGCCATCGCTCTTGCCTGCGCCCACAAGGGTGTGAATTTCGTCGATAAAAAGGATAATTTCGCCGTCGGAATCTATAACCTCCTTAACCACAGACTTTAAACGTTCCTCAAACTCACCTTTGTATTTAGCACCGGCAATCAATGCGCCCATATCGAGCGAATAAAGTTGCTTAGATTTCAAGTTTTCGGGCACGTCGCCATTGATGATACGATGTGCAAGTCCCTCAGCAATAGCAGTTTTGCCCACACCGGGTTCGCCCACAAGTATCGGGTTGTTTTTGGTGCGTCGGCTCAGGATTTGAAGCACACGACGGATTTCGTCGTCACGACCGATAACAGGGTCGAGTTTGCCTTTAAGTGCCTGAGCGTTAAGGTTTATAGCGTATTTAGAAAGACTTTGGTAAGTATCCTCGGCACTCTGGCTTGTTACCTTTGAACCACCATGAAGTTCGTCGATAGCCTTGGCAAGTTCTTTGGCGTTGAAACCGCTGTCTTTCATCATATTAGCCACGTCGTCGCCGGCATTTAGAAGTGCCTGATAAATATGCTCAATGGTAACAAACTCGTCGCCACGCTTTTCGGCATCGGATTGAGCATTGAGCAATACCCGCTGACAGTCGCTGCTGAGGTACGGTTCACCGCCTTGCACCTTGGTGTAACGGCTGCAAATAGCGTCCAACGTGCGCTGGAAAGTTTGCAAATTGATATTCAGTTTCCTGAAAATAAAGTTGGTGATGTTTTCATCGGCTTTGATAATGGCAGAGAGCAGGTGTCCGGTTTCGATAGCCTGACATCCGGCACGCTGACTAAGCGCCACCGCATCCTGCACGGCCTTCTGCCCTTTGATTGTAAATTTGTCGAAGTTCATAATATAAGTTGCTTAAAATTGTTTACGCGTTACAATTTACAAAAGATTTGCCATACGGCGGATAGGTTTTTGAAGATTTTTTATTATTTGATTTATAAACACTGATTATTAATTAGTTACAAACACAAATGAGCATTTTACACACACTGACATTAAGACACAACACAGTGACATTTTGACATATAATACCATTTTTAATGACATAATTGCATAAAATATTAATAAAAAAACTAAAAAAAAAGAAAATGTATTTACCTTTGCACCCGAAATAAGAAAAACGGCGTAGAAACAATGACAACAAATCACGACATGAAGAAAATTTTTTCGGTATATGGCATACCTTATTTAATAATGTTTATACTTGAATTGGTATTACTATATATATATCCGAAAGTAGAACTGCATTTGCTGTTGAATTCACGTCACACTGATTTACAAGACACATTTTTTAAATCCTATTCCACCTTGGCGGAATGGCCTTTGTATGTTTTGGGACTGCTTCCTTTGTGTTGGAAAAAATACCGATTAACCATATTTTACGCCGTTAGCGAAATCGTTAGCGGTTCTATAACTCTATTCTTAAAAGCCCTTATCAGTAGCGAGCGTCCTATGAGATTGATTGATCTCAATATTTTGCCCGTGGTTGAGGGCGTAGATTTGCATCACAGCGACTCATTTCCTTCGGGACATGCATGCACATTCTTCGTATTCTTTACCTGCTTAGCCCTTCTGTTTGCGTATTGGTATCAGCAAAGGGCTTCACATTTCTCCACCAGAAAAAAAATTCTGATGTATTTGGTAATGTTTACACTGTTTTTACTTGCCGCTTTGGGTGCATTTTCACGTGTATACCTATCGCAACATTTTCTGTCGGATATATGCGTAGGTGGCCTCATCGGATTTGTAGGACCATGCGTGATTTTTTACTTTGGACAAAAAATAATTCTGAAACAAAAAACTGAATAAAATAATATGATGAATTTTTTACACAAGCCCATTACGCTTTTTCGTTTTTCACTTGTAGTCAGCATAGCCACGCTGTTGTTGTACAATTTTCCATTTTTCAACTATGTGGCGCACAACACCAATGAATCGTTAGGCGGACAAATATTTTTGCAAGCATCATTGGTAATTATAATGTTAGCACTCAATTTTGCGGTCACTTATCTGATCATTTATTTAACGAGAATTGTAGGACGCATACTGCTTGCTTTGTTTTCAATCTTAAATGCCACGGCTGTGTATTTCATCTACACTTACAGCGTAATGATAGACGCTACCACTATCGAAAACGTATTCAACACCAGATATTCAGAAGCTTCAGGATTCATCAATTGGACATTGCTGCTATTTGTATTGGCTTTTGGCATTTTGCCTGCATTGTACTGCATACTACGTCCGGTAGTAATAGGTACTGCAAAAAAAATGGGCATTTACTGCGGTGGTGCAATAGCTATCGTACTTATTACTTTATTGGCAAATATCAGCCAGACACTATGGATCAGCCAGCACGACACTGAATTAGGAGCGTTGGTACAGCCTTGGTCGTATACTGTAAACACTTGCCGAGTTATCAGCAGACATAACGACGAACAAGCCGAGGAAATAAAACTTCCGGATGGCAAAATTACCGATGATGAAAAAGCCGTTGTGGTGCTCGTAATAGGCGAATCGGCACGAAAAGCCAACTTCCAACTCTACGGCTATGAGCGCGAAACCAATCCCCTACTATCGAAACAAGAAGGTCTTAAAGTGTATCAAGCAAATTCGTGCGCCACATACACCACAGCCGGAGTAAAAGCCATTCTGGAACCTCAAGACAGTGGCGACCTATACGAGGTGCTTCCAAATTATGCTTTCCGAACAGGAGTGGATGTTTCGTGGCGATCTTCAAACTGGGGAGAACCGCCTATTCATATTGACGAATATCTCACCGACAACGACCTTGCCAGCATTTATCCCGACGAAGACAAAGCCTACGACGGCATACTTATCAAGGGTCTTCGCGAACGCATAGACTCAAGCAAGAGCAACAAAGTATTGATTATTTTGCACACAAGCACAAGTCACGGTCCCAAATATTCTGAAAAATATCCCAAGGAGTTTGAGGTATTTTCGCCCGTTGCTGCTAGCGTAGAAGAAGGTGAAAAAAATCTTGACCAGCTGATTAATGCTTACGACAACACCATCAGGTATACCGACTTCTTAGTAGACTCACTTATCAACACACTTCGTTCGATGACCAATTGGAAAAGTGCTATGATTTATATTTCAGACCATGGCGAATCACTTGGTGAAAACAAGATTTTTATGCACGGTATGCCAATGAAACTTGCTCCTAAGGTTCAATATGAGATACCGTTCTTTGTGTGGACTTCTGACAATTTCAGGGAATATAAAAATACAACAAGCGGAGAGAATGCCTCTGAAGGCGAACTCCCCGCTGTTTTAGAGCAACATTATATTTTCCACTCTGTGCTGAATCTGCTGTCGATACAATCTCCGGCTTACAACAAAGATTACGACATTTTTAAATAACTATTTGTTACTTAAACAGTTCAGCAACTTCAGGATTCAGCTGAGCCTCAATATCCTTGATGGGCAATGCCACTTCGGGCATACCCACCGCATAAGGAGCAATTTCGTAGGCACCATATAGAAAAACTACAGTGTCGTTAACGATAAAAGGCTGATTCTGAGGTGCAGGAATGGTAAGAGTGTTGGTGGCTTCATCAAACTTGATGTTCTCTTTAAAGAGAATTTCGTAAAGTTCTTTGTTGTTTTCAACCTCTAAAAACTTGCAAAGCGAAGCGGCAACTTTGTCTTGTAGTTGATCCCAAGCGCCGGCTTTGAGCATATTCTGCGAAAGATTCTTTCCATCTGATTTTCTTATAGTTACACCAGAGCCGTATCCCTGACCGTGAACACCACCCAAAAAGTCGTATCCACTAGCACTAACAGTTATAACTTTGTCATTTTCAAAGAGTTTAGTAATATTACTTTCGATATAATATTCCATTTGAATAGGTACTTCATCGGCAATGTCGTCTTTTACAAACTTTTGAACACGCCCCAATTTAGATGTAGCTACCTTGTTTACAAAAGTTTGTCCATCTTTGGCATCGTCAATAGAAAGTTGATAACGCTCTGCGTAGATACCTTTCAACACGTTCAACAAAGCTTCAGGGCCTGATACTGGAAAATCGGCGGTAACAGTAGAATAATGCGAAAGATTGTTTTCTACAAAGCCAACACTATCTTTAAATTGTTGAAATTTAATAGGTTCAGCCTTTTCGGAGTTTTGTGTAGCCCCATTATTGCCACCACCTGCACAGCCTGTTAAAATAGCCGCGCCAAACATAAGTGAAAATGCAAATGATTTGTTCATTTTTATATTATTATAATAAAACTAACCTGCGATAGATGTGAATTTTTCGCCGTCCCATTTGAATGTTCTGTCGTGTTCGCCAGCAGATTCGGTGTCAAAGCCGTCTTTGGTAAACGAAGCAGGGTCGATATTTAACGAAGGATCAAGATATTGAACCTCTGTGCCCCAAACATTAGAAATCTTACCTTGTTCAAAATCATAGTTGGGTTCATTATTAAACATATCGTCGGAGAAAGGCAATTTGCTTACCGGGAGACGTTTGAGAGTGCCGTTTGAATAAGAGAAAATCGACACCAAATTGCGACCCCAGCCCGGACGAGAAGAATAGAGCAACACTGTTTGACCGCCATCTTTGTTGTCGAAAAGTGCCAATGTTTCGTAGTAATAACCGAGAGCGGAATCATCACTTTCTGCCTCTTCGTCTGTTGCGTTAGGATCGGGTTCGGTAGCACTGAGAACCTCATTAGTTGAGTCATCGAAAATAACCTGAGCGGCATTAGAGCCCTTTTTATCGAGTGAGCTCATAGCCTTTTCTACATTCTTTGCCGGAATGTCAAGGTATTCGGAAGTGAGATAACTGCGCCAAACGTCCTCGATAGTGCCTTTTTGTGCGGGAGTGTTGGTTTCGGTAGTTTTGTTGTCTGCGTTGTTGCCGCTGTTGTTTTGATTGCCCGAGCAACTGGCAAATAGCACTGCTGCGCCGAGCATTGTGCCATAGATAAGGTTTTTAATCATTTTAATTAAGTTTTTGAAATTAAATAATTTGATGTATTTTTTCGCGGCAAATATATGAAAGTTTTTTAATTATAGTACTTTTGCAAAAAAAAAACGAATCTATAAACTCAAATTATAACCCAACCCAAAAACTGCATTTTTGCATTTATATAAATGTAAAATTACATTTTTATCATAATTCTATTCCCTTGTGCATTGCTACTTTTGCGGCGCACAAGGGAATTTTTTATTGGTGATGTAGAATAGAAGGTTAGATTGCTAATGATATTTTCTATTGATTTTTGAATATTTAGAAAAATCATCTAAATGTTAATAAATACTTGGAAGAACATTTTGTTACCAATATCTTTGCCTTGTGAAAAAAATTAAAAAGAAAAAGAAATGAATAGAAAAACAGTAGAAAACGCAACAGAACTAATAGGAGGCACACCGCTGCTCAGGCTCAACAGAATTGCCAAGGCAGAAAAACTTAAAGGTTCGGTGCTTGCCAAACTCGAAAGTTTTAACCCCGCACGTAGCGTAAAAGACCGCGTGGCGCTATCTCTGATTCAAGAGGCCGAAAAACGGGGACTCGTTGATAAAAACACCGTTATTATAGAACCCACAAGCGGCAACACGGGAATTGGTCTCGCAATGGTTTGTGCTGTAAGAGGTTACAAACTTATTCTTACTATGCCCGACTCAATGACCGTGGAGCGAAGAAACATTCTCCGTGGGCTCGGAGCCGAACTTGTGCTAACTCCCGCCTACGAGGGTATGCCCGGATCGATACGCAAGGCTAACGAATTGGCTCAACAATACGGCAAAGCCTTTATCCCTCAGCAGTTTGAAAATCCTGCCAACCCCGAAGCGCACCGCCGCACCACTGCCAAGGAAATTATCGACGATACCGACGGCAAGGTTGACATTTTGGTGGCAGGCGTGGGCACAGGCGGCACTATCACTGGCACTGGCGAGGAGTTAAAAATATATAACCCCGAAATCAAAGTGGTGGCAGTAGAACCGTATTCAAGCGCAGTGCTTTCGGGGCAAAAACCCGGTCCTCACCGCCTGCAAGGAATTGGCGCGGGATTTATCCCTAAAATCCTCAATACCAAGGTGTACGACGAGATATTCAGGGTAAAAGACAAAGACGCATTCCAATGGGCAAGAAATATGGCTCAGCAAGAGGGTATTTTGGTTGGAATCAGTTCAGGAGCAGCACTTTACGCCGCTGTTGAAATAGCCAAACGCCCCGAAAACAAAGGTAAAAACATTGTAGTGATTCTGCCCGACACTGGCGACAGATATTTATCTACAACATTATATGCAAAAGATCCTAAAACAGTATAACAAATATGGCACAAATTACAGTTAACGGCAACAATCAGGAGGTAACACTTCCCCTGACATTAGACCAACTTATTACGCTCAACCAAGTGGCTAATCCCGAAATGGTTAGCGTGCAAATCAACGACAACTTTATTGAACGCGAAAAATTTGGCTCAACCCAAATTTACGACGGCGATATAATTGATTTTCTTTATTTTATGGGAGGAGGTAGATAATATGTTCGATTTTACCGAAGAAGAGTTAAACCGCTATTCGCGCCATATTCTGCTCAAAGATGTGGGCGTGGAAGGTCAGGAAAAAATCAAAAACGCCAAAGTTTTGGTTGTAGGCGCAGGCGGATTGGGTTCGCCGGTGATTCTCTACCTTGCTGCGGCTGGCATAGGCACAATAGGCATTATCGACGGCGACGTGGTGGATATCAGCAACTTGCAGCGTCAGGTAATACACACCACTGCCGACATCAACCGCTACAAAGCCGAATCGGCGAAGGAGAAAGCCGAAAGGATAAATCCTCACGTAAAGGTGGTTATTTATAAGGATTTCTTACGTGCCGAAAACGCACTTGATATTATAAAAGATTATGACTTTGTGGTAGACGGCACAGATAATTTTCCTGTAAAATTTCTTATCAACGATGCCTGCGTAATGGCAGGAAAACCATTCAGCCACGGCGGAATACTGAGGTTCGACGGACAGACTTTTACCCACAAGCCGGGATGCGCCTGCTACCGCTGCATTTTTAATGCTCCACCGCCAAAAGACTTAGTACCAACGTGTTCGCAAGCCGGAGTGCTCGGCGCAATTGCCGGAATGTTGGGCACAATTCAAGCCGCCGAAGTGCTTAAATACTTTACTGGCGCGGGCGAACTGCTCACCGACAAACTGCTGACTTTCAATGCTAAGACTATGGATTTTAGAAAAATCAACGTCCATCGTCGCGACACTTGCCCTATTTGCGGCAAAAACCCCACTATCACCGAACTTATCGACTACGAACAAGCCGCTTGCGACCTTACAAATCATTAATACAATGGAAGATACACCAAAGAAAAAACTTTCGCTCATAGCATTTTCGGGCGAATTCGACAGGCTAACAGCAGTATTCACACTTGCCACAGGAGCGGCTGCCGTGGGATACGAGGTAAATATATTTTTCACCTTTTGGGGATTGGACGCCATCAAACAAAAACGAGGCAGAAGTTTCGTAGGCGGAAGTTTCCTCACCAAAATTTTCGGTTTTATGATGGGCGGGTTAAAAGCCACTCCCACAAGCCGTTTCAACTTTTGGGGAATAGGTCCGAGAATTTTCCGCTCGCTTATGCGCAAAAACAATGTGGCAACTCTTGAAGAACTTGTGGAGGCTGCTACTGCGCTGGGTGTCAACCTTTATGCCTGCGAAATGGCTATGCACGTGCTCGGTCTCAAACAGTCGGACTTTATTCACGAGGTTAAGGACACTCTCGGCGTGGCTTCGTTTCTCGAAATTTCCGAAGGCGGAAGAACGATGTTTATTTAATGCATAATGCATAATTCATAATGCATAATTATCAATTCATAATTCGTAATTCATAATTCGTAATTAAAAAAATGGCAACACACACATTAGATATAACCAAAGAACACTGCCCGATGACGTTTGTAAAAACCAAACTGAAACTTTCGCAGATAGCCGAGGGCGACATTCTTGAAGTGCTCCTCACCGAAGGCGAACCGCTCAACAACGTGCCTAAATCTGCCAAAGAGCAGGGCTACAATGTTTTGAGTGTTGAGCACGTGGACGGAAATATTCACAAAGTAACTATCAAAAAATGATAACTATCACCAACGAGGCATATAATTCGGTATTGGCTCAGGCACAGGGCGATGTTCCCAATGAATCGTGCGGTTATCTTTTAGGTACTGATAAAGAAACCGTTACCGAAAACTATCCGATGACCAACATCGACCATTCGCCCGAACATTTCAGTTTCGACCCCAAAGAGCAGTTTGCAGCCATCAAATACGCCCGTAGCAAGGGACTTGTGGTGGTGGGCAATTGGCACAGTCATCCCGCCACACCGTCGCGACCCTCGGAAGAGGACATCCGCCTTGCTTTCGACCCAAACATACTCTACTTTATACTCTCGTTGGCAGGCGCAAAACCGGTGTTTAACGCATTCAAAATTGCGGACGGAAAAGTAATAGAAAAAACAGAATTATATCACTAATTAAATCTTATAAAAAAATGGCAGACAGCAACATTCAGCGCAGTATCACCACTGCAACCGCAAGAAAACTTGCAGACACAACCAAAACCCCGCCGCAGATGGGGTCGATTACCCCGAGGATACTTTTAAAACTCCTTCCGTGGGTGCAGGTGCAGAGCGGCACATACCGCGTTAACCGCACAAAAGTAGAACTTAAAAAGGCAGAACGTATTGAAATTCAATATTTCGACGGCGTTCCAAGTTTCACAGCCAAAAACCTCCGAGCAATTCCGCTATTCGCCAACATCGACGCCGAAATTGTTTCCGACCTTGCCCGCAACTTTGTTCCCGTTGATGTTAAGCGTGGCAAAAACCTTATAAATCAGGGCAAAGACAAGCAGAAATTCTTTATCGTGGCAAAAGGTCAGGCAGAAGTTATTTCCACTGGTACTCACGGCGAGGAACTCCGCATCGCACTCCTCGGTTCGGGTGAGTATTTTGGCGAAGCCGACCTTCTAAGTGCCGCTGATTCAACAGTTTCGGTTAGGGCTGTTACCGACTCGGTTTTCCTTCAATTGGAAACTCCCGTTTTGGAAAAACTCATCAAAGAGAAACCAAATTTCCGCGAACAGTTTAACAATGCCGTTGACGACCATCTCCGCCTAAAAGCCACCGTCAACGACCACGGCGAAAAACATATCGACCTCGTTAGCGGTCACGAAGAGGACAACATTATTCCCGAAACCTACATCGACTACGAGGAGAACCCAACCGAATATTCGCTCAACACTTTGCAGACCGTGGTTCGCGTTCACACACGTGTAAGCGACCTCTACAATCTGCCTTACAATCAGTTAGAAGAGCAACTCCGCCTTTCGATCGAAAGCATCAAGGAGCGTCAGGAATGGGAACTCATCAACAACAAGCAGTTCGGACTTCTTGCTCAGGCTGCTCCCGGCTACAAAATCAGCACACGTTACGGCGCACCCACTCCCGACGACCTCGACGAACTGCTCTCGCTCGTTTGGAAAGAGCCCGCATTCTTTATCGCCAACCCCCGCGCCATTGCAGCATTTGAGCGTGAGTGCACTTGGAGAGGCGTTCCCCCTGTGGCTATCGACCTCTTTGGCACTAAGGTTATCACTTGGCGTGGCGTTCCGATTATCCCCTCCGACAAGGTTGAAATCAAAGGTCAGTACCTCACCAACCGCGGCGTTGGCACCACCGAAATTATCCTTGTGCGCACCGGCGAAAAAGAACAAGGCGTTGTGGGACTTCATCAGTCGGGCATTCCGGGCGAAATTGCTCCTTCGCTTTCGGCTCGTTTGATGGGCTTAGACCAATACGGCGTGGCAAGTTACCTGCTCACAAAATACTTCTCGCTCGCAAGCCTCACCGACGACGCTATCGCAGTTTTGGAAAACGTTGAGGTGGGATACTACCACGATTATCAACACAGAAACCAAATTGAAAAATAATGAACGGTATTGACTTGAATGCTTTTCAATTCGGAGGACTTTCGGCCGACGACAGGGCTTTGTTCGACGGGGTGATTTCAAAATATTTCCCCGAAGACCGAGCCTCTAAGCCGTCGGCTACAAAGCCGCCCGAACGCAGAAACTGCCTTTTGAAAGACGACGGGTTTGGTATCGGAATTCCTGAAACTCAGTTGGTTAAAAACCTCCATTACGACGAGGTGGATACTCTCAACTCTGAGGAAATCCGCAAGCAATTCCCGATTCTTAATCAAAAGGTAAACGGGCACGACCTCATTTGGTTCGACAACGGTGCCACCACGCAAAAGCCTCTGCGCGTAATCGACGGATTGAGCGAGTTTTACAAAACCGACTACTCTAATATCCACCGTGGAGCGCACACCCTTGCCGCCCGTAGCACCGATAAATACGAGGAGGCTCGCCAAAAGGTAGCCGACTTTATCAACGCCCCCGATGCTCAAAACATTGTGTTTGTGCGCGGTACAACCGAAGGTATCAATCTCATTGCCAAAACTTTTTCGGAGAAATACCTCCTTCCGGGCGACAACGTGATCGTTTCTACCCTCGACCACCACGCCAACATTGTGCCTTGGCAGCAAGAGTGTTTTAAGCACAATGCCGAACTACGTGCAATTCCTATCGACAAGAATGGCGACCTCAATCTCACTGAGTTTGAACGCCTTATCTCTCCCAAAACCAAGTTTATATCCGTTGGTCACGTCAACAATACTTTCGGCACTATCAACGATGTAAAGTCTATAATCGACCTTGCCCACTCGCACAACATTCCTGTGCTGTTAGACGGAGCGCAGTCGGTGGCTCACACCAAGATAGACGTGCAGGAATTAGACGCCGATTTCTTTGTTTTTTCGGGACACAAGATTTACGGTCCATCGGGCATTGGCGCGGTTTACGGCAAAAAAGAGTGGCTCGAAAAACTTCCACCGTGGCAAGGCGGAGGCAATATGATTAAGGATGTTACCATCGAAAAAACCGAGTTTAACGTACCTCCGGCGCGTTTTGAAGCAGGCACGCCAAACATTGCCGACGCTGTGGGTTTGGGCTACGCCTTAGACTTTGTAAAAAGCGTGGGCATACACAACATCGAACATCACGAGCACGACCTCACCGAATACGCCCGCACGCAAATAGCAAGGATTCCGGGCATTACGCTCATTGGAAATCCCAAAAACCGTGTAAGCGTGGTTTCTCTCGATGTCGCCGGCATTCCCGCTCCCGAAGTGGGACAGATGCTCGACAAGGAGGGTATAGCCGTTCGTGCCGGACACCACTGCGCACAACCCGCTCTCAGGGCGTTGGGCTATGAAATGAGTGTTCGTCCCACCTTTGCAGTTTACAACACCCGCGACGAAATAGACGCACTTGTAACCGCCTTAGACAAGATTTCGCGCGGAGCAAGGTAGCAAATATGTTTATTCTTTTAAAACGAGTTTTATCCACATCTTCTGGTAATTATATCTACAAAACCCATTCGGGTTAGATATAATTACCATTTTTTTTATTCTGTTTGGAAATAATTTACTTCTGCCGCAATTTTGCACCGGTAAATAAATTAAACAAACAGAAGAAAATGAATAAAGAACTTTCAAATAATCATCCTTGCTTTGGACCAAATGCCAACAACCTCGGACGTATTCACTTGCCAGTAAGTCCTGCGTGCAATATCGGTTGCCGATTCTGTCACAGGGTTTTAAACGACACCGAAAACCGTCCGGGCGTTACGGCTAAGGTCATCACTCCCGAACAGAGCATCGACGTACTCAAAAAAGCGTTGAAACTCTGCCCTCAAATACGTGTGGCGGGCATTGCAGGTCCGGGCGACACTCTTGCCACAAATGCAGCATTAGATACATTCCGCCTTGTGGGGAAAGAGTTTCCGCAATTACTTAAATGTATGAGTACCAATGGATTACTCCTCAATGAAAAAGCCGACGAAGTGATTGACGCAAAGATAGATTCGCTCACTGTAACAGTCAACGCCGTTGACCCCGAAATTGAGGCGCAACTCAACAAATTTGTAATCTACCACGGCAAAAAATACGACGCTCTCGAAGGTGCAAAAATTCTAATAGCCAATCAGTTGGAAGGTATCCGCAAAGT
>JAGCVU010000103.1 GCA_017962175.1 Bacteroidales bacterium | reverse complement strand
TTTTACTATTATGCGCGATGTTGACGAGTTGTAATAGTCGAGGTTAAACTCGATTTCAGTCTCGGGATTCGGGTCTTGACAGTACTCTTTGAACCAATTCTGCACGGGCTGATAAATTTTCAACACGTCTTCGGGCAACGAACGACCCGAAAATGACATCTCACCGGTACTTTTGTCAAGTACAATTGCCGGTGTGTCGATTGTGGCTGCTATATTTATCGGTTCCAACATAGTTTCTATTTTTCGCCAAAATTACTAATTATTTTGTAATACAAAGGTATTTGCGCCTTTTTTTTAAGTAGTTTTGCTATAAAATATCAATCTCTACTTCTGTTTGGCGTCAATTTTCAGCCGTTCCCACACAAAATCGGGAATAAGTTTCCAAAAGAAAACGAGTACGGAGTATTTCCAATCGATAATCGTTACACGTTTTTTCTTGATAATGGCTTTGTAGATAATCTTGGCGGCGTATTGCGGTTTCAGCAACAGGGGATAGTCCATATTCTTGTCCAAAAGGTCGGTCTTAACAAACCCGGGACGTATGTCGGTGATTTTGATTCCTGCACCCGAACTGTGCGAAAGTTGCGCAAGACACTGTAAATAAGTCCATTGCATACGCTTGGTGGCGCTGTACGATGGTGCTGCCGAAAGTCCTTTTGTACCGGCAATTGAGGAGATGGCGGCTATGTGACCTCCGCCAACGGTCTTGAAATAATTGTATGCAGTATCGATACATTTAACAAAGCCTAACGCATTGGTGTTTAATGTGTTAATCTCTTTGTCAATATCCAAATCGCGATTGTGGCTGCCTATGCCAGCCACGTGAAAATATACGTCGGTTTTTTCTCCTTCCTGTAGAATCTGTTGCAGAACGGTAGGAGAGGAGTCGTTGCAAATATCTAACTGATAAGCGGTTACATTGTCGGGGTTGAGTTCGGTCAACGGTTTCAGACGGTCTACCCGCCGTGCGCATACCGCAACTTTCCAACCTGCTGATATAAAGAGTTTTGCGGTTTCAAAACCCAATCCCGACGATGCTCCTGCTATTACTATTTTCATTATCCGCAGATATATTTCTCAGCGTATTCTCTACCAAGGTTGAGAGCCTGCTTGTTAACGTCGATTACAGCCGCGCCTTTGGTCTTGAATATCTCTTCGAGTGCGTTTTCCAACGACTTGAACGATACTTGCAGATATTTCGACGCTGCTCCGAGCATTACGATGTTGGCGCTTTTGGGCGACTTGATCTCTGTGGCAAGGCTGTTGGCGTCTACAAGCACGTGCTTTTTCAGTTTTTTTATCTCGGCGGTAACGGTTTCGGGCTCGGGATAGTTTGGTATATTAATAAAAGGTGTGCTGTCGGTTACCACCATTCCCTCTTTGCTGAGCCACGGTAGATATCTTAGCGCTTCCATCGGCTCTACTGAAAGAATGATATCTGCCTGACCTAGAGGAATTTGGTCGGAATAAATGGGCTGGTCGCTCAAACGGAAGTGTGATTGTACCGCGCCGCCTCGCTGACTCATTCCGTGGAGTTCCGACTGTTTTACGTAAAGGTTTTCGTGCATTGCTGCTACGCCTATACACGAGGCTATGGAGAGGATTCCCTGTCCGCCTACTCCTGCTAATATGATGTCTGTCTTCATTGTTCTGATTTATTTGAGGTTTGCTCTTTTTTGGGCGGCTTTGCGGGCTGCCGTGCGTATACATTCGCGTTGCGAAATAATTACCGAAACTCCTTGATATTCAACTTCTTGTTTAATCACTTGGAACATCTCTTCGTGTTTGTTCTTCATCGGAGTGATGATGTGGAGATGTTCGCGGTCAACCCCGAGACCAAGGCAGATTTTTTCAATACGGTTTTCTCCGTGCGATTTCTGTCCGCCGGTCATAGCTGTGGTGGAGTTGTCGCTGATTATCACTGTGATAGGAGTGTTTTCAATTACTGCGTCCAAAAGGCCAGTCATACCAGAGTGTACGAATGTGGAGTCGCCAATAACTGCAACGGCGTGTTTTACGCCCGAGTCGGCTGCGCCTTTTGCCATAGTTATCGACGCGCCCATATCCACTGTTGAGTTGATAGCCACGTAGGGCGGAAGAGCACCGAGAGTGTAGCATCCAATATCGCCGAACACACGGTTGCTGCCCATCTGCTCCATCACCTGGTTGAGCACCTCGTACATATCGGCGTGACTGCAACCTTGGCAGAGTGCCGGCGGACGGGGCGATACGAGTTCGGGTGTAACGTATTGGTTTTCAGATTTAACACCGAATGCCTCGTTGGTAATATCGGGATTCAACTCGCCCTGACGGGGAAGTGTGCCGTCTAATTTGCCTTTGATTCTGATTTTTTGCGAAATGCCTTTAATGCGTTGTTCTACAAACGGATAACCTTCCTCTACAACGATAATCTCATCGCATTTGGCGGCGAGTTTCTCTATCTGTTTAATTGGCAACGGATATTGACCAATATGAAGGGTAGGATAGGGGATGTTGCCGTTGAATGTCTCTTTGAGATAGTTGTAGGCTATACCGCAAGCCACAATTCCTGTTTTTGAATTAGCGTCTTCAAATGTGTTGTATGCCGATTTTTCAGAATTGTCGCCCAAAACCTCCTGCATTTTGAGCAAGTTGGCGTAACGGCGTTTTGCAATTGCGGGAAGAAGCACAAATTGACGCGGATCAGCGGGGAAATGTACTTCGTTTTCGCTCTTTAACTCTTTGGTTTCCACTGTGCTGCGCGAATGTGCAAGACGTGTGGTAATGCGAATCAAAACAGGAAGACCAGTTTTTTCTGAAATCTCAAACGCGCTGTAAGCCATATCGTAGGCCTGCTGCTGTGTGGAGGGTTCAAGAATTGTGATCATAGCAAAGTCGCCATAAAAGCGGCTGTCTTGCTCGTTTTGCGACGAGTGCATCGACGGGTCGTCGGCAGCAACAATCACAATGCCTCCGTTAATGCCTGTAACAGCGGAGTTTACAAAAGCGTCGGCGCAAACGTTCATACCTACGTGTTTCATACAAACCATAGCACGTTTGCCTGCGTAACTCATGCCCAGAGCGGCTTCCATTGCGGTTTTTTCGTTTGCCGACCATTGACGGTGAAGATTGCGTTCAATGGCGGTGGGATTTGATTCTATATATTCTGTAATTTCGGTAGACGGTGTACCGGGATAGGCGTATACACCCGAAAGACCGCCGTCGATGGCTCCTTGGGCTATGGCTTCAACGCCTAACAATAGTTTTTTTTGCATTTGTTTTATATTTTCAATTTCTTT
>JAGCVU010000102.1 GCA_017962175.1 Bacteroidales bacterium | reverse complement strand
GTTCTTTTGGATTACCATCGTATGTGTAGTAATCAGCAGGAGATGAAAAAGTAACAGTAGCGTTTGAGATACATACCGCAGTGATTTCCCACGGAATAGTAGTAGTGCCTGTAAAATTGCCATTGCCTTTTATTGTCAACAACTTAGTACCTTTTGATGTACAATCGGAAGGATATGTGATGGTAAAATCGGTGTTGGTAACCATATTGTGGTTGCAACCCGAGGTGGCAAGTGTACCGCTAACTGTAGTAGAGAGATCAGAACCTGTGTACTCTTTAGAAGCAGCAGAGAGAGTAATATCTGCATCAGAAATCTGACGCTTATTAATAGTAAAACTAATTGTGGTAGAGCCAGTATAGTTTCCTTTACCGGTAATGGTTGCATTACCAGTGCCGGCATTTACATTGCTACTGTACGAAATTGTATAATCTGTGCCTTTAACAAGTGGAACACCATTGTAGGTTAAAGAAGCTGCTGGTTCGAAATAACAGCCGGTATAGGTAAAAGTAGAACTTTCTAGAGCTTTTGTAACAGCGTTGCTATTGATGTTTATCGGATTTACCTTAACTTGCTTGGTTATTGCGTTTCCGTTAAAACGAGAGCCTGTCGGTGTAATTGTTACCTTAACATAACCATTACTTATATTAGAAGTAGTTATTGTATAATCTGTACCCTCAGTAAGATTGTAAGCATTGCTTTGTCCTTTGGCGTAAGTCAACGTTACAGGTATATTAACTGTGTTGAAACCTGTGTAATCTACAGAAGAAGGAATATCAACATCGACGCCGTTGTTGATATTACGTTTGGTAATTACAAAACCAGAAATAGTGTTACTGCCATAAGTAGCACCCGTGCCGGTAATTATAATTACAGCTACGTTGCCATTCTCCTTGCTATTGTTAAAACCATAACCATCCACAGCAGTAAGAGTTATCGTTGGATTACCCGGTTCTTTGTTGTTGGTAAAAGAAACGGTGAAGTGTGTTCCCGGAGTCAATGTATGTCCTGATCCGTCGTCTACATTCAACCAAGTGCCCCCCATACTATTCAAATCAATATCCTGATTCCTCCATGTTATAGTTGTGGGATTGAATCTGACAGACCATAGGGACATATCTTGTTGAAAATTTTGACCATTGGCGGATATTGTCAATGCCAGCAGCCACGCTGTAATGCAGATACACAGAATATTTTTCATTTTGAATTGAGTTAGTGGTTTATAAATTGGGTTATTAAAAAAATGCGCTATGAGATTTTGAAATGTCTCATAGCGCAAATATATGAAATAAATAAATTAATTGCAAGCAATTATTCCACAATAATCTTAAAACCAGCCTTTTGTCCGTCGTAGATTAATGCGCCGGAGTAGTAGCCACGTGGAAGGGTTATTGTGGTATTTTCGGTTACATTGTGGATATTCTGCACCTGTGCACCCGCATTGTTGAAAATCATTATTGATGCATTATCGGGCACTCCGCCAATGAGTTTGAGGTTAAACGGTACGCCCGCTTTGGCAGGGTTGGGGTAGGGGGTAACGGTGGGAGAGAGTTTGGTGGTGGGTGTAAAATCAACTTTGCATGAACGAATAGATATGTAGTTTTTGGTGGTGAGTTGCACAGAATAACTGCCATCTAACACCTTTTCGGTAAAGTACTGTCTTGTTTCGTTGTTGATTTCTTTACCGTTTTTTAGCCATTGATAGCCTACAAAAATGCTATCGTGGTTGTCAACAAAAATAACGTTTGTGTAGAGTTGTTTAATAATATTGCGCACCAAAGGAATCTCAATAGCCACATCGTATTTCTTGGATGTTATTTTTCCATTAGAAACAGTTAATTTGCCTTGATAAATGCCCGGAGCAAGGTTTGAAGGTATTGTAATTTTTATTTTGTTGTTTTCGGGAATATCGGCATTGTTTATTGTTTCTATTGCCTCGTTTTCAAACTGGATAGAATACTTGGATGGTTTAGCTTCACTAACGGTTTCGAAACTTAATGTTATTATTCCGCTGTCATTGTTGCAATATTTTAGTGTGTCGATAGGGTCTTGACGTATGTTATTTATGACAATATTTTCGGTGATGTTGCATTTGGGCTTGTAGTCACCTTCTATTGGCACTGTGTAAGGATCGGTAAAACATTTTTCGCCGTTGTTTTTGAGTATTACCGAAATTTGCAAAATGTAATCATTTCCAATGTCACTTATAGGCTCAAATGTTGGTAAATCATCTTCTTCCTCTTTTATGACTACAGCTTTTGCAGAGAGTATGTTGACAGAATAATTATCATCGATCTTAACATCATCTTTAATGAAAAAATCCGGTGTGCCATCCCATCCTTTATATTCGTTTATCGCTGGATTTACTGTGACGTTATGGCCTATTACCTCGCCATTGTTGGCTTTGAACTCCTCAATCCATTTTTCGTAACCAATAGCACATTTTTCTGGTATAGTGAGAGTGCCGTACTTTTCTAGTTCTAGATAACCAAAAGGAGCTTCGAATGATGGTGAAACAGGTGCATAGCAGGTAATATTAAAATCTTCAATATTTTGTTGATCATAGAATGCCCAGTTTCCAATATATTTAACAGTAGCCGGTATTTCAATGTGGGATAGGCTACATTCATAAAAAGCATTATTTTCAATTCTAGTAATATCTCCGAGAAAGGTGACTGTTTTAAGATTAGTGCAAATAGCAAATGCACTTTCAGGAATTACTGTTACGCCTTGAGGAATGGTAATCTCTTGCAAATTAAGACAGTAGTATAATACATCATCTTCAAGATCTGTTAGTTTATGACAAACTTCCAAATTGATGGATTCTAATTTGGTATTATTAGCAAACGCATGTTCGCCTATAGAAGTAATTGAGTTGCCTTCTCGAAATACTACTCTTTGTAACTTTGTATCGCTATTATTAAATGCAAAATCCCCGATTCGAGTGATAGTGTATGTGTTACCTTCGTTTATAGTCGTTGAAGGTATTGTTAATGTCTCATTAATGAAGACATCTGATTTATATCCTCGTAGTTCAACTTCTTTGTTTGTTTTGCTTAAAATAATATATTCAAAATTTTCATCTTGAAAAGTGCCTAAACTTTCGATTGTTACTTTAAGATCTTGATCGTTTTCGTGCATATACCTATCGATATATTTAGGATTTGTTGATTCTACTTTATAGAGTATGAAATATGTCCCCGGTTCCCTGATAATAGGTGGGTCATCTCCCCAGTCGTAATGCTTTTCGGGGTTATATGGTGAATCTGAAACTGTAAACCATAATTTGCCATTAGGAATAATACCATCATTGTCGATAATGAGTGGTTCTATAGGTTTGCCTTCATATAATAAATTCTCTTTAACCTTTGGAAGATAACTTGCATCCAATGGTACTTCCGGAGGTGTTAACGGAAGTTCACCGGAAGTAAATGCAGCACGTTGTTGGTCGGTAAGAGTGCCTGAATATTCTTTTTCATCAATTATAAATACTTGTCCATCGGCAATGGTAATTGATGAGGCGTTAATTTTGGCATTTATATAGTCATAATCATATGTCCATCCGAGGGTAAGTGATTTTGCTATTATTGAGGTGGCATTGATTTTGCCACCAGAGATGCTGATTGTAGCATTGGTAGAACCAATTGTGTTGGCAGTAATATTGCCCCAAACGACGTGTAACGAGCCGTTGACAACTATGTCTGAAGCAGTGAGTCCTTCTCCATCATCATCATAAATTGTAAGACTATTGCCCTCTGATATGTTTATATCGCCGGAGATTATTAAACTGCTATAGTTGCATATCGACAGTTTAACGTTGCCCTTGATATTAAGGGAGCTTAAGTTTATGGTGGTGTAATTAGTATAATAAAATCCATCATTGAGTTCAGTAGTGGCATCTGTAATCTCTATTGCGGTTTCTGGAACTATATTCCATTCATGATTTTCATCGTAGTAACCTTGCCCCATGGCAGTCCACGCTGCTATCATTGCCAAAAGGCATAAAAAAATCTTTTTCATATTCAAACAAGTTTATTATAGTCTGTTTTGTTGTTGCTTATACGGATTTGGTAAATATAATCTTCAAAAGAAGGCATTAATAAAAGGTTAAAATATATTCATTCTGATCTAAAAGATTTTGCAAATACGTTTTATCCCAAAAACATCCCCTTCGGCAATTCTTTGTACAATCCGTTTTCGAAGGCTTTTTTATAGAGAAACTCAATGGCCTGACGACCTTCTTTACCAAGCGAAACCGAAAAATTGTTTACATAAAGGGCAATGTGACTGCGCATTACGGTGTCGTCCATTTCGCGGGCATTGTCGCGGATGTAGGGCATTGGCGATTCGGGATGGGCAAACGAATACTCCACACTGCGGCGGATAATGCGGTCTACTTTGGCTATAACATCCTGAGGCAATGAGCGTTTGGCTATTATCGAACCGAGCGGAATAGGCATTCCGAACCTCTGTTCCCAAAGTTCGCCCATATCGGCAATCTTAACTAAACCCTTGCTTTTGTAGGTGAAGCGGCCTTCGTGAATAAGCAGTCCTGCGTCGTAGTGTCCGCTGATAACCTCGCCTTCGATTTTGGAGAATAGGAGAGGGGTCTTCTCCTTTGCATTGGGGAAGAAGGTGGTAAACAGCAGGTTGGCGGTGGTGTTTACGCCCGGGATGAGGATTCTTTTTGAATCCATCTCTTCGAGCGGAAACTCGTTCTTAGCCACAAGCAGCGGACCGTTGTTTCTGCCGAGTGCCGAACCTGAGTCGAGAATTACATAATCTTTCCAAATATCTATGCCATAGGCGTTTGACGAAATTTTGGTGATGTCGGGCGGATTGGCTGAGACGGCGTTTTTGTTGAGCACGTCGATGTCGGCAAGCGAAATTTCAAAATCGATGCCCTCGGTGTCGATTTTACCGTTGGCGAGGGCGTCGAAAATGAATGTGTCGTTGGGACAAGTGGAGTATGCTAATGTAAGTTTCATTAGTT
>JAGCVU010000101.1 GCA_017962175.1 Bacteroidales bacterium | reverse complement strand
GCCGTACTTTCAAAAGGCTTTGAGATAGAAACCGAAATGACTATTCACGCCTTAGATAAAAACTTATTAATCAAAAACATACCTATTGATTATCGCGACCGTCCACAAGGAAGTGCATCAAAACTAAACACATATAGCGATGGATTCAAGGTGTTGAAAACGATTTTTATTCTCTTTAAAAACTATAAGCCGTTCAACTTTTTTATGTGGATGTCGCTGATAATGTTGCTCACGGCGGTGGGATTTCTGATTCCCGTAATGGCAGATTATATCAAAACCGGATTAGTACCCAAACTGCCATCGTTTGTGGTGTGTGTATTTTTTGCCATCTGCTCCATCCTCTCGTTTTTCGAAGCCCTCAATTTAGACACCTTAAAACAAAAAGAACGCCGAGAATTTGAGTATTGGTTTAACCTATGGGCGGTACAAGAGCGTAACATCAAGCAGTAACCAACTCTCTGTCAGCCATTCTATTCGAAAATTTAGACATAAAATCAGAATAATCAAAGGCGGCAGGTTCTTTTATCTCCAAACCGTCTTCCATTGCGGTCATAAGCCAAAGTTTTTTTGCATCAACGGCATTTTCCACCACCTTAAAAATATCATCAGCACAAGTAATACACCCGGGTAGTTCTGGATAAAAAGCCACAAACCCCGGTTCTGATGTATCAGGAACTATCTCCAAACGATAAGGAAGGCCTAAATAATAGTCTAATGTCTTCATGTCTATTTACTTTCGTGTTCAACAATATTTTTTACCATTTTAACGTAAACCACTTTTATTGGTTCGTGTTTAGGAATAGTTATAGGATTACAACCCGATTTCCGGAATATATAATGACTACTACCTCCCTTGGGTGCGTTCATAGTATAACCATAACTCTCCAACACTCTTTTGAGTTCATCAAACCTCAAATCTTTATCAAGTGCTAATATCTTGGCTAACAGTTTTTCCCAACGCGACATTATAAAAGTATTTTTGTTTACACAGCAAAATTAATAAATTATTTTAAAACCAAAAAATTATTACTAACTTGCACCTCAAATATTAGTATTTTTAACCAACTTAATATGAAGAAGTTAGCATTTTTAGCCGCAGGGGTTGCTATGATAATGGCATCGTGCGGAACGCCGCAACTCTCAAATATCGTGGATGTAGAGGGCGGACAAATTGAAGGCTATATTCAAGACAGCCTCAAAATTTTTAAGGGAATACCGTTTGCAGCACCTCCCGTGGGCGACCTCAGATGGAAAGCACCTCAGCCGCTAATTCCGTGGCAGGGCGTAAAAAAAACTACCGAATTTGCCAAAGGTCCTATTCAAGGCGGCAATCCCGATAATTTTAGCGAAGATTGTCTATATTTAAATGTGTGGACTCCCGCAAAAACCGCACAAGACAAGCTACCCGTTATGGTGTGGATCTATGGCGGCGGATTCTCGTTCGGCTCTACTGCCGACCCAAGTCACGACGGCGAACTTCTCTCGCGCAATGGTGTGGTCTTAGTATCAATTACTTACCGCGTTGGAAACCTCGGTTTTCTGTGTCATCCCGAACTCACTGCCGAAAACCCCAATCACGTAAGCGGCAACTATGGAATTTTAGACCAAATTGCAGGTTTACAATGGGTTAAAAAGAATATCGACAAATTTGGTGGCGACCCCAACAATGTTACCATTTTTGGCGAAAGCGCAGGCGGTATTTCTGTTAGTATGTTGTGCGCATCGCCTTTGGCTAAGGGATTGTTTCAGAGAGCAATATCACAAAGCGGCGGATCATTTGGTCCTTCGCGTGCCACCACATATCCCGGCGAAAATATGAAGACCCTCGCAATGGCTGAGCAAGACGATGCTCAGATTGCCGAAAAACTCGGTGCAAAATCGCTTGCCGACCTTCGCGCTCTCCCTGCCGAAAAATATGCAGGTGGCGATATGTCGGGCTTTGGCGCTTGGCCTGTGGTTGACGGTTACGTTATCAAAGACGACCAATATGTAATGTACCAAAACGGCGATTTCAACGATGTGGATATTCTTGTAGGATACAATTCCGACGAAGGTGCAAGTTTCTCGTTTGCCGACACTTACGAAACACATCCTAAGTTTGTTGCCGACCGTTACGGACGTTTTGCCGACACTCTGTTAAAGGCTTATCCCCTTACTGACGAGGGCAAACTCAACAAAACCGCCCGCGACCTTATGCGTGATGCCGCTTTTGGTTGGCAGACTTGGGCTTGGGCTTCGTTGCAAAGCGAGAAAGGCAAATCAAAGGTATATGTATATTATTTCGACCAACATCCCGCCGACAGCGAAGGTTCGCACCACGGTCAAGACGTAAACTATGTATTTCAGCACGTTACACAGGGCGAAAGCGATATTGCTCTGTCGAAAGCAATGGGCTTGTATTGGACCAATTTTGCCAAAACAGGTAATCCCGATGGCGAAGGCGTTCCTCATTGGCCTGAATTTACCACTGAAAATCAAAAGGTTATGTATCTCACCGGACCTGTTCCATTTGAAGGCACAACCCCAAGTCTCGAATCTATGAAGGTGCTTGATGCTTATTTTGCATGGAGACGCACTCCAGAAGGCAAAGAATGGGCTAAGTAATTCATTATTCACAATTCATAATTCATAATTAGGAAGTCAAAATTTTAACACTAATATTATTATAAGATGAACAAATTTATCAAAACAGGATTGGCGCTGCTGTTTGCCGCCACATTGCAGACGGCAATGGCTCAGCCCGGCGTTCCGCAGGTGCAGTCGCCGGTTGTCAACAAAGACAACTCAGTAACATTCAATTACTTAAACAAAACCGCTCAAAAGGTGGAGGTGGATGTTCAGTTTGCTGGTCGCCACGAGATGAAAAAAGACGACAAAGGCGTGTGGTCAATCACTCTCGGACCCACCACTCCCGACATCTATCCTTACTGCTTTATCGTTGACGGAATGCAGGTTATGGACCCCGTTAACGCCGAATGGTTTCCCAACGAGGGTTTCAAAAACAGCCTTTTGGATATGCGTGGCGATTTCAACCTGCCTCACGCCCTCAAAAACGTTCCTCACGGTAGCGTAGAGTACGTAACTTATTGGTCTGACGCAGCCAACACATTCTGCAACGCCATTGTTTACGTTCCCCCCACATACTACAACGGCAAGGGCGCAAGTTACCCCGTAATGTACCTCATCAGCGGCACCACCGACACCGAAGAGGTATATTTCAAGGTAGGCAAAATGAACCTCATTCTCGACAACCTCATCGCTCAGGGCAAAGCCAAAGAGATGATTATCGTTCTCCCCTACGGCAACCCCAACCGCATTGCAGGTCAAGGAGATACACCCGCTATGCAGTTTGATAT
This sequence comes from Bacteroidales bacterium, assembly GCA_017962175.1. Classification (GTDB taxonomy): domain Bacteria; phylum Bacteroidota; class Bacteroidia; order Bacteroidales; family UBA3824; genus UBA3824. The sequence goes on along the minus strand of JAGCVU010000101.1, from coordinate 3,996 downwards.
GTTTGGTAAAGATTTTCTCGATTTCCTTATGCCCTACGTTGAGAAAAACTACCGCACCATCAACAACGCTGCCAACCGTGCTATCGGAGGATTTTCTCGCGGCGGCAATCAGGCTCTCAGCATTGGTCTCAACAATTTGGACAAATTTTCGCACCTCTGCTCTTACAGTTCGTTTACACAGTTGCGTCCCGGTCAGTTAGACGACGCCAAATCGCTCAACTCTAAAATAAAACTCTTCTGGCTTGGCGTTGGTAGCGACGATTTTCTCTATGGCAACGCTCGCGACTTTATGGTAGAGTTAGACAAACACAACATCAAGAATATGAAGGTGATAACATCCGACAAACACGGTCACACTTGGATGAACGCACGTTATTTCTTAGAGGAATCACTTCCCCGACTTTTCCAAGCCAAACCCTACAAGGGCGCAAATATGAAGGTAACACTTCCCGAGGCTAAAAAAGATCAGCAATTTACCCCCGGCGTAATGGCAAGAATGTTTCCCAAACCTGTGATTTCACCCGAATATAACAAAGACGGCAGCGTAACATTCCGCCTCAAAGCCGACAATGCTAATGAAGTAAAACTCGACCTCAACCAACTTTTGGGCGGTCAAAGCACTATGACCAAAGATGCCGACGGCATTTGGAGTATCACCATTAACACTGACCAACCCGACATTTACCCCTACGGATTTATTGTTGACGGCACCAGCATCAACGACCCCAACAACGCTGATATCTTCCCCAACGAAGGTTTCAAAGGCAGTCTCGTAGACATCCGCACCAAAGAGCCTGGAATGCAAGACATTCAAAAAGTGCCCCACGGCAAAGTGGCTTACCGTTTTTATCATTCCAACAGCCTCGGCATCGACCGTCCGATGTGCGTTTACACTCCCGAAGGCTACAAACCCGACGGCAACGAGAAACTCCCCGTGCTTTACTTAATTCACGGTATGACAGACACTTACGAAACTTGGTTTAAAGTAGGCAAGATGAACAACATTCTCGACAACCTTATTGCCAAGGGTCTTGCAAAACGTATGATTGTGGTAATGCCCTACGCCAACCCCTACCCCGAACTTATTCTCCGCGGCAAGGCTGAGCGTTACGACGCTATGGACACCAAAAAGATTGTTACCGAAATCACCAAAGACGTTGTTCCTTACATCGAAAAGAATTTCAACGTGCTCACCGATGCCGACAACCGCGCAATTGCAGGCTTCTCGCTCGGCGGACGTCAGACTTTGGCAACAGGTCTTGGCAATCCCGATATGTTCCACTACGTAGCCGCATTTGCCCCTGCAATCTTCGGCAACGAGTTTAAAGACAACTTCACCAACGGCACCTACGCCACCCCCGACGTACTTAAATCAAAACTCAAATTTATGTTCCTCGGCACCGGCAAAGACGATTTCTTGATTCAGGCATCGCTCGGTTTGGAAAAATACCTCACCGACAATGGCATCAAGCACACATTCTACAACCCCGGCGGCGGCCACACCTGGATGAATTGCCGCGATTACCTCGAACTCACAGCAAAAGAGTTGTTTAAATAAACAATCTCTTTATCGGCTCAAATATTTCAAAAATCGGCTCAAAATTGCAATAATTTTGAGCCGATTTTGTATTTTTGTGAGCCGATAAGCAATTTAGTTCTTGCACATCACGGGGCGAACCGAGCGACCATAAAAACGACTATCCCAATCGTTGTCGAACACACTAGTGGAATGTAAGAAGAGACCGCGAGCGCTGACAGAGCTACCAAAAAAGAGCGAAGATGTCCAGTAGTAGCCGTTGGTATTAATGCTCGATGTATTAATATCCCACTTATACCCAGCGACTGGTAAAAAGATATGCGGCACACTTTCAGTATATGCAGCTTTAGGCTTTTTGCCCTTAGATACTTTAACGCCTTTTTCGATTGGTTCCAATGCTTTATAAACCATATATCCGAAATACTTATGTCCTTGTTTATCAGTCTTTTTAGTCCATACCCAGTAACAGTTATTTCTAAGTTCGCTCAGCTCTTCAGCGGTAGGCATACGCCAGTTGCTACCCCAGTTAACTGTGGCGGCATCATCATTAGGCTCTAACACTTTTAGACTATCGGTGTAGCCATTATCGCCATATTCCTTGCAATACTTTATAAGTTTCTTGTAATCACCATTAGCATATTTGTAAGTTGACCAATTGTAGGTTGTTTTGGTTGAAGTTTCCCCCCAAGCAAAGTAATCTCCACATTCCCAAGGATTATTTGCCCCCACATTACAAGTAGCCCAAAGTGTGCCGGAAGGGAGCCCAAGGTCAACGTATTCGTGGTTTTGCTGTGATAATGCATTGCCGATATTCAACGACACAACTATTAGGCATAAAAGAAGATTTAAAAAGATTGTTTTCATAATTGTATGGTAATCATTATATGCCCCAAATTTAGCATTTTTTTCCAAAAAACAGGAAAATGTGTAACTTTGCACAAAAAGTCGGTAGGAAAATGTGTGACTTTGCGTCAAAACTCGGTAGGAAAATGTGTGTAAAAATGTATAAATACTATAAAATCAACATTTTAGTATTTAAACAAATACAAGGTATTTAGCATCATTTCACTACAAAGGCAAAAAAATGTAAAAAGAACACTCACCAAAAGAATATTATTATTACCTTTGCAATACTAAATAGTTATTATGGAAATAGTATTTGAAAAGCAATACCTTTCTGATTTATACCACAACGGATGTACTGATGACAAAAAACATCAGTTCCAACCTCAAATTATCAGAAAGTACATTAATACGGTAGACCTATTGGAATCGGTTTCAAAACCTACCGACTTGCTCAGATACCATTCTCTCAACTACGAAAAACTTTATGGCAACAAAGAAGGTTTGGCTTCCGTAAGGGTCAACGATAAATATCGGATTGAGTTTCGAACATATAGTTCGCCCACGGAGAAACGAATTGTAATTTGTAATATTATAGAACTGTCGAATCATTATAAATAAGCATATTATGGAAAAGTTAGGTTACGGATTCTACCCCACGCATCCGGGCGAAATTCTCAAAGACGAGATTGAATACCGCAAAATATCACGCCACGAATTATCAGAAAAAACAGGTATTTCGTACAGGATGCTGAGCATGATACTAAACGCTCGCCGTCCCATAACAGCCGAAATTGCGCTTATTTTGGAGGCAGCCCTTGACATTCCTGCCGATTCGCTTGTACAATTGCAAACCAAATACAATATGCAATCTGCCCGCAAAAACCCATCGCTTTCGGAAAGAATCAAGGCAATCAAAAAAATTGCGGCAGTATTTTAATGGTTCTTTAGTATGTTTTAAAGATTTTCGGGAAAAGCAAAAAACATTGCTCTTTGCGCTTGGATAATATGTTTTATTTCTTACTCCGCACGGGGCGAACCGAGTGACCGTGGGAGCGACCAGATGAAGTAGTGTACGCACTACCGGACATATAACCGGAATCAATGAACAGAACCTTAGCGCATTTGGGATTGTCTATGTCGAGTGAAGAAGACCAGTAGAAACCGGAATACCCAACCTCAGAGGATTCAAAATCTAACCCGGCGGCAGGGAAAAAGATATGATCCACGTTTTCAGTATATGCAGCATCTGCCGTTTTTCCTACATATATCTTAACACCTTTGTCTTCTGTATTCAAAGCCTTATAAACCATATATCCTATGTACTTATGACCTTGATTATCTATTGTATCGGTCCATACCCAATAACAATTGGAACATAGTTCTTCATATTGTGTTAACGTTGGCATACACCAATTGCTGCCCCAATTTACGTATGCAGCATCATCGGCTTTTTCAAGAATAGTGTAATTGTCGCTGTAGCCTTTATAGCCCTCTCCATCGTCATTGCAATACTTTTTAAGGTAAATGAAAAGACCTTTGCGTATGTAATATTTACAGTTAGATTTGTAAGTTCGTTTTGTTGAGGTTTCGCCCCATGAATAATGGTTACCGTT
>JAGCVU010000100.1 GCA_017962175.1 Bacteroidales bacterium | reverse complement strand
TAATTGTAAACTGTCAATTGTCAACTGTCGATTCTAAAATGATAAAAATATGAAACTATTTAGACTCCGTTCGCTGACCTCGCTTCCCTCGCTGTTGAATATCACGGGAATAGCCATCGCCATAGCCACGTTTTACACGCTTATGTCGTTGGCTGACTACTCGTTGACGTTTAACCGCAGCGTCAAAGACAACGAACGCATCTGCCAGATAATCTACCATAGCATAGACGTTTCGGGAGGCGAATGGTCAAACAACCTTCCGCGAGCCTTTGGTATAGCCTTTTGCGAAAACTTTCCTCAAATAGAAAAATACGGATGTATACGTCGTTGGGGCATTAATGATGGTTATATCGAACATGGCGGTCAATATAGCAAAATCAATATTACTGCATACGGCTGCGATAGTGGACTTCTCGATGTTTATGGATTCAATTTCATAGAAGGCGACATATCTAAATTCAAAACTCCTAACGATTTGATAATCAAGCAGAGTATAGCGCAGAAATATGGTTTAAAGGTGGGCGATATTATAATCCCCAACCTAAACAACCTCAATTATACTCACCAAATTGTGGCTATCTATGAGGATCAGGAAAACAACACCGAGTTTGGACCATTGTCGGGATTTATCAACTTAGGTAATGAAAACATTGATAATTTAGGTCAATGGAATTACACCTTCTACGCAAAATTCCAAAATGGAATTGTCCCCGGTGAATTTCTATCCAACAACTCAGAGGCTATTAAAGATTTGGTAAGGATTGTATACCAAAACGACCAGATGGTTCCAAAAGATTATCTCGAAAATATACTTGAGACATTCCAGATGGATTGTATTCCGTTAAAAGATCTTCACTTGCACTCGCAAATAGCGGGTTTTCACAGGTACAAAGATGCAAATTTGATATACACATGTGTGCTACTGGCAATACTTGTGCTCGCCATAGCATTTATCAATTATTTCAACTTCTTTATGGCACGTGCGCCCAAACGCATCAAAGATATCAATATCAACAAGATACTTGGCTGCGAACGTTCGCAACTTATACTTAGTGTGGTGGGCGAATCTATAATATTTACCCTTGTAGCGATAGTATTGGCATTTGTATTTTCGCGAACCATTATACCATGGTGTGTAGACGGAGTAGTAAAAATGGACGAAATGGTATACTCTAACTACAAAATGATCATCATAAGCATTTTAGTATCAATAGCGGCAGCAGCACTCACGAGCCTATATCCGGCATTTCATATCACATCGTTGCCCCCCGCTCTCGCTCTTAAAGGACAGATGACCGAGAACAACCGAAAACCGCTGCGATTGATTTTAGTTGGATTTCAAATAGCGGCTTCTATAGCACTGATTATATGCTCGTTGTTTATCAAAGAAAACAACAATTATTTCTTATCCAGCGACCTTGGATTCAACAAAAACAACATTCTCACTATTTGGACTCCGACAGGCATCGTTAATCAACAAGAGGCAGTACGCAACAAACTTCTCGAAAATCCATCAATCACCGACATCACTTGGTCAAGTGGACGAGTAGTACGCACACAAGGTGCATTTTGGAGTATTCCATCCTCCGAAAACCCCGAAGACACTTACTTTTTTGATGTTTTATATGTGGCTAAAAACTTTGTAGACTTTATGGGAATAAAGATAACCGAAGGTCGCGCATTTAACGAATCTGATGCTAACGACACCATCAACTATAGGATGATTTTCAACGAAACCGCTCGCAAACGTTTCAATCTTAACACTGAATCTCATATAGGTGGAGTATCAGACGAAGGCAATATCATTATCGCAGGATTTTGCAACGATTTTAACTTCAAACCTCTGAAATACGAAATAACTCCATGTGGAATATTTCTTGAAGACAACTGCAATATGACCAACCTCTACATCCGTTACGCCGATGGTGCCGATGTAAAAAGCCTAAGAGACTTCATTTACACCACCTTATCCAATATCGATCCCAACTTCGCTATTATCCAGCCCGAACTCAAAACATTCGAGCAGGAAATAATAGACTACAACTATAATATTGAAACACATGTTTCTACAATGATTACCACCTTTACTGTATTAGCCATCATCATTTCGGTAATGGGAATATTCGGTATAGTGCTTTTTGAAACCGAAAACCGCCGCAAAGAAATCGGTATACGCAAGGTAAACGGTGCCACAGTTGTAGAAATACTTTCGATGTTTAACCGCAAATATTTGATATTAGCAGCAGTATGTAGTGCCATTGCTATTCCTATTTCGTTCTTTGCCATCAACACCTACTTTTCAAGTTTTGCCTACCATTATCCCATTGTACCGTGGATATTTGCCATAGGCATACTCATAGCAGTAGGCATCACTGCCTTAGTAGTTTCCGCCGCAAGTTTCCGCGCCGCCAACGAAAATCCTGTAAATACACTCAAATCTGAATAGCAATGCTTAATTCATAATGCATAATTCATAATGCATAATTAAATAAACCCAAAATTGTCAATTATCAATTGACAATTAAAAAAAGATAAGAATATGAAAATATTTAAACTAAGATCGCTAACCACGCTTCCTTCGCTGTTGAATATCACGGGAATAGCCATAGCCATAGCCACATTTTACACATTGATGTCGTTGGCAGACTACTCGTTCACTTTCAACCAAAGCGTCAAAGACAACGAGCGAATTTGTCAGGTTATCTACAAGACCGATGAAATATTCAACGGCGAATGGGCAAACTCCTTATCGCGACCGATAGGCATAACACTCTGCAACAAAATTCCGCAAATAGAAAATTACGGATGTGTGTGTACTTCGGGCATTTATGACGGATATATCAACAACGGCGGCAATCACAGCAAAATTAAATTTACCATAAAAGGCTGCGACAGCGGACTGCCTGAGGTATTCAGTTTCAACATTGTAGAAGGCGACTTGTCGAGGTTTAAAACCCCCAGCGATATAATTATCACACAATCTTTGGCTCAGAAATACAGATTGAAAGTAGGCGACATCGTTATTCCTTACCTCAACAACCCCAACTTCACCCTCGAAATAGTGGCTATCTATGAGGATATGGAAAGCAACACTGAGTTTAGTCTATTAGATGGATTCTACAACATTGCAGATCAAAACATAAATGAAAATCAATGGTCATACACCTACTACTTAAAAATTCAAGACGGAATTGATCACGATGAGTTTTGCTCTACCCACAAAGAAACTTCCAAGAATGTATTAAGAGAAGTATTTGAAAAACAAATTGGGGTTCCACAAGAAGTGCTTGACAACTTAGTTGAAGGTTTCAGTACAGATTATATTTCTATAAAAGACCTCCATCTGCACTCTGAAATCAGAGGATTCTTCCACAGGCACAGCGATGCCAAGGTGATATACACATACGTGATACTTGCCATACTTGTGATTGTCATCGCGTTTATCAACTATTTCAACTTCTTTATGGCACGTGTACCCAAACGCATCAAAGATATCAATATCAACAAGATACTCGGTTGCGAACGTTCACAACTTGTGCTAAGTATTATTGGCGAATCAATAATATTCACCCTTGTGGCAATAGTATTGGCTTTGGTTGTTACGCGTACCATAATTCCTTGGTTTATCGATGGCGTGGTTGATATGAACCAGATGGTATTTTCTAATTACAAAATACTCACTATAAGCATATTGGCAGCCATAGCAGCAGCAATACTCACAAGCCTCTACCCTGCCCTACATATCACATCGTTGCCTCCCGCTCTCGCTCTCAAAGGCAAGATGACCGAAAATAATCGCAACCCATTACGATTTATTTTAGTAGGATTTCAAGTAGCGGCTTCCATTGCCTTGATTATTTGCTCGTTGTTTATCCAAAAAAACAATGATTACCTATTGTCGCGCGACATTGGATACAACCCGCACAACATTCTCACACTATGGGCTCCATCTGGTATCGTTCAAAAACACGAAACAGTTCGCACAAAACTCCTCGAAAACCCACAAATCACCGACATCACTTGGACAGCAGATCACGTGGTACGCTCACAAGGTAATTATATGAGTACAAACTCTCCCAATAACCCTGACGAACTGTGTGCTTTCGACATATTAAATGTGGCTAAAAACTTCATTGACTTTATGGGAATAAAAATAACCGACGGTCGCAATTTTATGGAATCAGACAACAATGACACATTGGGCGTAGCGATTTTCAACGAAACGGCACGCCGCAGTATAAACCTCACCACTAAGTCCGATTTCCCAACCGAAAAAATCAAAATTGCAGGATTCTGTTCCGACTTTAATTTCAAACCATTGCAATACGATCTTTCGCCCTGCGCTTTATTTGTTAATCGAGAAGGTAATTTAAGTAAACTCTTCATCCGCTACGCCGATGGTGCCAACGAAAAAAGCGTAAGAGACTATATCAACGCCACATTAACCGAAATAGACCCCAACTTCGCCGTCAGTCAGCCCGAAATAAAGACATTTGAGCAGGAACTCGGTGAAAACTATAAAGAAGAAAACAATGTATCGTCGATGATTTCCACATTTACCATAATAGCCATCATCATATCTGTTATGGGAATATTCGGCATTGTGCTCTTTGAAACCGAAAGCCGCCGCAAAGAAATTGGCATTCGCAAGGTAAACGGAGCCACCATTGCAGAAATACTTTCGATGTTTAACCGCAAATACTTGATATTGGCGGCAATATGCAGCGCCATAGCAATACCTGTTTCGCTCTTTGCCGTTAACAAATATTTTGAGGGATTTGCCTACCATTACCCCATTGCCCCGTGGATATTCGCCATTGGCATACTCATAGCCGTAGGAATCACAGCCTTAGTAGTTACCGCCGCAAGTTTCCGCGCCGCAAGCGAAAATCCAGTAAATACATTGAAAACAGAGTGAATTTGAGTGTTATACGATGATTATTTGATCACAAAGGCGGAATGGGGATTCCGCCTTTTATGTTGATAATATCAAGATTTTTCAGTATATTTGCAGAGATAAAAAACATTTAACGCTATGATATTCTTTTTTCTTATATTAATCATTTTAATCTACATCATGTTTTCGTCGGCGATTGAATCTGCATCCAAGAAGAAAGCAACGGAAACAGATGCGCCCAAAAAAAGCATTGCATACAAACCACCGGAAATCACCTACCACATTATAGACCAAAACGTTGGCTTACACCAATCGGCAAATGATTTTATCAATCAACCTAAAATTCCCGAACCCGAAGAATCTAAGCCAAAACGCAAACCCTTCCGTCCCACATTGGGCGAAAGACTTGAATTTTGGATCGATGGAGCAGGTTACGATACATCAAATGAATCAGGAATACCTACAAATTGCGGCACAAGTTGCTCACACTGATGATTTCACCGTTCGCCAACATTGAGGGTCGCGTGCATAAAAATTTCGGTCATAACCGTATGCCACAGCGGGACAACCTCTACAAAAACGCAACAACAAACAATCTTTGCATTTTACAAATAATCCATAATGGCGAAATTCGTCCATTTCTTTGCTCATAAACGCATCATAAATACCGTCCTCTACCTTTCCCACCACACGATTAAACCGTCTACAAGCCATAATGTTACCGGCGGCAGTGATAGTTAAATGGTCTTGGGCGCAATGACATCCGTCGTAAATACCACGCGGGTCGGAATTTTTAGGAATTTGCCAAAGTTTATTCTCGTAAAGATAAAGCGTCCAAAGATGGTCTTTGAGGTTAAATGTGGTATTGCTGTGGCTATGTTCTTCAAATTTATGCCAACAGGTATCCAAAAATTTACGATAATCTTGCGGTTTAATATGCCAATTACTCTTTACGCCTTCGGTAGGACAATATCGCGCAAAAGCATATACATCTACCTGATTTTCAACCACAACATCTATCAACTTGGGAATATCAGCAATATTTTTTGCACTCACTGTCGACATCACCGCACACGAGATGCCAGCATTGCGGATAATTGGAATGGCATTTAATGTAGCCTGATACGAACCCGGCTTGCGCATCTGATCGTGAGTGCGAGCAAGACCGTCGAGCGAAAGTTGAAACCTCTGACAGCCAAGCGAATACAAAACATTGCACACCTCTTTATCAAGGTGATAAGGATTGCCCATTATTGTAAAAGGGATTTTAAGGTCGTGCACAGCCTCCAAAAAATCCCAAAAACGCGAATGAAGCATTGGGTCGCCACCCGTAATATAAAGATAAGGCTCGCGATGAAGAAATTTACAATGCTCTAAAATACCTTCAAGAGTAGACAAAAGTTTATCCCACGGAGTTTCCACAGGCTTCACTTTCTTAGAAGCATAGATATAGCAATGCTTGCATCTAAGGTCGCAATTGTCGGTAATATGCCATTGAACAGCAAAATATTTCTTCATCGCAAGCCTTTAACTATTTATGCCCAAGGGTCGTCGGCTGCGGGAACTCTTATATCCGAAAGATTTTGATAATCATTCAAAAACCATTGACCTGTTGAGGGTTTCTTCCTAAATTTTATCGGGCGAACAGTGTCGGCACCGGCGCTTTTGAGGTAAAGCGTTGCCCAATTTGGGTCGGGATACGAGTAAGGATTGTCGCTGATGGTGATGGTGAGAGGCATTGTGGGAGTATAGCCATTTTCAACCGTTGCGCCGGCAAAAAACGATTTCACTTTGTAAGTTTTGCCTGTAAGACGCTCTTTGATAAACGATTTGCCATAGTTGCTCAGCGGATCGGGACCGCGCAATGCGTCGATCAATTGGTATGCGCCCTCGGGGTCGGATTCCCAACGGAGAAGCACAAGCATAGCCAAAGCCGCTGTTTTAAAAGGAGTATCAAGCGAATATTCGCTCAACGATTGCAATTCTGCCACGCTCTGTGGCACTTTGTCGAATGTAAAAGTTTCTTGTTTGTTCATAATATTGGTTGATGTTATTATTAAACATAAAAAATCTTCTCAAAGATAAGAGTTTTTTTGATATAGAGTGCAAAAACCGCCCAAAAAGTGAAAAAAAATCGCCACTTTGCCTTATATTTGTAAATGCAAAAACTCAAAACTGCACTCTATGAAATACTTTATAATCATTTGTTCGGTCATAATAGTGTTTATGATATGGGTTCTCATCCCCCGCAAAAAAAAGGAAGACGACTCCGAAGAAGATTTTCACACAGTAGACGAAGACTCTCCCGTGCCGCACACCCACACCGATTCTTTATCCAAATTTGTAAAAAAAATCAAAGACAAAAAGAAAAAAGACGACCCAAAAAACGACGACGACTTTCGTCCCTATCAACCACCCTGCGGCACGTGCGCCCCAAGTTGCTCGGCGTAATGCTAACGATGAGAGCAAGGAAATATGAGACATAGTAATGATTTATAATTTATTACACCCCACTATATTAAATTAAAGTTAATAATTTACCGCAATAGAAATAATGAAAATAATAAATAATATCTTTGTATGTGTAAAATAAATGATTGGAACTAACTATGAGTCAAACAACATTATCGAATCTTCTTGTATATCTTTATAGCGCACTGACACCGCAAAATATGATGTGGTTAGGTCAAAACTTAATCCAACGCGCTGAAAAAGAAAGCGAGATGTTGCGCCCATATACTATGGACGAAATAAACGCAATGATTGATAATGCCGAACGAGAATCAGCCACCGGCGAATACAGAACAAATGAAGAAGTATTCAAAGGGCTTCTTTCAGAAGATGAGTTAAATTTACGCAACTATGAACAAGAAGGTAGTTTGGCTTAAAAGCGCAGAACGTGATATGCTACGAACTGCCGACTATATTCTCAAAGAGTTTGGCAGACCTACCAAACAAAACTTCCTTCGCGAAACATTCCACACTGCCACCCTTATTGGTACAAATCCAGAAATGGGACATATCGAACCACTATTATCCGACCGTGCCATCACTTATCGAAGCATAATGGTCAACGACATTAACAAAATAGTGTATCAAATAAAAAATGATAGAATAGAAATTTCTGCATTTTGGGATATGAGAAGAGAACCAAGTACCCTTGCCAATCAAGTAAAATAATTCCCCCTTTACACATTTTTGACAAAAATTTTTACACTCTTGTAAAAAAACTTTACACCTTTACAACGGCTTAAATTTTATAACTAATTAATATACAGTACAATACAAAGTTTGGCACGGCGCGTGCCATATTCTAAGTACAAACAACATTATTAATAACTTATAAAATTTAAATGCTATGAAAACTTTAACATTCGCAATCGCACTCGCAACAACAGTATTTGCAAACGCTTCGGCAAACGCCATCAACCCCTACCCCACCGACGCTTTTGAGGGTATCACCGAACAATCTCTCCAACTCGAATCTTGGATGTTTGCAGCAGAGGAAATAGCCACAGAGCAAAGCCTCCAATTAGAATCTTGGATGTTTGCCACCGAAAACATCGCCGAAGATTCGTTGGAAGTAGAGCCCTGGATGCTCGAAGCCGAAGACAACACCGCAGAGCAAGACCTCACAATCGAAGATTGGATGTTTACTTCCAACACCAACGAAGAGCCCGCTCTCGAACTCGAATCTTGGATGTTTTAACCCGTAACGCACTTACAATATGTTACTTAACCTTGCGTATCAAAGTAAGTCCGTCGCGAATAGGAATCAAAACATTTTCAACCCGCGAATCGTTTTGCACCATATCATTAAGGCTGATAACGCCTTGGGTATAAGGATCTTTGGAATTAGAATCGATGGTTACCTTATCGTACCACAGAGTATTGTCTACGATAATGTAGCCGCCGGTTTTAATCTTAGGTAAAACGGTTTGATAATAAGCAGGATACTGACGTTTGTCGCCATCAATAAAAGCAAGGTCGAAAGAATAAGGAAGATCGCCCACAAGTTTTTCAGCATCGCCTATATGCAGTTCAATACGGTCGGAAACACCCGCCCGCTCAAAAAAATCAAGAATATTATCCTCGTATTCGTCGCGTACCTCAAAAGTATGCAATTTTCCTCCCTCTTGCAAACCCTTTGCAAGGCAGTACGCCGAATATCCAGTAAAAGTTCCAATCTCCAAAATATACTTAGGAGCAATCATAATACTAAGAAATTCAAGCAGTTTACCCTGCACCGGTCCCGACAATTGCCGCGGCATAGTGGTAGTAAGATTGGTTTTGCGCCTAAGGTTCATCAACACCTCATCCTCCGGTGTGGTATGTTGTTCTATATAGTCTTCGAGATTCATTGTGGTAAATAATTAACCTACTTTTTTTTGCAAAAATATGGAATTTTGATAAAACAAAAAAGGCTTACATTGCTGTAAGCCTTGTAGTCCCTACCGGAATCGAACCGGTGTTACAAGAATGAAAATCTTGCGTCCTAACCGCTAGACGAAAGGACCATCAAACGTGGTCGTAACTTTTCGTTTTCGACGGTGCAAAAGTAGAGCGAATTTTTCAACTG
>JAGCVU010000099.1 GCA_017962175.1 Bacteroidales bacterium | reverse complement strand
TTGCTTTTCAACCTTGCCGAATTGCAAAACGAATGTTCTAAGTTGTTTAAAATCAGTCCCGATGAAACTCTTGCCATTGTTCAGGAACTTTACGAGAAAAAACTTGTAACCTATCCCCGTACCGATGCGCGTGTGCTGTCGTCGGCAGTGGCAAAGGAGATAACCAAAAATCTTCACGGACTTGCCACTCAATCTGATTATCTGCGTTACTGCAAGGATATCAAGGAGTTCGGATTGTTTTCAAAGATTGAAAAAAGCCGTTACACCGACGATAAGCAAATTACCGACCACTACGCCATTATCCCCACAGGACAAGGTTTTCAGGCTCTGTCGGGATGCTCGCAGACGGCGCAAGGCGTTTATGATAGAATTGTAAGACGCTTTCTTGCAATATTTTACCCGCCTGCTGAATATAAAAAGATGGCTGTTACCATAGCGGTGGGCAGCGAACGGCTGTTTTCAAATTTCAAAGTGCTTGAAAACAATGGCTATCTTGTGCTTTACGATCAAGATTCTCCCGAAGAAAAAGCCGCCGAAACTACCGACAAAAATGCTGATACCGAGCAAGTTGTGTCCGAAGCATCGTTTGAGATGGTGGCAGCATTAAAAAAAGGTACAAAACTCAATGTCGACGATTATGAATTTAAAGAGGGCGAGACATCTCCGCCCAAACGCTATAATTCAGGTTCTCTGATACTTGCGATGGAAAACGCCGGACAGTTTATCGAAGATGAGGAACTCCGTGCGCAGGTAAAGGGTAGCGGCATTGGCACAAGTGCCACTCGCGCCGAAATTCTCAAAAAACTTGTCAATATCGGCTACCTTCTCCTCAACAAAAAAACGCAGATTATCACGCCTGCCAAACTTGGTGAAATGATTTACGAAGTGGTGAAAGGTTCGATTAAGCAACTCCTAAATGCCGAACTTACAGCCTCTTGGGAAAAAGGTCTCTCTATGGTGGCGCAAGGTTCTATTGTAAAAGACGAATACCTCACCAAACTTGAAACCTTTATCACCAAAACCACCAACAGCGTAAAAGGTTTGAGCAACTATATGCCTCTTACTGTGATGTTTGGATTGGTAGATCAATGTTATAAAAAGTGATATGGACCCGCTGACACCCGAACAGAGGCATATCTGTATGCTTCATAACAAGAGCAAGGGCACAAAGCCCGAATTGCTCGTTAGACGTTATCTTTGGCAAAACGGCTACCGTTACCGTCTGAATGTCAAGAGTGTGCCGGGTAGTCCAGATATAGTTTTGAGGCGTTACCGCACCGCAATTTTCGTCAACGGCTGTTTTTGGCACGGGCACGAGGGATGCTCCAAATACCGCATTCCCAAGAGCAACACCGACTTTTGGCAACGCAAGATAGCCCGCAACCAAGCCCGCGACATCCGCAACCGCGACATCCTGACAGAAAACGGTTGGCAGGTGATAACCATTTGGGAATGTGAACTTTCGCCCTCCCGTTTCGACGACACAATGAAACGTGTAGAAATCCGTATCAACGCCAATTATATCCGTCTTTTCCAATCTCCCCAACCCTCTGCCCCCGACACCTACGCCATCGCCGCCGAACCAGAAGAGAAGTTTGGAGGGAGATAACTTGATATTTATTTCAATTTGATACTTAATCCTTTTTGGGTGAGCCTGTATTTTTGTGTTGGACTATTAGGTGAGTTTGGTTGCGTTGCTTCGATAAACCCCTCTTGTAACGCAGGATTAATGTAGTTATCCATAAAATTTCTCCTGCCGTTTAAATGCAAACGTTCCATTAATTCTTTTTTACTGTTTTCTCCATTAATACTTGACACTAATTCTTGTATTCTTTTCCTTACTTGCTCCTTTTTGTTGTCTCCATTCTTTACTTGCTCCTTTTTTTCTCCATCATTTACAGGCTCATTTTTATTTAATCTCTCATATTTGGTTACTTGCTCCTTCGCTTGCTCCTTTTTTTCTCCATCATTTACAGGCTCATTTTTATTTAATCCCTCATTTATTCCCTCATTTTTGGTTACTTGTTCCTTTTTTTCTCCATCATTTACTTGCTCCTTTTTGTTTTCTCCATCATTTACAGGCTCATTTACAGGCTCATTTTTATTTAATCCCTCATTTAATCCCTCATTTTTGGTTACTTGCTCCTTTTTTTCTCCATCATTTACAGGCTCATTCCATTCTTCTTCATCTATTTCGTAGGCGAAAGGAATGGTTACCCGCAAGAAGAAGTCCAAAAACTCGAACACAGACTGTCCGTATCTGCCAGCAACTAATGGAACGCCATAGCCTGTTTGCTCCATCAAGTCGAGACGGATAAAAAGTTTTGCAAGTTCATCATTTACAGGTTTTGACACGCCACGGAAGAAATCTTCTTTTGAAAGATTTGCAGGGAGTCCGCCGGTAGAGATTATCTCAATCCTGTCGGTGAAAATATATATTGCAGGTGGTGTGCCATCAGCCCAATTGTTGTGAAGACAGGCGTTGAACCAAACCTCGCGGAAGGCGTCGCGGTCGAAAAGCGGCGTGTTGATGCGGACTCCGCGCCTAAAAGATGTTCTGGTGGAGTTGATAACGTCGGCACAATAGTCAAACGCCTGAGTCATAGCCACTACAAGGCATTTTTCTCCGTACTCGTTTCTAAAAGCGATGCCGTCGGCTTTGGATTTGCCCTTGAAACGCACCACCTTGATCGATACCTCGTTTCTATCAGCCAAAAGGTCTGACATCTTGTTGAATACACCGTCGCGGGTGAGCAAATGAAAGTTTTCGGCAAAGGTTTTTTCGTTGATGGTGTATCCTTTTTCGGTGAGCAAAAGTTTCAAATACTTGAACGTGGGATTCTTGATCCCTCCAGCCATTTCGGTGATTTTAACTTTTGAATCCAAATATTTGTTGTGAGTAATGGTTATCTGTTGTTCGGTCATAGAGCGGCTTGTGGAGCCAACGCGGACAAAACAGCCTTGCGCACTTCTGCCGTATTTCTTTATGTAGTAGAGACTTTCGCCTTTTGATATTTTAATTTCAATGATATGTTGCTGCCCAATATACTTAGTACCGAGTTCCACAAAACTACGCGGGTCGGGCAAAATCTGCATCTCCAAGATGTCGGCGATTTTTTTGAGCGACTCGTCAATATTAGAAACACCGCACACCGAACCGTCATCGTTTACACCTATATAAATAGTGCCCCCATCGGTGTTCAAGAAGGCTACAATCTCTTTTACAACGGTTTCGGTGAATCTCTGTTTCAACTCAGTCTTTTCTGTTTCGGCAAAAGTCATAGCGTATTGTTTGTTTTGGCAAATATAGGTTTTTTTCTCCATCATACAAAAAAAATCGCGAAGAGAAGTTTTTTGCACCTCCCTCCGCGAGTATAATGGATATCAACAATTGTTTAGTTGTAGCAAGCCTCGCCGTGTTCGTAAACGTCAAGTCCTTCTTCCTCAATGCGTTTTTCAACGCGGAGGCCGTGAGTTTTCTTGATTATGATGAACACTACATAACCGATTGCGAATGCAAAAGCGGCTACTGCAACTGCGCCAAGTGCTTGAACACCAATTGATACCTCGCTGCCGTTGATAGCCGAATCACAGAATACGCCGGTGAGAACTGTTCCGATGATACCGCCAACGCCGTGTACCGAAACTGCACCAACGGGGTCGTCGATGTGGCATTTCTTATCAAGGAAAGATACTGAGAAACACATAATGACCGATGTTACCACGCCAATTACTGCCGAAGCCCATACCGGAACGTAGTCGCAACCTGCTGTGATACCTACCAATCCTGCAAGAATACCGTTGCAAACCATTGAG
>JAGCVU010000006.1 GCA_017962175.1 Bacteroidales bacterium | reverse complement strand
CTTTGCTGATGACAATCCTCCTAAAGATGCTGCTGAATGGGCAGATGAGTTGAAAATTTCGCAACGATTCTTTACTCATGTGGCGCAAAAATTAGTGGATGTTAACCTTTTAGCCGAAATCAAAACCGACCAACACGACAAGCGAATTTTTATTCCCGCTATGGATATCAACACAATTTCGATGCACACCGTGTACGAAAAACTTGAAACCCACGGCAACGATGAGGATTTCAACATCACCAAAAATCCCGACCTTGAAAAAATCGACCGTGAATGTCGCCGTCTCAACGACATCACCGACAGGGAGATAGGCAAAGTTATTCTAAAAGATATTTAATCAAATTGCATTATTAATTATGAATTATGCATTATGCATTATGAATTGATAAACCTCACCTCCGCCACTCCGTTTGTTTACGGATTAGATTTCGACGGAACAATTAATCTTAGTATCGATTACGGTGAAAACCCCTCTATAATAGGCGCTAACGGTGCGGGCAAAACCAAACTTGCCGAAATTTTCTGTGGAAAAGTTGCCCTCAAAAGCGGCACTATACGCTACGGATTTATGCCCGATGGCGACACTTACGTTAAGGGTCGTGTGGTAAAAATGGGTTTTGAATCTGCCTACACCATGGCAGATTACAACAATATGTATTATCAACAGCGTTTTTCGGCGTGCGAAAACACCTTTGATGCCATTGAAAACAAGCCTATGCCCACTGTCAAAGACCATTTGGACGCAGTTGACGGTGCGGATAAGGAGTATTGGATTAACAAATTGAACCTTGCACCGCTGTTTCACAAAACACTTATAATGCTGTCGTCGGGTGAGTTGCGACGTTTTCTTATTGCCTCGGTGCTTATAAAAAAGCCCGATTTGGTGATTTTCGACAATCCGTTTATTGGTCTCGACGTGGACACCAAAGCGCAACTAAATCAGTTGTTTAGCGATATTGCCGATCGTCAACAGATGATTTTTATTATTCCCGACATCAAGGAGATTCCCGAAATATCCAAGACGGTGATTCCTGTCATAAATATGAAGGTTTTGCCAAAAATGAGCCGTGAGAATTTCCTTGCCGACAAGGATTTTCAAAAATCATTATATCCCGATGAGGATTTGGAAATAACTATTCCCACAAAGGAACATTCTGATTTAAAACCGTTTGATATTGCAGCGCAGTTAAACTCGGTTTCCATTGAGTATCCGTCGCGGACACTGTTTAAAAACCTTTCGTGGACAATACGTCGCGGCGAAAAATGGGCTCTCACAGGCGGCAATGGCAGTGGCAAATCTACGCTTCTTAGTCTTATAACTGCCGACAATCCACGTGCTTACAATATGGACATCACTCTTTTTGACCATAAGCGAGGCACAGGCGAAAGCATTTGGGACATCAAAAAACGCATCGGCTACATCTCTGCCGAAATGCATCTCTATTTTCGTGAAAATCAGCCGTGTATCAAGGTGGTGGCATCGGGATTGTTTGACACTCAGGGACTTTTTAGAGTCTGTCATCAAGAGCAATACAACAAGGCAATGGAGATAATGCGCACTTTTGGTATTGCTCATCTTGCCGAAAAACCGTTTTTGAAAACTTCCGACGGCGAACAGCGTCTTGTTCTCCTTGCCCGCACTATGATTAAAAATCCCGATTTGCTTATTTTAGACGAGCCTCTGCACGGATTAGACGCCGTAAACAAAAAACGCGCCCGCAACGTAATCGACTTTTATTGCCGACAGTCGGGGCGCACTCTTATATATGTTACTCACAACTTTGATGAGATTCCGGGGAATATTACTGAGCGGTTTTCGCTGTAAACTTTTTAAATACTTCCCAAATAGCAATTCCTGCGCTAACACTCACATTTAGAGAGTGTTTTGTGCCAAATTGTGGAATTTCTAAGCAAATGTCGCAGATGTCCATAATGCCATCGTCCACGCCTTTTACCTCGTTGCCGAAAACAAGAGCGGCTTTGGCTATGCCGGCAGGGGAAAAGTCCTGAATTTGTACGCTCTCTGCGGCTTGTTCCACTGCTATAATGGTGTAGCCCTGCGCTTTAAGGTCGTTGACGGCAGATACCGAATCTTTGGCGTATGTCCATTCTACCGACTGCTCAGCGCCGATGGCTGTTTTGCGGATTTCGTTGTTGGGTGGAGTGGCTGTAATGCCGCAAAGCACAATGCGTTCAATGCGGAATGCGTCGCAAGTGCGGAAAACCGAACCCACATTAAGTGCACTGCGCACATTGTCGAGCACAACGGTTATGGGCGTTTTCTCTGCCTGCTTAAACTCCTCAACCGAAATCCTGTTTAGTTTTTCTAACGATAGTTTTTCCATTAGTTGTTGAGGCACTTCTTAACAATGTCGGCAATGGTTTTGCTTTCGGCTTTGCCTGCTAATTGAGCGTTAGCGGCTTTCATTACCTTGCCCATATCTTTAACCGAAGTTGCGCCTATTTCGGCAACTATCTGTTTTACAATTGCTTCTACCTCTGCTTCAGAAAGTTGTTTGGGTAAGTAGCATTTGATATATTCAAGTTGAGTATTTTCCTCGTCAACGAGGTCTTGACGGCCTTGCTGCTGGTAAATGGCTATAGAGTCGTTGCGCTGTTTTACCATTTTCTGGATAAGTTTAAGCACGTCGGCATCGGTAATTTCAGTGCCTTTGCCCGAGGTTTGCTCTTTGAGAATTTCGGCTTTGATAGCGCGAACTGCGGCGAGTTTTGCCTGATTTTTTTCCTTCATAGCGGACTTCATATCGTCCTGAATCTGTTCTGTAAGTGTCATTGTATTATTATTTTTGTGATTTTGCAAGTTTAGCGTATGTGGCAGCGTTCTTTTTGTCGTTGAGTCGCGTGTATATTCGTGACAATATTTCGGCATCCACAGGACGCTTGTATAGATTGTATAGTTTTGTGTAGAGTGTTTTTGCTTTTTTGAACTCTTCGATTAACGGCTTGGTTTTTTGCACCATAGTGCGATATGCGGCGTTGGTCTTTTTAGCTTCATATTCCTTAATAGCAGCCACATATGCAGTTTCGGCGTGGTCGAATGTTTTGCGTGCGGTGTAACTCAATCCGATGAAGTTGGTTGGGTCGGCGTTGAATATTTTTTGCGCCACAAGATCGGCTTTATCCTTTTGTCCGTTTTTGGTGAGGGCGGTGTGGTAAAGTTCCATAAGCTCAATCTCCGAAGCTTCTGGGTCTTTGATTTGTTCGTAAGCCTTTTGTGCCTTGGCGTATTCGTTCATTTGCATGTAGCGTTTCAATAGGCGAATGCTAACATATTGTATTTCATCGCCATTGCGATACATGTTTTGATATTTTTCAAGATTGTCGAGCTCTTTGGTGTGATTGTCTTTGCCTCCGTAATACTTGATTTTCATTATCAGAGTGAGCTCGTCGTCGTAGTCGGCTTTGCTGGTAGCTTTGTTGAGCAACTCTATTCCTTCGTCTTGTTTTCCAGAATAGTAAAGCGATTTGCCTGCCGAAGCATACACATCAGTTGGAGCAGAGATGTTTTTATCTTCGTAATGTCTGATGATGTTTTCAAAGGCGGTGGCTGCAGAGTCGTATTTCTTTTCGTAAAATAAACGGTTGGCTGTTTGTCGCTCAGCAACGAGTTTTTTGCTCGCACCGCATCCGCATAGTGCCACGGCAACCACAATATATAGCAACAAGGTATGTTTAAGCATAGAAACGTTCTTTAAAATTTTTTCGCTCCAAATATACAAAAAAGTTTTTAAAACAAACCGGAAGATTTTTCTTCGTTGATATATCCCGTATCTTCCAAAAGGTTTGGTGTATCTAATGCAGCGGCAACGGCAAGACGGTCGCAGCGTTCGTTTTCGGGGGTTTCGTTGTGCCCTTTTATCCAAATAAACTTAACTGTGTGTTGCTTGTAAACTTCGAGAAACCGTAGCCAAAGGTCTTTGTTTTTCTTGTCTTTGAATCCTTTTTTGAGCCAACCGATTATCCATTTTTTTTCTACGCTGTCTACCACGTATTTAGAGTCGGAGTAGATGGTAACGTTCATGCCCGGCTTTTTGAGCGCTTCGAGACCGATGATTACAGCCAAAAGTTCCATTCGGTTGTTGGTGGTGAGTCGGAATCCCTGAGAAATCTCTTTGCGGTATTGTCCGTAGAGCAGCACAGTGCCGAATCCACCTGGTCCAGGATTACCTTTCGACGCTCCATCGGTGTATATTGTTATGTCCATTTTTCTGTTATGAGTGAATGTGCCGCAAAGAAAAGCATTTTTTTTGTGATAAAAAAACGGAGCGGTTATGTTGACCGCTCCGTTGATACTATAATAATAAGGTGTGCTTATTTCAATTTAGCCACAGCCCACTGAGCAAAGAGTTCGGGTTTGAAACCGAATTTTTCGTCCAAAACACCTGCGGGAGCAGAAGCACCGAAGTGTGTAAGGCCGAATACGTCTTTCTTGAATCCGGGGATGATGGTAGCAAATACGCTCGGAAGTCCTGCTGTCATACCGAGAACTTTAGCCGATGAGGGGATGATGCTCTCCATATATTTCTCACCTTGGTTTTCAAATAAGCGGGGCGAGATAACAGATACCACGCGAACGTTTTTGCCGGTTTGTTCTGCAATTGCGGGAGCAGCGCCCACCAATGTGGCAACCTCTGAACCGTTGGCAACCAAAACTACGTCAGGATTGCCTTCGGCAGTTTGGCATACAACGTAACCGCCTTTCTTGATTTGCTCGGCACGGTCGAGTTGCGATGCTGCTTTGCCTTGGGGCAAACATTCGATATTCTGACGTGAACCAATCATTACGGTGGGGCAGTCGAGGTTCTTGATAGCCATCTTGTAAGCGGCAATTGATTCGTAACCATCGGCAGGACGGAGAACGAGAGTCGACATTTTGCCATCGTGATTGTCTACCTGTTCCATGAGGCGGATTTGTGCTTCCTGCTCGATGGGTTCGTGGGTAGGTCCGTCTTCGCCTACGCGGAATGAGTCGTGAGTGTAGAGGAAGATAGCGGGAGTCTTCATCAATGCTGCAACGCGGAGAACAGGTTTCTCGTAGTCGGAGAATACGAAGAATGTGCCGCAAACGGTTCTT
>JAGCVU010000098.1 GCA_017962175.1 Bacteroidales bacterium | reverse complement strand
TGGTAAAAAAAGTAGAATAATTTGTTTATAATAAAAAAAAATAGCAACTTTGCCGTTGCTACAATTAAAGCCGCACCTTTAATATATTGGAGCGGCTTTTTATTATAAACACAACTATATGAAATACAACAACATATCAGGCGCGGAAGCCATCACTCTCGCTCTTATCGAAGAGAATGTAGATATTGTGTTCGGCTATCCGGGCGGAGCAAACCTGCCTATTTACGACTCGTTTTACAACTACGAGAAAAAAATATCGCATATTCTTTTGCGTCACGAGCAAGGTGCGGTACATGCTGCCGAGGGTTATGCCGAGGCTTCCGGACGGGTGGGCGTATGTATGGCAACTTCGGGTCCCGGGGCTACCAACTTGCTCACCGGCATTGCCGACGCTATGCTCGACAGTGTGCCTATTGTGTGCATTACAGGTCAGGTAAACTCCGAAGATCTTGGTTACGATGCTTTTCAAGAAACCGACGTGGTGGGTTTTTCGATGCCCGTTACCAAGTGGAACTATCAGATTACCACCGCCGACGAAATTGCCGAAACCATTGCCAAGGCTTTCTACATTGCTCGCAGCGGACGTCCCGGTCCTGTGTTGTTGGATATTACCAAAAATGCGCAACTATCTATTATTAAGGAATTTGAATATCAAAAATGCACCAAAATCAACAACTATCACCCCAAGTGGAAACCTATTACCGAAAAAATAGCCGCCGCAGCCGAACTACTCAACAATGCCGAGCGACCGTTTATGGTGGTGGGTCACGGTGCTTTGATTTCTAAATGCCGCGAAGAGGTGCGCACCATTGCCGAAAAACTTGATATGCCCGTTGGTTGCACTCTCAAAGGTCTTACGGCATTTTCGAGCGATAGTCCGCTTTTTGCCGGAATGGTGGGTTTGCATGGCAATTACGCTGCCAATATGATGACCAACGAGTGCGACGTGCTTTTGGCTGTGGGTATGCGCTTTGCCGATCGAGTTACCGGAAATGTAAAAAAATACGCTCCAAAAGCCAAAATAATACACATCGACATAGATTTTGCCGAACTCAACAAGGTGAAACGCGCCTACGTACCCATCAATGCCGATGCTAAATCAGCATTAAAACTTATCAACGAGCGCATTACGCCCCGCAAAAATGCCAAATGGGTGGATAAAATTTCATTCTACCGACAAACCGAACTCGATAAAATCATAAATCACGACCTCGACCCCAATGCCGAGGAACTACGTATGGGAAGGGTTGTGGACGCTGTTTCGTCGCGTTTGCCGATGGGCGCCGTGTGCGTTACCGACGTGGGACAAAACCAAATGGCGGCGGCTCGATATTTCCGTCACACTGTCTCCGACTGTCTGATTACCAGTGGCGGACTCGGCACTATGGGTTTTGCGCTTCCGGCAGCAATTGGCGCAGCAAATGCCATTCAGGGCTGCAACATTATTGCTTTTATGGGCGACGGAGGTTTCCAGATGACTATGGAAGAACTCGGTGCTATTATGCAATACCGTCTGCCTATCAAGGTTATTATTCTAAATAACAAATACTTAGGAATGATTCGCCAGCTGCAAGACCTCTACTACAAGGGACACGACTATTTTAAAGAGTTGCAAAACCCCGACTTTGTAAAAATTGCCGCCGCATACGATATTCCCGCCCGACGAGTAACCACTCAAAGCGAATTAAATCAGGCAGTTGAGGATATGCTCACCACTCCGGGACCCTTCTTAATTGAGGCTCAGGTAGAAAAAAATACCAACATCTACCCCGTAATCAAGACCGGCGGCAGCGCAGGCGACCAAGTTTTTGAACTTCCTAAAAATCAAGAAGCATGAAAAAGAAATACACCTTTTTAATATATACCGAAAACCACATCGGACTTTTGAACCGCATATCCATCATTTTTACGCGGCACAAGGTAAATGTAGAAACCCTCAACACATCGTCGTGCGTACACGAGGGTCTGCACTCGTTTGTTATCACCATAATTTCCACATTAGAGCAAGCCAAGCACCTTGCCAAATGTATCGAAAAACAGGTGGAGGTGGCAAAGGTGTTTCTCTATCGAGAAGACCAAATTATTTCGCAATGTCTTGCCCTCTACAAAATAGCCATCGACGGCAAAGATACTCTCCGCCGTATCAAGAGCCTTGTTGACACTTGGAATGTGCGCATTTTTGAGCAAGAAGATGATTTTGTGGTGCTTGAAAAAACCGGCACGCAATCCAATCTTGAAATGTTTCTCAAAAACAACCTCCGCAATTTCGACGTCCGCGAATTTATACAATCGGCACGCATCATCGTCACCAAACCCATGGGCAAACTTCAAGATGTGCTGGCAAGGAGAGATGACGCCGAAGAGAGGGATTAAAAGTGTAAGATTAATTCCTCCCCCTCAAAAATAAAATCACCCAAACATCAAAAATATTTTTATTCCGCTATTGACTTTTTAAAATCTTATGCGTAACTTGTGTACCGATTACAAACTTCAAAAACTCACACAAAATGGATATACAAGCTATTATCAAACAGGTGATTTCACTTGCGGGGTTGGTTATCAAAAACCCCTCTACATCGGTAAAAGGCAGCGGAATAGATTTCGGCTCACTCATTGGTATGGCAGGCAGTATGTTAGGCGGCAAGACTGGTAGTGGTGCGCAAGGCAGTTCTCAAGGCGGCATCGACTTGGGTTCGCTTATCAACATCGCCGGCAGTATGATGGGCGGTGCAAAATCTAACAATAGCAACGACGACGGCAATATTCTCGGTAGCGTTCTCGGCGGATTACTGGGCGGCAACAGCAATGGCGGTCCCGATACCCCCGGCTCACGAAGCAACAACGATGAAGGCGGTCTCGGTTCTATACTTGGCGGTCTGGCTGGTATGGCGGGCATGGCTGGTATGGGCAACGCCATGGGCAATATGTTTAGCCGCGAAGAAGCTTCGCACCTTATGTCTGATGTATCTGAAAAAGAACAAACCATCAGCGATATGCTCAAAGACAAAAATCTCAACTCCGAACAAAAAGGCAACCTCACCGATATGCTCGGAATGTTGAAATTAGCTGAAGGTTTCATCGGAAAAGCATAGTATTATTTTGTTTCATAATTTTATATTTTTATTGGGAGCACATTCCTTTCTTAAGGAGTGTGCTTTTTTTATAAAATTGATTACCTTTGCAGCGATTTACTAATTAATCAAAGTGTTAACATCATAAACAAACAATATGAATACTAAAGTAATAATAGCTGCAGCTATTGCCTTAACAGCTATGGGCTGCAACCAAGTGGATACAAGCGAAATAACCAAAAGCGTTGAAGAACTTGTACAATTTATTCCCGACCATCAAAAACCGCAACCAAGTGCGCAACAGGCTTTTACACCTGAATATTGGAATCTCTTAAACCAAGCTTGGCAGATACCAATGCCCGAAGGCGAAATTGGAAACGAAGAATTTCTCTTCTATTTTATCGAAGGCAATGGCGACTGCGGTTCTACATCAGGCAAACACCAAATAAATGCTGTGGAAACCAAGATTACAAGCGACACTTCGGCTTATGAAGTTTTCGAATATGTACATCCCAACGGCAACAAAGACCGTCACAAAATGATGCTCGTAAAACAGCAGGGCAAATGGATTATCAACGATTTCGACAGCACAAAACAACAGCTCAAAGAGTATGTCAACAACAATTTTATCACCCCCGACTTAGCTTTCTTAGAGGTTAAAGGCAGAGTTAAGTCGGTGATTTACGACAACAAACGCAAGGCATATTTTGACGAACAGGGCAATCTCACCAAATATTGCACCGAATTTTCGTCAACGCACAACATCGACGAAGACGGCGGATTCGACGAGGTAGACGACAATGGCAATGTACAAGTGCAACTCACTCGCGACGACAAAGGCTATATCACCGCCACCTACGACGGTCCAGGCGGTGGCGAATTTTTTGAATACGACACTGTGGCTATTCGCCTAACACTCAGAGGCGGCGGCGATGGCGGATATTGGATTGCAACTAAATTCGGCATCGACAACGAAGGCTACCCAACAGCATCAACAATAGAGAGCGACCTCGGCGAAGAAACTGCTACTGAACCAACACGTATCACCTACGACAAAACTGACAATCGCGGCAACTGGCTCAAACGCGACCACGAACAACGCACAATTGAATATTACGAATAAACCTTTAAATTATCAGAATAATGAAAGTTAAAATTTTATTAATTGCAGCGCTTACAGCGCTATCTTTCAGCGCAAACGCCCAAATAGAAGGCGTAGAAATGGGCGCTGAACTTGGCATCGGCTATATCTACGGTGCCGACAAACGTATCAACGGAAACGTAGGCTGCAGTTTCGGTCTCACCATGGTACAAGGCATGTCGGCAGGATGGTTTTTCACTCACTTGAACACAAGTTCTAAAAACGACTTCAGATTCAAAAGATACTTTGGCGACAGCGATTTTCTATTCCGCAGCAACTATACCGGTCCTTATTTCAAAAAAACATTCTTTCCCCGCAAACTTCTCCGTTTTTCGGCAATTATTAAAGGTGGTATCGGCGGCACCAACTATTCAAACCACGTAGTTACCAACGGCGACGATGACCATTGGATTGGCACTCTTCACGAAAAAGCCGACAAATGTTTTGTAACAGTTATAGAACCGGGCGCAAATCTTGAATACAAACTGCGCGGTCAAGGCATTATTTTTATGCTCGGCGCTACTTATCGAAAATACGGCAACTTAAATCTCCATTGCGACAATTACAATATTGCATCTGGAACAGCATTAGACGGAGTTACTGTTTATTTTGGCATAACAGTACGCACCAACTAAAAAGCATTATCCACGCGCACGGCTGCGAGAGTCATATCGTCGGTAAAATCGCGGCCGTTGCGCCAATCATTAATAAAGGTGTCGAGATTGGTTTTCTGCTCATCAACCGGCAAACTATAACTACGACAAAGAAAGTCCACAAGATTTTGGCTATATAGTTTTCGTCCCACGGGCAAAGCCTTGTCGCCACCAAGTTGATCTTGAAAACCATCGGTATAGAGATAAATCATATCGCCGGTTTGCAACTTGAATGTGTGCGACGAAAAACCTTCAGATTCCAAATAGTATTTTCCCACAGGCATAGGGTCGCCTTTGAGTTTGATGGGCTTGCCATCGCGAACCACCAAGGCAGTTTGGTTGGCAGTAGCGTAATACAACGTGAGGTTTCTAAAATCAAAACTGCAAATAGTCATATCCATACCGTCTTCCATAGCCGAAGTGCCATCGTGAGCATTGAATGTGCTTTTTACAAACGCCTTCAATTGGTCTAACACTCTTCCGGGATTTTGCGCAACTTCTTCACTATTAAGAGCTTCCTTAACAGCCGAAATACCAAGCATTGAAAGAAAACCTCCGGGAATGCCGTGACCGGTGCAGTCGGCTACCACAAAAACTTTTAAATTGCCACAGCGTGTAGCCACATAAAAGTCGCCACTAACAATGTTTTTGGCTCGGTAATACACAAAGCAATCACGAAACAACGATCCATAATTGCCTGCCGAGGAAATTACAGCGTGCTGAATTTTTTCGGCATAATGTATACTGTTGATCATCTGATTGTTGATATTCTCCAGTTCGTCTTTGCTCTCGGTAATCATATCGCACTGCACTTTGATTTTTTCGCGCTGATCGGCAAGTTCCACATTGGCTTTGGCTAACTGTTTGTTGGCCTTGCGTTTAATGCGTATATGATGAATAATAAATACAGCCAGAATGGCAGTAAGCACCAAACCTATAATCACAGCTACCATAAAGATGCGAATACGTTTTTGTGCCATCTCGTGCATCATTTCAAGTTTTTGTTTTTCCTGCTCCTGAAAAGCGTCTTGTTCCAAATCCGCCTGACGTTGTTTTCGTATGGTGAGTTCTTGCATTGATGCCTCGGTAAACATTTGCTCTTGATATGAAACATAATCGATATATGCCGAATCTGCCATCAGATAGTTGCCCTGTTTTTCGTAAGCAGTTGACAATAAAAGATAATACTGTGTTAAATATTGCAAATCCACATCTTCGCCAACATACTGCCTACATTTTTCGGCTGCGGCAATAGCTTGAGCATACTCGCCCTTGCTCATCAAATCACGAGCCTGTTCAAGCACAGCAACAATATGTTGTTGGGCAGGAGATACGGCGGTGGTATCGGCTGCGAAAACATCGCAACCAACAGTTAACCAGACTGCAACTACAGTTAATATGTATAAAATACGTCTCATACCTTAATACCTATCAGCAACATATCGTCGGTTTGCTCGCAATCGCCTCGCCATTCGTCGATATATTGGTTAAACTTATCAGTCTGCGAATCTATCGGCAGAGATGATATTTCGATTAAAAACTGTTCTAAATTGGTGCGCTGCAAACGTTTTACCTTGCCGTTTTGGTTTCGTCCTCCAATTTGGTCGTAAACACCATCGGAAAATAGGTAAACCATATCACCTTCAGCAATTTTGTATTCCGAAGTGGTAAAGGTTTCGGTTTCGTCGTGAAATTTGCCTACAGGAATGGCATCACCTACTAATTTGATAAGATTGCCATTGCTAACTATCACAGCAGGCTGATTTGCCGAAGCGTAACGAATAATTCCGTCTGCGGGTGCAAACGAGCATATAGTCATATCCATACCGTCCGACATTGCCACATGACTCTCTTGCGATGAAAGCGAGCGCGAAACAAAATCTCTCATCTTGTCGAGCACTATGCCGGGGTTGTGGGCATCTTCTTTGGTCAGGAGAAATTCTTTCAAACCAAAAATACCAAGCATCGACAAAAATCCGCCCGGAATGCCGTGACCTGTACAATCTGCCACCACTACCACACGATATCCCTCGATTTGAGCTATATAATAAAAATCGCCGCTTACCACACTCTTAGGACAAAAATATACAAACGACTGATTAAATACAGCTCGCAATTCATTATCTGACGGAATGGCAGCCACCTGAATACGTTTGGCGTAGTTAACACTCGACATAATGCGGCGGTTAACCTTTTCGAGACTTGCTGTTTGATATGCCAACACGTCGCGCTGAACTTCAATTTCCTCGCGTTGCTGCGAAAGAAGTGAATTTTTTACATAAAGTAATCCGTTGGTTCTGCGCCTGATGGTAAACGAACGCACCAAAAACGCCACCACAATCATCAGCAAAAGTAATCCCGCTATAGTGAAAAAGAGTATTATCTGCGAATGACGGTTTTCAAGATTGTTTTTCAACTCAATGTTCTGACGCTCAATTTCGTCAAGTTTTTTGCGTTGTTTGGCGTATGTAAGTGCCCGGAAATCAGACATATCGTCAGAAGCCGCATCGTCGTGAACCAAAAGCATACATTCCACTTCCTTTTTGCTATATTCCAAACAAGCACGATGGTTGCCCAATGCGTGATAACAATCGGCAAGGGTTTTATAATATGTTTGTTTGTACAATAAGTGTAGAGAATCTTCCATCAATGGGTCGCACATTTTAATGGCTTTGAGAGCCTCCTTAGGGCGATTTTTCAATAAGAGATATGAAGCATACTGCCCCTGCAACGAAATAAAATCGGGATTATTGTTATCCTTGTACCAATCGCGACACTGTTTGTAGTAAACGTAACTGGTATCGGCATACTCGTCGCTTTCGGTTAGCGATGCCAAACGCATATACAAATCGTTGGCAGTGAGCAATGCGTTGTAATATCCGCCCATCATTCCAAGCGGCAAGTTGATAGTATCGTAAATCGACAAAGTTTTTTTGATATAATCAACCGCACGGAGCAAATGAGGAATGTTTTCAACTGAGGAATGAATCAACGACCTGCCTCTCAAATAATAAGCAGCAGCTATGTGAAACGAATAATTGTGCTTGCGGCTAACCGATTCAAGCGAATCGATATACTCGTTGCCCAATTTAATAAAACGGCGGTCGAGACATAAGATAGCCAAACGGTGATACACATAGCACTGAAACACATAGTTATTGTTTTCGATGGCAATGTCGAGAGCCTCTGTTTGACACAAAAGACTGCTATCTAAATGGTTGATATCGTCGTAGCATGGTGCCAATGCATTAAGAAGATATGCCTTGCTGCCCGAATATTCAGGATTGTTGCCACAGAGTGCAAGAGCCTTGCGACCAATATTGATGGCTTCGCGCGATTTGCCGCTCGTTTGATACGCCCACATAATGCAGACATAAGAGTTGACACGCGCTATCACATTTTCTTCGGGATAGAGATTCACTGCCAACCAGCCATATTTTTCCACAATATCAAATGAATTGCAATTTCTGGCAATCTCGTGATATAGTTTTGCTTTGGAACTATCTGGCATTTGCGGAGTTATGAGTGCAAGAATACTATCTACAAACTCTTTGTCAGACGAGGTTGCCAACACAGACTTAGGGCAACACCAAAGAAATACAACGGCTATGGCAGTTGCAACAAGGTGTATAATATGTCTGAGACAACAATTCATTGTTTACTTTTCAATCTGCAATTATAATAAAAAAAATTAAGAATTAGATTTTTTTTGAATAATTGGATTCTGTTCCGGGTGACTATAACCAAGAAGGTGGAACATTTCGTCAACGGTTTGTTCGTTGCGGTAGCAGTAGTCCACAAAGTTTCCTGTGGCATCGCGATAAACAACGATGTGCTTAGGCGAAGGTATAAGGCAATGTTTTATGCCGCCATATCCGGCTATAGCATCTTGATATGCACCCGAATGGAAAAATCCAACATAAAGTGGTTCTTTTTCGTCGGGACTGTATTTTGGCAAAATCACATGCTGATTCATATCCTCGGAGTTGTAATAATCGCTGTGGTCGCAACTTATGCCACCGATATTAGCACGAGTGCATTCGTGATCCCACTTGTTGATGGGTAGGAGAATAAAACGTTCGTTGATACTCCAAGCATCGGGAATGGTGTTCATTAGGCTATTGTCAACAATATACCAAAGTTCGGAATCGTTTTGCTGCTTTTGATCAAGCACTTTAAGAATGATTGCGCCGCTTTCGCCCACGGTGTATTTGCCAAATTCGGTAACGATACCCGGATCGTCAACATTCTCGTTTACACATATTTCCTTGATATTTTTTACAATTTCGCGAATCATATACTCGTAGTCGTAGTCGAAACCAAGTTGATTGCGAATTGGGAATCCACCTCCAAGGTCGAGCATATTAAGTCCGGGACAAAGTTTTTTCAATTCGGTATAAAGCTTCACAGCCTTTTGAAATTCACCCCAGTAATACACATTATCTTTGATTCCGCTATCTACAAAGAAATGAAGCATTTCGAGGTCAATATTTTTGTTTGGTTCAATATAGTTTTTGTAAAACGAGCAAATCTCTGATGCCCTCATACCAAGACGTGAGGTATAGTAGGCAGAATTGGTATCCTCGTCAACCGCCATACGAATTCCAACCTTGATTTTGTGTTCGCCACAGCAATCGAGAATTTTTTTGAGTTCGCGAATGCCGCTATCAAGCACGATAATAGAGTTTTCAAAACCGTCTTTTTGCAGTTCCACTATTTTTTCGATATACTCATCGGTTTTAAAGCCGTTGTGAATAATCTTTATCTTCTTGTCAATCTGACCGTTGTTGTAAAGGCAACGAATCAAATCAATGTCAAACGACGATGAAGTTTCCAACTGCACGTTGTATTTCAAAGCCTCGCTTACCACATGATAAAAGTGGCAGCATTTGGTACAATAGCAGTATTCGTAGCTGCCGTTGTAGTTGTTGGCCTTGATAGCGCGGTTAAACAGGTTGCGTGCACGTTTGATTTGCTCGCCGATACGCGGCAAATACATCAAACGGAGAGGTGTACCGTATTTCTCAATCAGATACTTAATCGAGACACCGTGAAAGGTGAGATAACCGTCCTGAAGGTCGAACCCATCTTGCGGAAAATAGTAGGTCTGCTCTATAAGGTCGAAATATGTGTTCTTCATTTTATACCGATTTGTTATATATTACGAAATTCTGCTCCAATTGTCATCTTTGCTGAATAATTTATT
The DNA here is from genome assembly GCA_017962175.1 of Bacteroidales bacterium. Taxonomy (GTDB): domain Bacteria; phylum Bacteroidota; class Bacteroidia; order Bacteroidales; family UBA3824; genus UBA3824. The sequence goes on along the minus strand of JAGCVU010000098.1, from coordinate 4,951 downwards.
TTGTCTAATTTTAATTACCGAATTTTGAGGCTGTTGCAGCGACGGATCAGCCGAAAGCACATCCGAAGCCGCTCCACGTGCCGCCATAAGCACCTGACCGTCGCGGGCAAGGTCGGCAATGCGCAACTGCATTGGTGTGCCGCTCTGCTGTGTGCCGTCCATATCACCCGGACCGCGCATTTTGAGGTCTTCCTCGGCAATCACAAAACCGTCGGTGGTGCGGCACATTATGTCGATGCGTTTTTTGGCGTCGGACGAAAGTTTGTAGTCGGTCATTAGTATACAATAACTTTGATCGCCGCCACGCCCTACCCTACCGCGCAACTGGTGCAACGCCGAAAGTCCGAATTTTTCGGCACTCTCTATCACCATAGTTGTGGCGTTGGGCACATTCACACCCACTTCTATCACGGTAGTGGCTACCATTATTTGTGTTATTCCTTTGGCAAATAATTGCATTGCCTTATCTTTTTCTTCGGGTTTCATGCGACCGTGAACCACACTTACAGCATACTGCGGCGGTGGAAATGCACGGCAAATAGATTCGTAGCCATCTGTAAGGTCTTTGTAATCAAGGTTTTTAGATTCCTCAATCAAAGGATACACCACATAAATCTGATGTCCTTCGGCTATGCGGTCGCGCATAAATTTAAAAACCATAAGACGTTGCGAATCAAACGAATGCGTAGTTTTTACAGGTTTTCTGCCCGGAGGCATTTCGTCGATTACCGACACGTCCAAATCGCCATAAAGTGTCATTGAAAGTGTACGAGGTATAGGCGTAGCAGTCATCACTATAATATGAGGCGGAGTAATGTTTTTGGTGTAAAGTTTTGCCCTCTGAGCCACACCAAAACGGTGTTGCTCGTCGATAATGGCAAGACCAAGATTTTTAAACTTTACATCGTCTTCGATAAGTGCATGAGTACCTATTAATATCTGCAAATCACCATTTTGCAAATTTTCGTGTATCTGGCGGCGAACTTTGGTAGAAGTGCTACCAGTGAGCAACGAAACTGTCACCGGCATATCACCAAGCAATTGAGTTATAGTGGCATAATGCTGAGTGGCAAGTATTTCGGTGGGAGCCATAAGGCATGCCTGAAAACCATTGTCTAAAGCAATAAGCATACTCAAAAGTGCCACAAGAGTTTTGCCGCTGCCCACATCGCCTTGCAACAAACGATTGCATTGGCGACCTGTAAGAAAATCGGCACGAATTTCTTTGATAACACGCTTTTGCGCATTGGTAAGGCTAAACGGCAAATGATTACTATAAAATGTGTTGAATATTTCACCCACATTGTTAAACACAAAGCCGTGACTTTTGAGATTTTTTGCCGCCTTGATAGAAAGAATGTTGAGCTGAATATAAAACAGCTCTTCAAATTTGAGCCTAAACTTTGCCTTAGCCAAAGTATCTTCATCTTTTGGAAAATGAATATTTCTCAAAGCATCGGTAAGCGGCATCAAGTTATATTTTTGTATAATATACTGGGGCAATGATTCGGGAAAAGCCGATGTAACTCTGCTCCACAAAGTCTGCTGCAATTTTTGGATTGCGCGGCTGTTGAGTTTGCTATTTTTGAGAGTTTCGTTGGTGCTATACTGAGGATAAAATTGCGAAGTTACGCTTTTTTCTACTTTCAACGGATCCTCAATTTCGGGATGAGCCATCGACCAACCTTGATAAAAGTTTGGTTTACCAAAAATGATGTACTCCTTGCCCGGCACAATGCTCTTTTGAATCCAATCAATACCTTTAAACCATACGAGTTCTATCCTACCGGCGCTATCGGTAAAGGTGGCGGTGAGATGCTCCTTGTACTTCACGCCCTGTTTTCTGAAATTAGAAATCACACCCTTGAGTTGCACAGCCACCTCATCGCTGCGAATTTCGGCAGTGGTATAAAAGCGGCTGCGGTCGATATACTTATATGGAAAATAGTATACGAGGTCTTCAAAAGTATTGATGTTCAATTCTTTTGCAAGGCTCTCCGCTTTGGCGGCTCCTACTCCTGGCAGGTATTTGATGTCGGTATCTAGTTGCAATTGCTCTCTATTTGAAGGTTTAAAACTCCATTACAAAAGTATCATTTTTCCGACAAATGCACTATATAGTCGGCAAACATTTTTACAGATGAAAAAATGTTTATTTTGTAACTATCAGTTGTAGAAACATTTCCCAAGAAAAATTTAGTTTTTCCGGCAAAACCTTTTTCGTATCGCGACAAAAGATTTGACATATCCTCACTGTTTGGGTATATCTTGTCGGTCATCAATATATGAGTACATTCTGAGGCATTGGCTGCGAGTTGGGCAGTATCGATATCAATATTGTCGCCGATATAAACAAGCGGAAATCTATATTTTTTTATGATATAAGCGGCAAACATCAGCACCATTTCGCAGTCGTCGCCACGAGTAGAAAACACCAAAAATTTATTACGCGCACTACCCGATGGTTCATTGTCGGCAGCAATAATAATCTTGCGGCGTATAAGGTCGTAGGCAAATTGCTTAACGCTCTGAAACATAGGACTAAGTATCCATCTCTGTTCCAAAGCCGTAACCATAGGCACAACGGTGTCGATCATGGCCTTTTCAAATCCCGATGAAAGAATGTCGCGGTTGAGCAATTTTTCAAACTGCTGCTCATCAAAACGGTCGGCGGCTGTAAGCAATGCGTTGATTTTTGATTCAGAATCGTCTTGCATAGTTTCAAGCGCACGTAGTTTTTCGCTAAGTTGCTCAGGCGAAAGACCTGCCACCTCCGAAATCTTAAATCCACGTTTCACAAGCATTGCCACGGCAAGTATCTTGTGTAGGTCTGACTGCGAATACACACGGATATTGGTGTCGGTGCGAACAGGTGACACAAGGTTGTAACGCTTTTCCCAAATACGTATGGTAAAGGCGTTTACACCAGTAAGATTTGCTATTTCCTTGATTGAATACTGCATTTTTGTTTAATTATTCGGCGCAAATGTACAAAAAAAAGCGGCGGAGAGAGAATTATCATTACCCCTCAATATTAAATTTTAAGTTTTTTTGAGAAAATAATAAACATCAAGTCATATTTTTTTTGATATTTGTAAAATAATTAAGAAAACTGATTAAATCAAAAGTCTAAATGATAGTACAAAAAAACATAGTACTGCCAGCTGTTAGTCGCGGTTATCATCTGATTACCAAGACAATAATCGAACAACTTGGCACTCTTCCCAAAACCGGGCTTCTGAATCTTTTTCTCAAGCACACCTCGGCAGCGCTGAGTATCAACGAAAATGCCGACCCCTCGGTACGCTACGATATGGAAGGCATTTCTGACCGTCTAATACCCGAAAGCGCCAACTACTCGCACGACCTTGAAGGCTCTGACGATATGCCGGCGCATTTCAAATCGTCGCTCATGGGCGTGTCGCTTAATATACCAATCGCCGGCGGACATCTCGACCTCGGCACTTGGCAAGGAATCTATCTTTGCGAATTTCGCAATTGCGGAGGCAACCGTCACCTTACTGCCACCATTTATTACTAACGAAACAATCATTCAAAATGAAAAGCATAATTCACAGCCATAAAAGTATTCGAGCATACTCATCGGTTCGCACTGTTGACGACGATATATTATTAAAGATTGTAAAAGCTGCCATAAGAGGAAGCAATACTGGCAATATGCAACTATACAGCATAGTAATCACCTCGCAGCCAAAAATCAAGCAACAGCTTATGCCTCTGCATTTTAACCAACCTATGGTAGAACACGCCCCGCTTGTAATTACCTTCTGCGCCGACATCAATAGGTTTTCGCATTGGTGCAAACTCAGAGGTACAGAACCTTGCTACGACAATTTTCTGTGGTTCTCCACAGCCCTCACCGACACCATTATTGCTGCCGAAAACGCAGCTGTAGAGGCTGAATATCACGAACTTGGAATATGCTTTCTCGGCACCACTATGTACAACGCCGAAGAGATTGCCAAAGTGCTCAACCTTCCCAAAGGTGTGGTGCCTGTAGTAACTATGACCGCTGGTTATCCTGCCGAAGAACCTCCTTTGACCGAACGTTTACCATACGAGGCAGTGCTCCATTTCGAAACCTACAAGCAATACACCGACGAGGATATCAACAAATATTACTCTGATTTTGAGAACCTTGACAAAATCAAAGAGATAGTTAAGCAAAACAATCTCAACAACCTCGCCGAAGTTTTCACTCAAAAACGCTACACCAAAGAGGCAGGGAATCTATTCTCTAAAAAATATTTAGATTTTGTAAAGAAGAGTTTCAGGATGGAGTAGAAGCCTTTTGAGCCTCATCCATCTTGCGTTTCTTCTGCAACTGCCAACTATTAAACAAATTTTGAAAAATGATATAAAACCCGCTGCACACAGCCGACAATGGGTTCAAATAGGTCTGCGCCACCCAGATAGAGAATGTGGTGTTTTTTTGACCAATAGCCTGACCCGCGCTGATGCGGTCGTTGAAGTGCGAACCGATTTTTTTGCCCGAAACAAAAAGCACTATGCAGATTATCATAGCCGCCACTGCCATCATTATGTCAATATGGTAGTTTTCAGGAGTTTCCAAAATTGTTTTAACGGTTTTAGCCAAAAGAGTGGTAAGAGTAAACGCCCAAATATAAAACGACAATCCGCTGTATTTCAGCAAAAAAGCATGTGCCTTGGGTGTAACATGACGCAGCAGTTCCGCCAGTATCATCGGACAAACCAACAGCGGAAACACCTTCGACAATATAGTTAGAAACACATCCCAAAAATTCACACCCTCTTGCGGCTCTATCAGCGGAAAAAGCACAGGAATCACCACAGCCACAGTCATATTGGCAAGAAGCGTATATGTGGTGATACTTGCAGCACTGCCGCCCAGTTTGGTAGTGATTACCACAGCCGCCGTAGCCGTGGGACAAAGAATTATCACCATTAC
>JAGCVU010000097.1 GCA_017962175.1 Bacteroidales bacterium | reverse complement strand
TTTTTATCCAATCATACAGTATTTTTTTACGGTGTCGCTTTCGCGGAGCATTTTGATAAACTCTACGGCTGAGTGCTTGCGGTAGTCGTTTTTGAGAAAATGTATGCAGCCCTGCATCTCGTTTTGGGGCGAATTGATGGGCACGGCTTTGAGGTCTAAGTAGTTGTGTATGGTAGATTCTGAGAGTATCGAGAGCAGGTTGCTGCTCTCCACAAGTTTCAGAAGCATGTTCACTTCGTTGATTTCGATGTTTACTTTCAAGCGGCGCTCTTCGTAACGGAATATCTCGTCGAAGGTGTTGCGTGCTTGAAGTCCTTTTGACGGCATTACAAATGTGTAAGGTTCAAGGTCGGAGAATGTTACCGATTCTTTTTGGGCAAGGGGATGTCCGTAGCGCATTATGGCGGCGAGACTATTGTTGAACAATACCTGATGCTCAATGTCGCGGCTGTTTTCGGCAGGACGGAAGGCAAGGAAGAAATCCAATTCGCGTTTTTGGAGCATTTCGGTGAGTTCTTCCATTGTTTTGTAATAGATTGATAGTTTGATGCCTGGATATAGTTTTGTAAAGTTGAAAATGGTTTCTATGAGTATCTGACCAAACGAATATGTAACTCCGATATTTAGGCTGCCAGAGGATATTGATTTGATATCGTCTACCCTCTGGCGGCAGTTGTCGGCATCGCTCACGGTTTTGATGGCGTACGGAAGTAGCGCACTGCCTGATTCTGTGAGAGTTACCTCGTGACTTGTGCGGTAAAAAAGGTCGTCGCCAAGTTCGTATTCCAACTGTTTAATCTGCTGGCTTAGAGTGCTTTGGGTAATATTCAGACTTTTGGCTGCTGTTGAAAAATTGAGCGATTTTGCCGCTGCAACAAAGTATTTTAATTGTCTAAGTTCCATTGTGCTTCAAATTTTTGGCAAAGTTCGTGATAATTTGTCAAACAATAAAGCAACGATATATGGTTTTTGCTATTGTTGCTATCGAAATTAACGATAGTAGGGATGGATTTTTTATAAAGAGTTTATATTTAGAGTTTTATAAAAATCGTACTCCTTATTTTCTTGTAAAATCCGGAGTTGTACTCCGTATTTTCTTGAAAAATCCGGAGTTCGAAATATTAATAAGGCATAGTAAATTTACATTTTGGATAGTTTGAACAACCAAAAAATTTTCCGTTAACACCTTCACGAATTTTGAGGTCGCCACCACATTTTGGACAGATACAATTTTCCATTAAAGTTTCCCTTTCTATTATATTCCTTTGGATATTGTGTATGTGTTCTTTTTTAGTTTCTTTATTGGTGATATTATTGGTCAGTATCAAATCATTTATTGATTGTATCTCTGTTTCTGTCAGATATGTATTTGTTGATGACCTTTTTATTACATCCAATATGTCGTAGCCGTAAACCACAGGAGTATCTGATTGAACATTACGCAGTTGTGCAGAACCCACGAATGCTATTATTGGATAAAATGGAATGTTACCATAATTAGAAAGTAATGATTTTAAGGCAAATATGTGAGCCCAATTCTGTTTTATTGGGTTCCTGAATTGGTTTTTACTAAATCGAGTTGTTTGTGTCCAATTTTCAGATTTTTCTTTTCCGAAAATCCACCCAGAATAATTTTTTGTTTCTATTACAAAGATACCGAAAGTTGACACTACAATGTGGTCTATTTGTGTAGTATTGTTGTCTGATGTACGGAGAATAATATCGTTTAGAATGATGTAATTTTTTTTGTCTAACGAGTTAAGAAGTTTTGTTACGTATTGTTCTCCGTATTCGCCTTTGGTTTTGCTCGTTTTAAAACCCAACAGAATAACGATTACTATAAAAGCCACAATTCCTATGATGAGATACAAAAGAACATGGTTTTGAAGCAATTTGTCGATTACGTTTAATGTATTGTCATTCATATTGTTATAGTTTAATTATTCCTTACGATATATCTCCACTCCTGTTTTATCAATCGCCTCAATAAACCCTTTATCTGTGAGTTTATCGTAGATGGAAATATCAAGGAAATATGGCAACAGCAAATCGTCGATTTCGGTAAAAATCTGCCCTAAATGTTGACGTGTGAGATTAGAACCTTTGAGTGTAATGTCGATATCCGAAAATGGCTTGTAATTGCCCTTGGCACGCGAACCATAGAGTATTACGCTCTCAACTTCGGGATGGCGGGGAAAAACGCTTATCAGTTTGTCGAAATATTTGTCGTCGAGACCGTATTTCATTGCTGTCCGGGGAAAAGTTGTTTTGTCATTGATTGTTCAAATGCTACAAACAGATTGTGGTAACGCATTAAGTCGTTTATTACCGAGTCGGCTTCTTCTTCATCGTAAACGTGAGCCATTGTGTTGCGCGATTCTAACATCGACATCCAAGAAGGATTGGTAATTATGCCCATCTGTAAGGCAAGACGTATTGCATTGCGCGGACTATTTGCCATACCTTCGTAACCGTTGTATTCGGCATAGTCTTTCATTACCTTCCAAGCAAGTTCAAAGGTAAACTCAAAACGCTTGATTATCGAATCGCGCATCATCGATTTTATGATTTCGGTTTCGTCGTTGGCCTCCTCGTATTCCAAAATGGCTTCGCTAAGGCGTTTAAGTGCCGAACGATAACGTGAAAATCGTTCTTGACAGCGGTTGATGGTGTTATTATTGTATTCGTCCATATTTTTATAATAAAAGACAGTTGACAACTTTCATTGTCAACTGTCTATATTTCAATTCTTAAAGAGAATTAGTCTTTGATATTGGCTTTGAGGAATTCTCTGTTCAAGCGGGCGATGTGCGAGATTGATACCTGTTTGGGACATTCAAGTTCGCAAGCGCCGGTGTTGGTGCAGTTTCCGAAACCGAGTTCGTCCATCTTGGCAACCATTGCTTTGGCACGTTTGGCAGCCTCAACTTTGCCTTGGGGAAGGAGTGCAAGTTGCGAAACTTTTGCCGAAACGAACAACATTGCAGAGCCGTTTTTGCAGGTGGCAGCGCAAGCACCGCAACCGATACAAGCGGCAGCATCCATAGCCTCGTCGGCATCAGCCTTGGGAATAGGAATTGCGTTAGCGTCGGGAACTCCGCCGGTAGATACCGAAACAAAGCCTCCTGCCTGCATAATTTTGTCGTATGCGCTACGGTCTACCATAAGGTCTTTGATAACGGGGAAACCGCCCGAACGCCAAGGTTCGATTGTGATAGTTTCGCCGTCTTTGAATTTGCGCATATGCAACTGGCAGGTGGTGATAGCATCGTCTGGTCCGTGAGCGCGGCCGTTGATAAATAGCGAGCACATACCGCAGATACCTTCGCGGCAGTCGTGGTCGAATGCCACAGGGCCGTCGGGGTCGTTGGTGTTGATGAGTTGCTCGTTGAGTATGTCTACCATTTCGAGGAACGATGCCTCGGTGGATATGTTCTCCACTTTGTATTCTTTAAATTGACCTTTTGAATGACGGTCTTTCTGCCGCCAAACTTTCAAAGTCAAGTTCAAACCTTTATTTTCTGACATTTTTGATTCAATTTAAGTTTGTTTGAAAATTTTGATGCGGTAACTATTTACCTGTCTTATAGTTTCTTGTCTGAACTTTAATAAACTGATAGTTCAAGTCTTCTTTATGAAGTTCAGGTTCTTGGTTCTCGCCTTTGTATTCCCAAGCGCCAACGTACATAAAGTTAGCGTCGTCGCGTTTGGCCTCGCCGTTGTCTTGGCTCTCTTCGCGGAAGTGACCGCCGCACGATTCGTTGCGGTGGAGTGCGTCGCGAGCGATAAGTTCGCCAAGTTCGAGGAAGTCGGCCACGCGGTTGGCTTTTTCAAGTTCGTTGTTGAGTTCGTCGGCTTTGCCTGGGATGTGAACTTTTTTCCAGAATTCTGCGCGGAGTTCCTGAATTTGTTTGATGGCGGTTTCGAGGCTCTCTTTTGTACGAGCCATACCAACGTTGTTCCACATAATGTGTCCGAGGCGTTTGTGGAATGAGTCTACCGATTCGTCGCCCTTAACGTCCATAAGTTTCTTGATATAAGCCTTAACGTCGTCTTCGGCTTTCTTGAATGCATCGTTTTCTTTGGGGTTGATACGGGGAACGTTGAACTGGTCGGCCAAGTATTCCTGAACAGTGTAAGGCAATACGAAGTAACCGTCGGCAAGACCCTGCATAAGTGCCGAAGCACCAAGACGGTTGGCACCGTGGTCGGAGAAGTTGGCTTCGCCTGCTGCAAACAATCCGGGAACTGTGGTAGAAAGTTCGTAATCGACCCAAAGGCCACCCATTGTGTAGTGGATAGCGGGGTAAATCATCATCGGCTCTTTGTAGGGGTCGGTGTCGGTGATTTTTTGGTACATCTGGAAGAGGTTGCCGTAGCGTTGCTCAACAACATCTTTTCCAAGACGTTCGATAGCGTATTTAAAGTCGAGGAATACAGCGTTGCCGGTAGAGTTAACGCCGAAACCTGCGTCGCAACGTTCTTTTGCGTTACGTGAAGCCACGTCGCGGGGAACGAGGTTACCGAATGCAGGATAACGCTCTTCGAGGTAGAAGTAGCGGTCTTCGTCTTTAATGTCAGAAGCCTTGATTTGTCCTTTGCGGAGTTTTTCGGCATCTTCTTTCTTTTTGGGAACCCAGATGCGGCCGTCGTTGCGGAGCGATTCCGACATAAGGGTAAGTTTGCTCTGGAAGTCGCCGTGCTGAGGAATACAGGTGGGGTGAATCTGCACCATACAGGGGTTTGCAAAATAAGCACCCTTGCGGTAAGCCTTCATAGCGGCAGAACCGTTGCTGCCCATAGCGTTGGTAGAGAGGAAGTAAACGTTGCCGTAACCACCAGTAGCCAATACTACGCAGTGTCCAAAGTGAGATGAAATTTCGCCAGTGAGAAGGTCGCGGGCAACGATACCACGGCAACGACCATCAATCATAACGAGGTCCATCATTTCGCAACGGGTGTGCATTTCAACGTTTTTCAAACCAATCTGACGGCTGAGGGCTGAGTATGCACCAAGAAGAAGTTGCTGACCCGTCTGACCACGGGCGTAGAATGTACGTGATACGAGGGCACCACCGAAAGAGCGGTTAGCCAAGAGTCCGCCGTATTCACGGGCAAACGGAACTCCCTGAGCCACACACTGGTCGATGATAGAGTTAGAAACTTCTGCCAAGCGGTAAACGTTGGCTTCGCGTGCACGGTAGTCGCCACCTTTGATTGTATCGTAAAAAAGGCGGTAAACCGAGTCACCGTCGTTGGGATAGTTTTTAGCAGCGTTGATACCGCCCTGAGCGGCGATAGAGTGAGCACGGCGGGGCGAATCCTGATAGCAGAATGCCTTTACTTTGAAGCCCATCTCGGCAAACGAAGCGGCTGCCGATGCGCCTGCCAAGCCTGTGCCTACTACAATTATATCTATTTTTCTTTTGTTGGCGGGATTTACAAGATGCTGGTGTTCTTTATAGTTTTTCCATTTGTCTTTCAAATCGCCTTCTGGTATTTTTGAATCCAATTGTGCCATAATTGTTTCTTTCTTTTTAAGATGATGGATTAAGATTATTTGTTAGACTCTTGTTGGCAGGGAGTCTGAGTGCTTTGCTGACATTCAACAGCCTGTTTGTCTTTGCAGCAGCCTTGGGGAACTTTGATTCCGCCACAAGCAGCGTAGATTACGATAACTGCAAAACCTAAGCAAACGATGGTGCTGAACCATTTGGCGATGCATTTGAGACGAGGAATCCAAGTCTTGTTGCTAAGGCCAGCGGTGTGGAATGCGCTCCAAAAACCGTGGTTCAAGTGCAACCAAAGGGCAGCGAACCAAATGAGGTAAACTACTGTAAGCACGATGCTTAATGCGCCGCACTCGTGGAAATAGTAGTTGATCCAATAAGCGCCGTTGGTAGAGAGACTCTCAGCCTCTTCGCAGCCAATAAGGTCGGCGAACATCATCTTAGCCCAAAACTGACCAAAGTGGGTGATAAGTCCGCAGAAGATAATGATGCCGAGAACGAGCATATTCTTCGAAGCGAACTCCACTTCTTTGGGAAGATTCTGGCTGTCGTAGCGGTCGGTGCCGCGAGCCTTGCGGTTCTGAATCGTCAACACAAACGCGTAAACGATGTGCACCAAAAATCCGGCGGCGAGTATCACCGTGCCGGCAACGGCATACCAGTTGGAGCCGAGGAACGCGCAAACACTGTTGTAGGCGCATTCGCTAAACAATACCACCGCGTTCATACACAGGTGGAATAGCAGAAACAATATCAAGAACAAACCTGATATACTCATTATCAGTTTTTTCCCGATAGAACTTTTAAAGAATCCTTTCATAGCAGATTACTTGTTTTTTAATTATCGTTGTACAAATAAAGTATTTTTCAAGCAACAAAAGTACGTCAAAAATCTCGTATACGGCATTAAATCTTAAAAATAATTTAATAAAATTTCGATTTTTTTTGTAACTAATTGAATAATAGCGGATAATATTTTACATCAACGAGCCCTGCAATTTTTATCGGCATTATCCGTTATAATAACAAAACACCTTAATATTATAGTATTATGAATAAGATTTTTTTTATAATTGCAATTTTACTGCTGCCTATGCTGGGCGTGGCTCAAAACGTGGGACTTAATATCGGCGACAAGGCTCCCGAAATATCCGCTAAAACTCCCGACGACCAAGTGCTGAAACTTTCGTCGCTCAAAGGCAAACTTGTGCTGATAGATTTTTGGGCATCGTGGTGCGGACCCTGCCGGAGAGAAAACCCCAACGTTGTGGCTGTCTACAATGCTTACCACGATAAAAAATTTAAATCTGGCGAAGGATTCGAGATTTTTTCGGTTTCGCTCGACAACAACAAGAGCGCGTGGACCAAGGCCATCGAAAAAGACCAACTCTCGTGGACATCGCACGTATGCGACTACAAAGGCTGGTATGGTGAGGCATCCACCGTTTACGAATTAGAATCCATCCCGATGAACTTCCTTATCGACCAAGACGGCATCATCATCGCCAAAAACCTCCGCGGACCGGCGTTGGAGAATAAGATAAAGGAATTGGTGG
>JAGCVU010000096.1 GCA_017962175.1 Bacteroidales bacterium | reverse complement strand
GTGCTTGTGAGGATCTTAGACACTGTGTCGGCGTCTAAATCGCAGTTTATGTATTTTTTCAACCAAGAGTATGAAATGTTCATTTCGTTGATGTTTATTTATTTAAATCTGTGTTTTTAACTGAAAGGCAAAATTAAAAAACTTTTCTATATATATAAAGGTGTACCCGATGACAAAACGTTTTTTTAACATAAAAAAAATATTTTACGTAAAACACTGAATTTTGAAAGAAATAACATCTATCTAATAATCAATAGATTAGCCAAAACAACAAAAATTTAAAAAAAAATACGCCAAACAAAAAAATGCTTATATTTGCAATAGAATATTATAGAGAAAAAATTTTGATATGAAGATACTGTACGCACAAACCGAAATTTTATCGGGCAAACCTGCTCAAAACTTTGCCCGTTGCGCTGAAATAGTTGCCAAGGCTAAGGCTCAATCTGCCGACCTTTTGATTTTTCCCGAACTTGTGATTCCGGGCAAACTTTTGGGCGACATTCTCGACGAAGACGACTTTATATCTGATTGCGAATTTTACAACGCAAAACTTGCCGCCCTCAGCGACCAAAAACTTTCGATAGTGTTCGGAACAATAGCGTTTTACGAAACCGTATTTGGCAAAAGTTTTATTTTGCCCACGGGTCGTAGAGCCAAACTCAACGTGGCTTGCATTGCCCAAAACGGACGCACAAACTACCGTATCAAAACTTCGCTCTCTTACGACGAATGTCGGCATTTTGCCGCACCCGTACAGTATGCAGGTGTAACCACCGAACCAATTGAAATTCACAATATTAACTTTGCCATTAATCTTGGAAACGAAATATTGAAATTGCGTCACGAAGTAAGTCCCGCTGCCGAAATAATTGTAAATATCTCATCCACACCGTTTTATAATGGCAAAAAAGATGAAATTTACCAACGTATCGAAACCAAGGCTTGTGTATACGCAATGCCGTTGATTTACTGCGGCGGAATTGGCGTGGCTAATACTGGTAAAAATGTTTATGTTTTAGACGGAATATCAGCAGTTTACGACCAACAAGGAAACGTTATCCGCCAGTCGCCCGCTTTTGAAGAAGATTTGGTGGCTATCAACTACGAAAACGGTCAGATAAAAGGCGAAGAAACTGAAAACCAAGCAATTACCGAACCGCAAACTGAAATGGCACAACTTCACGCCGCGCTCATTTACGGCATTCGTATATTCCTGAGTCAATGCGGATTGCAACACGTGGTAATAGGCGCAAGCGGAGGTGTAGATTCCACCCTTGCCGCAGCACTTTATGCCGAGGCAATCGGACCGGAAAATCTTCTTTTGGTAAATATGCCCACCAAGTTTAATTCGCAGACTACCATACAGATAGCAGAAAATTTAGCCAAAAATATCGGCTGTTGGTACACATCTGTGCCAATTGGCGAAAGTGTGGAACTATCTAAACGTCAAATAGATGGCTTAAAACCCAAAAACGCGGCAGGGGAGGAGATCGAACTCAAACTCTCATCGTTTAATATCGAAAACGTTCAGGCTCGCGACCGTGGTAGCCGTGTGCTTGCCGCCATTGCAAGTGCGTGGAACGGAGTTTTTACCAACAACGGCAACAAGACAGAATGTACAGTAGGCTATGCAACCCTCTACGGTGATGTTTCGGGATTTTTTGGCGCAATTGGCGACCTTTGGAAACACCAAGTTTACGACCTTTGCCGCTATATCAACGAAAAATCTACCCACGGGGAAATTGTTCCGCAAAAAGTTTTGGAAATTGTTCCATCAGCAGAACTTAGTGACAATCAGAATGTTGACCAAGATAAAGGCGACCCGATTATCTATCCCTATCACGACCGTCTGTTTGCCGCTTGGCGCGAACGCAATACTCCGCTTGCACTCCACACCGCCCTCAAACTATATTCTGAGGGCAAACTTGCTGCCGAACTCAATGGTAACAAGCCATCGCCGCTCACCGAAGAATTTATCAAAGTGAAATTTCCCACGGCAAAAGATTTTTGCGACGACCTTGAAAATTGGTACAAAAAATACAAAGGACTATCGGTTGCAAAACGTATCCAAGCGCCGCCGATATTGCGCGTTACCCACAATCCTTACGGTTCGGAATATCGCGAACCCGCTGTGGGAGCGTATTTTACGAAAGCATATTTGGATCTTAAAGCCGAAGTGGCAGGATAATTACACTGCGATGTTTTCCATCACGGCGTAATTTTTGGTTCCGTTAGAATCTTTGATGGGCACTATGGTACGTTTAAAACCGGAAACCTTACCGTAAGTGTCCTTGATTCTCACGTGAAAAGTTGACGGTACAGTGGCATCTCCAACGGTTTTGCGGTCAAATTCAGCGTCAGTGCCCGAAAAAATATCGAAATTGCCCGATTTTTTGCCATAGAAAGTAGAAAAAGCCTCGTTGCACCACGAAATATTGCCATCTGTATCCACCAAGCAGCACGGAAATTGAGCAGCATTGAGCACATAACCAAACATATCGCTCTGATATTTGGTACGTTGAAGTTCTTGGTTTTGCAGTACAACAATTTTGGAGTATTGCTTATTTTTAAGATTTTGCAGATACCACACCGCCACGGCAATGATTATCAGCACCACGAGCGACACTATATATATAATGTTTAAACTCTGTTCGTTCTCCAACGCCGAAAGAGCCGATTGATTATTGACAAACTCTTCGGTTGGGAAAAACTGAACGTTGCGTACCGAATCGCCGTAGTAGGGTAGGGTATCAGCCAAAGTGGTTGACACAAAGGCAATTGATGCTATAATTGAAGAAAATATTCGTTTCATTTGCAATTTTTTTGCAAATATATAAAAAAAGCCGGAACAAATCCGGCTAAAAAATATAAGTTTGATGAGTTATGCAAAAAGTCTGTTTAAACCTTTATGTTGCTATTATATCTGTGAGTGTTACATTAGCATATACGCCGCAATTAAAAAAAAGGTCTCATTCATTATGTTCATTTTTATGAATGAAAAAAAAATTAAAAAAAGGCACAGAAAATTTGCACGTTAAAAAAATAACCTCTACTTTTGCACCCGAAAAATTTTAAACAACAATAATTAATTACATTTATGCAAAAACAATACGAAGCCGTTTTCATTATGACTCCCGTTTTGTCTGACCAACAGATGAAGGAAACGGTTGACAAATTCAAAGCAATCCTCACAAACGGCGGTGCAGAGATTGTACACGAAGAAAATTGGGGCTTGAAAAAATTGGCTTACCCGGTAGAACACAAGAGCACCGGTTTTTATCAACTCCTTCAATTCAAAGCAGAACCGTCGCTTATTGAAAAATTCGACGTTGAGCTCAAACGTGACGAACGTGTAATTCGTTGGCTTACTACAGCCCTCGACAAACACGCTGTAGAGTACGCTGCAAAACGTGCTCAAAAACGTTCACAAGCTCCCGCTCAAGAAGCTGAAAAAACCGTAGAAGAACCCAAATCAGAACAACCCGTAGATAATAAGGAGGAATAATCATGGCAACAGATCAAGGCGAAATCAGATATCTCACCCCCCCGTCGGTGGAAATCAGAAAGAAAAAATATTGCCGTTTCAAAAAGAACGGTATCAAATACATCGATTACAAAGACCCTGAGTTTTTGAAAAAATTTCTCAACGAGCAAGGCAAAATCCTTCCCCGTCGTATCACCGGTACTTCTTTGAAGTTCCAGAGAAAACTTTCAGTAGCAATCAAACGTGCTCGTCACCTTGCATTGCTTCCTTACGTAACCGATTTGTTGAAATAATTAAACCGAATTAAGCAATGGAAATTATATTAAAACAAGACTATAACCAGTTAGGCTCAAAGGGCGATATCGTTACTGTAAAAGACGGTTACGGCAACAACTTTTTGATTCCCAAAGGTATAGCCACAGTGGCAACTGAATCTGCAAAGAAAATTCTTGCAGAAAACAAGAAACAACAGGCTCACAAAGAAGAAAAACTTCGCAACGAGGCACTCGCTAAAGTGGCTCAAATCGAAGGCAAAGAGATCAAAATCGGCGCTAAAACTTCTACCACAGGCAAAATCTTCGGATCGGTTAACACCATCCAGATTGCTGAGGCTCTCGCTAAGAATGGTATTGAGGTAGATAGAAAAACTATCACTATCGCCGACGAAGCCAACATTAAAGAAATTGGCAAATACAAAGCTACCATTAAACTTTACAAAGATGTTAAAGCTAACATCGAATTCGAAGTAGTTTCGGAATAGTTTAATCATAATGATTTTAAAAAGGGGGGGCCTTGATGGTTTCCCCTTTTTTATTTGCAAAAAAAAACAAAAAAAATCCGTAGAAATATTGACTTTTAAAAAAACTATCCATAATTTTACAAAACTAAATTTACACAACAAACATTCATTCTAATAATTTAACATCGACATCAATTATGGCAGTAGATGCAGAAATAATTGCGAGAGCTAAAGAGTGGCTCAGCGACAAGTTCGACGATAACACCAAAGCTCAGGTGAAAGACCTTATGGAAAACAACGAAAAAGAACTTGTTGAATGTTTTTACAAAAGTTTGGAATTCGGCACAGGCGGTATGCGCGGCATTATGGGCGTGGGCACCAACAGAATGAATATCTACACTGTAGGTATGGCTACACAAGGCTTAGCCAACTATTTGTTGAAAGCTTTCCACGGACAGCAGATTAAAGTGGCTATCGCTCACGATTCCAGAAACAATTCGGACCTTTTTGCCAAAACTTGCGCCGACATATTTTCTGCCAATGGAATTAAGGCATATCTGTTCGATTCGCTCAGACCTACACCCGAACTCAGTTTCGCAGTTCGTCAACTCGGTTGTAAAAGCGGTGTAATGATTACCGCTAGTCACAACCCAAAAGAATACAACGGCTACAAAGCATATTGGGAAGACGGCGGTCAAGTAATTGCTCCTCACGATATTAACATCGTAAACGAGGCAGCAAAGGTAAAGGTAGAGGACGTTAAGTTCAAAGGCAATCCCGCTTTAATCGAAATACTTGGCGAAGATTTTGACAAAATCTACTTAGACAAGGTTAACTCTTTGACCCTCAGTCCTGAAGAAATAAAAAAACACAAAGATATAAAGATTGTTTACACCCCGATTCACGGCACAGGCGTACGTCTTGTTCCCGAAATCCTCAAAATGAAAGGGTTTGAAAACATCTTTACAGTAAAAGAGCAATGCACACCCGACGGCAATTTCCCCACAGTTGTTTCGCCCAACCCCGAAAACGCTGAGGCATTGACACTTGCAATTCGTCTTGCCGAAAAGAAAGGTGCCGACCTCGTGATGGCTTCCGACCCTGATGCCGACCGCGTGGGCATAGCTGTTAGAAACAACAAAGGCGAAATGGTACTTCTCAACGGCAACCAAACAGCCTCAATTCTCACATATTATTTGCTCACCAAATGGAAAGAAAACGGCAAACTCAACGGTCGTCAATATATAGTTAAAACCATAGTAACCACCGAGTTGCTAAAAGCTATTGCCGACAAGTTTGGTGTAGAATGCTACGACGTGCTTACCGGATTCAAGTATATTGCCGACACCATCAAGAGCAACGAAGGACGCACCACATTTATCGGTGGCGGTGAAGAAAGTTACGGATATCTTGCCGGCGAATTTGTTCGCGACAAAGATGCTGTTGTAGCTTGTTCGCTCATTGCTGAAGCAGCCGCATGGGCAGCCGACAAGGGCAAAACTATGTACCAACTTTTGTCAGACATTTATGCAGAATTTGGCTATTACCGTGAGTCACTCGTCAACGTGGTAAAAGAGGGAAAATCAGGCGCAGAAGAGATTCAAGCCATGATGGAAAACTACCGCAAAGATTCGCCCGCACTTATCAACGGCAGCAATGTGGTATTAATCAAAGACTACCTCACACGCAAGGCATCAAGTCTTTTCGACGGTGAAGAAGAAAACATCAACCTGCCCAAGAGCAATGTGTTGCAGTTTTTCTTAGAAGATGGCACCAAAATTTCTATCCGTCCTTCGGGCACAGAGCCAAAAATCAAGTTCTATTTTGGTGTGAAAGCTCCCCTCAAAGATGCCGACGGTATCGAAGCCGCTCAACAAGAGTGCGACAAAAAAATTGAGGACATAGTAAAAGAATTGAAACTCAAATAGTTAAATATTATCTTATAAAGTAAAGAAACCCGGGTTAAATGCTCGGGTTTTTTTTTCGCTCTGTTTGTCAGTTTTTACAAAAAATAATAATAACTTTGCACAAATAGTAAAAAGAAGAAGTGATTATCTAAAACATTAATTTTCAAGTTTTTACATAAAAAACGAAAATGAAACGCATATTTCTATTTCAAATTATATTGTTAACAATGGCAAGTTCTTGCAGTCTGTTTCAGCGCAATACACCTGAAGCAGCAAAAAATCCAAAGCAGTTTGAGGAGTTTGGCAACACCCGCACCGACAACTACTATTGGATGAACAACAGAAAAGATCCTGAAGTAATGGCCTACATCAAGGCTGAAAATGATTATTTAGACAAAAATTTCAAAAAACCGTATCAAAAACTAATCGACAAAGTTTATAAAGAACTTCAAAGCCGCATAGTAGAAGACGACAACACAGTGCCCTATTTCGACAATGGCTATTATTACAATATCCGTTACGAAAAAGACCAAGAATACGAAATCTATTGTCGTCGCAAACATTTGGATTCGGCAGAAGAAATATTGCTGAATGTCAACGATATAGCTAAAAAATATTCTTATGTTGACGTTGACAATGTGGTGGTGAGTCCCGACAACGATGTGCTTGCTTACGCTCTCGACACCATTTCGCGCCGCAAATACGAAATCAATTTTAAACAAATCAGCGGAAAACGAAACCTGATTGAACGTATTCCCGACACCGACGGTCAAATGGAATTTTCGGCAAACTCCGAAAAGCTTTTCTACATAGCCATCGACCCTGTTACTCTCCGCAGTTTTAAACTATTCAAACACACTGTAAATCAACACAATAAATCTGACGAAGAGTTATTTTACGAAGACGACGACACTTACGATCTTCTTCTTGACAAAAGCAAATCGGGCAAATATATTTTTCTCACACATTACAGCACCAACACTACCGAAGTTAGGTATTTAGACTCGTCAACACCCGATGCCGAGTTTAAAATTTTTCGCAAAAGAAATCCCGGCACAGAATATTACCTCGAACACGGTGCAGGTCGTTTTTGGATGAGAACCAACGAATATGGCAAAAATTTCTGCATAATGTCGTCGGAATCAGCCAATCCCGAATCGTTCACAATTTTCAAACAGCACGACAACAATGTATATATCACCGATTTCGAGGTTTTCGACAATTTTATCGTAATTGAGGAACGCAAAAATGGTCTTACCGTTTACGAAATTATCGACCTCAAAACCAAAGAAAGTCACTTTGTCAACTTTGGTGAGGATTCTTACGATGTTACTTTAGACGAAAATCCCGAATCTTCTACCGACAATCTCCGCTACATTTATTCATCGTTTACCACGCCATCCTCGGTTATCGACTACAACATGAAAACCAAGGAAAAAACAGTTTTGAAAGAAGCTCAAGTGCCCGGTTACGACAAATCAAAATATGAACTTAAGCGTCTTTACGCCAAATCTCGCGATGGAGTAGATATACCGTTAACCATTCTGTATAAGAAAGATATCGATTTGAAAAACGAAAACAATCTGCTGCTTTACGCCTACGGTTCGTATGGTGTGTGCGAGGAGGATAGTTATTATCGTTCGATTTTCAGTCTTATCGACCGCGGATTTATCTACGCAGTAGCTCACGTTCGCGGTGGTAGCGAACTCGGATACGAATGGTACGACAATGGTCGTCTGCTTAAAAAGAAAAACACTTTCAACGATTTTGTTGATGTTAGTCAATTTCTTATCAATGAGCATTATACATCGCCCGAACATCTATTTGCCGAAGGCGGAAGTGCAGGCGGATTGCTGATGGGCGTTATTGCCAACACAAACCCCGAACTTTACAAGGCTATCATTGCCGAAGTGCCGTTTGTGGATGTGATTAACACAATGCTCGACCCGTCAATACCCCTTACCACAGGCGAATACGACGAATGGGGCAATCCCAACGAAAAAGAATATTACGATTATATGCTCTCATACTCGCCTTACGACAATGTAACAGAGCAAGACTATCCGGCTATGCTTGTGACCACCGGTCTCCACGATTCGCAAGTGCAGTTTTGGGAACCCGTAAAATGGACAGCCAAACTCCGCGAACTTAAAACCGACAACAACCCTTTGTATCTCAGCACCAATATGAAAGCAGGACACAGTGGTGCTTCGGGACGATACAGCCGATACAAAGAAACAGCTATGATTTACGCTTTCATTTTATCACAGGCAGGATTTAAAGAATAAAAAACAGTGAAGAGATTTTTCAGTACTATAAGCAGCGAGCAGTTAAATAGGCTGCCAATCAAGGCTTTCGACGGCGAAATTGTAATCGTTGACAACCTTTACAAAGTGGATTCTGCCATCAGATACCTCTCATCGTTTAGCGAAATAGGCTTCGACACCGAAACCCGACCATCGTTTCGTAAGGGAAGAATGAACGGTGTGGCGCTGTTGCAGTTGTCTACTCAGGAAAAGGCATTTCTTTTCCGTACTTGTTGTATAGGGCTTCCTCAACAGGTGGCAGATTTTCTCGCCAATAAAAATATCAAAAAAATAGGCGTTGCCATACGCGACGACATCAAGGGACTGCAAAAGCATTGCAATTTCATTCCGGGCGGATTTGTGGAACTGCAAGACTTTGTAAAACAGTTTGGTATAGAGGTTGCCGGTCTGAAAAAACTCAATGGTATTGTGCTTGGATATCGCATTTCTAAGGCACAACAATTGTCGAATTGGGAATCTGACGAACTAACCCAAAAGCAAAAAATCTACGGAGCCACCGATGCATGGTCGGGATTGCTCATTTACAATGAATTGCTAAAACATCGCAACAAAATGAACTATACACTTTTAAATCACATCGAAAAAACCTTCGACGAAAAATTCGGAGGCGAAAAAATTGCTGTACGTGCGCCGGGTCGTATCAACATTATAGGCGAACACACCGACTATAACGAAGGTTTTGTGTTGCCGGCTGCCGTTCCAGCAGCTATCTATTTTGCAATCGGTCGTCGCAACGACAATAAGGTAAATCTCTATTCTACAGATTTTAAGCAACAATGTGAGTTTAGTCTTAACGACACGCAAAAACCTGATTTGCAATGGGCTTCGTATCTTTTTGGAGTTACCAAGATTATTCAGCAGCGAGGCTACAAAATATCGGGATTCAACTGTGTGTTTGGCGGAGATATTCCTGTTGGTTCGGGAATGTCGTCGTCGGCAGCATTGGAGAGTGGTTTAGCATTTGGAATTTCGCAACTCAACAATCTCAACATCACACCGTTAGAGATGGCAAAGATTGGTCAGCAGAGCGAACACGAGTATGTAGGTGTAAAATGCGGCATTATGGATCAATACGCCAGCATTTTTGGCAAAGAAGGCAAATGTATCAAACTCGATTGCCGTTCGTTGCTGCACGAATATGCCAATGCCAACATTCCCGGTTATGTGTTTATTCTCTGCAATACTATGGTTAAACACTCATTGGCTTCGAGCGAATACAACAAACGCCGCAGCGAAGTAGAGGAGGGGGTTGCCAAGGTAAAAGCTCTTCACCCGGAAGTTAAATCACTACGCGACTGTACATTAGATATGATTGATGAAATTAAGAGCAATATTTCGGAAACCATATATCGCCGTTGCCGTTTTGTAATACAAGAAAACGAAAGAGTAACCAAGGCGTGCGAACGTCTCAACAATGGTGAAATTGAAGAATTTGGCAAACTTATCTATCAAAGTCACTACGGACTCAGCCAAATGTACGAGGTAAGTTGCAAAGAACTTGATTTTCTTGTATCACAAACAGAATCAATGGATTATGTGCTTGGTTCACGTATGATGGGCGGTGGTTTTGGAGGATGCACCATCAGTCTCGTAAAGGCAGAAAACGCCGAAGAATTTAAAAAGACCATTGCCAAGGCATACAAAAAAGAATTTAACATCGACCCGCAGTTTTATCAGGCAGTAGCCGAAAACGGAGTTGAACTATTATAAACAATTTTAAATCAGAATGTTATGAAAAACGCATTTCACGCATACGACATACGTGGCATTTGGAACAAGGATTTCAATGCCGACGACGTGTACAAAATTGGATTTTTTATTCCAAAACTTCTTGAAACACAACAAATTATAGTTGGTCGCGATGGTCGCAACTCATCGCCCGAAATTCACGATGCACTTTTAAGAGGCATAACAGACGCTGGTGCAGATGTTTACGATATTGGTCTCGCCACCACGCCGATGGTATATTTTGCCACTGCCAACTACAATTTTAAGGCAGGCGTTCAAATTACGGCAAGTCATAACCCAAAGGAATACAACGGTTTAAAGATTTCGCGCGAAAACGCATTGCCCGTTGGTCTCGGCACAGGATTAGAAAAATTGCTCGATTACGCTACAAATCAACCCGTTACACCAGTTGCTAAAAAAGGTAACGTAATTGCTAAAGACATCAAAGCCGATTACATAGCATTTCAAAAGAAATATTTTGCCGGATTAGACGGTTTGAAAATCGGTGTAGATTGCTCCAACGGTGCTGGCTCTATCATTGCCAAAGATATTTGGGGCGATGCTCCATTATATATCAACGAAAAATTGGACGGCGATTTTCCTTGTCACGAACCCAATCCGCTGTTGCCCAAAAACACCGTTCAAATGCAGAACTTTGTAAAAGACAACGGCTTAGACCTTGGCGTAGTTTTCGACGGCGATGCCGACCGTGTGGTATTTGTTGATAACAAAGGTCGTCACGTGCCGCCGGATTTGATTATTGCCGCTATGGGTCGCTATTTCTTTGAAGAAAAACATCAATCGGGACTCGTAATCGAAGACATTCGTACATCAAACTCGGTAAAAGAGTATCTTGCCAAGTTTGGTGCCGAAACATATATTTGGAAAGTAGGACGCGCCAACGCAGCACCTAAACTCCGTGAAATCAACGGATTATATGGTGGCGAATATGCCGGTCACTACTATTTCCGCGACTTCTTTTTCTCCGACAGCGGTGTGCTTGCCGGTAGCATTATGTTGCAGGTGGCAGCCAAGGTAAAAAAAGAGGGACGTACCTTTGCCGACCTTGTTGACGAAATTCGCCGTTACGACAATTCAGGCGAAATCAATTTCAAAATCGAAGACAAAGACGGCGCTATGGAACGCGTTAGAAAATTCTATGTTTCACAAAAAGAACCGAATGTATTTTTAGATTTCGACGGATACCGTTTGGAATACGACGATTGGTGGCTCAATATCCGCAAGAGCAACACCGAGCCTTATCTTCGCCTGCTGTGCGAGGCAAAAACCAAGCAACTGCTCGACGAAAAGGTTGCCGAAATTACCAAACTTATTCAAAATCAATAATCAATGAACAATAATTACGAACTTTTAGACAAACGTTTTGTAAAATACGCCGATGCCGACATTTATCTGCTCCGCCACAAAAAAAGCGGCGCACGTGTTGTAAAGATTGCCAATAGCGACAAGAACAAGACATTCTGCATCACTTTTAAAACCCAACCCGACAACGACTGCGGTACTCCTCACATTATGGAGCACTCAGTGTTAAACGGTTCAAAAAAATATCCCGTCAAAAGTCCTTTTGACCAACTGCTAAAAGGCTCATTGTCAACGTTTTTAAACGCAATGACAGGCGGCGAACTAACAATGTATCCCGTGGCAAGCATTTGCGAAAAGGATTATTTCAACCTGATGGACGTGTATTTGGATGCTGTGTTCAACCCATTGATTTACAGTGACCCTCGAATTATGAAACAAGAAGGTTGGCGAATTATGCTCAACTCGCGCGACGAACAACCGGCATATACCGGCGTGGTTTACAACGAGATGAAGGGCTTTTTCAGCGATCCTATGCGCGAACTCGACTTCCGTATTTGTCAAACATTATTTCCCGACAACGGATACGGCAAATGCTCAGGCGGCTATCCTTCTGAAATTACAAAACTTACACAAGAAAAGTTTATCGAGTTTCACAAAAAATTCTACCACCCCGAAAACGCATATGTATATTTCTACGGTGATGCCGATTTTGAGAAGGAACTTGAAATCTTAGACCGCGACTATCTGTCGAAATATCAAATCAATGGCTACGATTACAGCATTCCTTTGCAAAAACCTTTCGACGCTCCAAAAACCATTTCAGGCTATTATTCAGCAGCACAAGGAACCGACCCCGCCGCTGAATCATATTTGTCGTTGAGTTTTGTAACAGGTCTCAATACCGACACCAAACTTTGCCTTGCTATCGACATTCTTGCCGATGTGCTTGTGTATCAAGAATCTGGCGCAATACGTAAGGCATTTCAAAATTCGGGATTAGGAAGCGATATTGATGCTTCGTTTGAAAACTCGCAACAACCTGTGTTCACTTTCACAGCTCATCAGTGCAACGCAGCTGACGGCGAAAAATTCAAACAATTGATTTTCGACACGTTAAACAACGTAGTTAAAAACGGAATCGATCACGAAACTGTAAATGCTGTTGTTAATCGTCGCGAGTTTGGAATCCGTGAGGGCAACGATGCCCAAAAAGGCATCAAACTACTGTTTGAACTTATTATGCCGTGGCTTTACGACGACGATGCTATCAAATATCTTGAAATTCCCGACGTGCTCGCCGAGTTGAAAAAAGACATTGAACAAGGTTATCTTGAAAAAATAATTAAGAAATATTTCATCGACAATCCTCATTCGCTGCTCACCACACTTGCACCAAAAGCCGGTATGGAAGAGGAGGCAGAAGCTAAAACTGCAAAGTTTTTAGCCGATTACAAAAACTCTCTAACAGATGAACAAATCGACCAACTTATCCGCGATACCAAAGAGTTAGACGAGTTTCAAAACACCGAGGAAACACCTGAACAACTTAAATGTATACCCACACTCTGTCGCGAAGATCTAAATCCGAACGCCGAGGATTTGCCAGTTGAGGTTTTATCACGCGACAACGCCGAAATTATTTGTCGCAAAGATGCCACCAACGGCATTGTATACTGCAATTTTATGTTCGAAGCAAGAACTTTGGAATTTGCCCAATTGCCATATCTTGCACTCTTGAGCGAACTCATCGGCAAACTCGACACCGAAAACTATAAGTACGAGGCTCTCGACACAATGTTCAAAACCGTTACCGGCGGATTCTCAACCACTTTTAGTGTATATTCTACCGTTAAAAATGGCGAAAAAGATTGTTTTCCCAAGTTCTGTTTCTCTACCAAAGCACTCGTTGAAAACGCCGAAAAAGCCATTTCGCTTATTGAAGAAACCGCTCTGCGCACCCTCTTCACCGACCGCAAACGCATAAAAGAGATGGTTACACGCATTGCCTCGCAACTTGAATCCGAAGCTTCGGCATCGCCATACTCATTGGTTCGCAACCGTGCCGACTCGTATTACGATAAGAGCATGTATATCAACGAGTTTGTAGAAGGTATTGAGTATTTCTATTTTATCAAAGACCTCAACGAAAATTTCGACTCAAAGGTAGACAGCCTTGTTGAAAATCTCCAAAAAACATACTCCACATTAATAAACCGCAATCACCTTAAAATGGTGATTGCCAGCGAAGAATCCGACCGCGAAAAAATGATTTCGCTTTACGACCAAGTTTTCCAAAAACTACCGTCGCAACAGCAGAGTTGGCCCGAGTGGCCGTTTAACCTCACGCCAAGAAACGAAGCGTTTACTGGCTCAAGCAAGGTGCAGTATGTTATCAAGTCGTTTAACTTCAACAAGTCGGATTTTAAATGGACCGGTTCTATGAATGTTTTGAGCAAAATACTATCGCTCAACTATTTGCACAATGCCATTAGAGTTAGGGGAGGAGCATACGGATGTTTTTCCCAGATAGCCTTCGACGGCACTATAAATTTTTCAAGTTACCGTGATCCGAACCTTGCAGAAACTTTAAACGTATACAACAATGTGGCTCAATTTGTAGAACAACTCGACATTGAACCCGACGAAATGTTGAAATATATTATAGGTACAATATCAAACATCGACCAACCGATGACAGTGGCACAGCGTACCAACACGGCGCTGGGTCGTTACCTGACTGGCCGCACAATTGCCAAGATTCAGAAGACCCGCGATGAGATACTCAACACCACAATTGACGATGTAAAAAAAGCCGCCACCATTTTGCGCAAATTTCAAGAGTGCGGAAGCGTATGCGTTTACGGTGGCGAAGACAAAATAAATGCTAATTCACAGATATTTAACCAAATTTATAAACTTACTAAATAATTAACGAATATGAAAAGATTGTTTACATTTATGTGCATAGCAGCGATAGCAGTTATGACACAAAGTTGCGAAGGACCGGCAGGTCCTGAAGGTCCGATGGGTCCGGCTGGTAAATCATTCTCCTCAATTACAAAAGATTGGTCAGTAGCAAGCGAAAAATGGGAATACAACGCTGATGATTGTTATTTCTATTTTGAAACTGAAGTTCCTGAACTTACTGAAGAAATGAGTTTAAATGCTGATATCAGTGTTTACTGTTGGGACTTATCTGAGACAGAGGACTTTCAATATCAATTGCCATATATTGTGCACGAACGTTTAAAAGATGGAGAAGTAACGAATCCGGAAACTGGAGCAATCGAACCTGTATATATTTATTGGGATCGAACCACAATGTACGACATTGCACCCGGATTGATCACAGTGAGAGTGGCTTACAGCGATTTTGCTGAAGATGTTCCACCCTCAATGGATTTCCGTTTAGTAATTCATTACTAATACTTCACCGTTATCCCATACTGCATACCCCGGTTGCTGTCCGTTCTTAGGAATAGAGACTGAGCCGGGGTTGCATATTGTTAAGCCGTTTTGAATGCGAAGTTCCTGAACGTGTGTATGTCCGTAAAACATCACATCCACCCCCGAAAGGTGAGGTAATTTTGAACCGTCAACAATACATGTGCTTTCATCGGGTTTCAACGGCGAATAAACGTGTCCGTGAGTGGCAAAAATAGTTTTGCCACAATCGTTGATAAGCACATAATCAGCCATAACGGGAAATTGCAGAAGCATTTGGTCAACCTCGGCATCACAATTGCCTCGGCACGCCATAATCTTGTCAGCCAATGGGTTGAGCATTGAAACCACAGCCTTAGGGTCGTAGTTTTCGGGAATATTGTTGCGTGGTCCGTGGTAAAGTATATCGCCAAGAATTAGCATCTTGTCGCAGTTGCGCAATTGAAATTGCTCAATAGCCTTTTCGCACGCCGAGGCGCAACCGTGAATATCCGAGAATACAAGTATTTTCATTATCTCTGAACTTCGGCAGGTGACACTTGTAGATTGTCGTCAACCATTATGAGCATAATGCGAGCTCCGGCCGACTTGCCTTTTTTCCACGGCTGTTTGTGTTCAAAAATCACTGTTGCAGTGCCGGGAGCAGTGGCTTCAAACACATATTGTTGAGTGCCGCCTTTGCCTGCTGCACCCATCATGCGTGGGTCGGGAGCATCTTCTTTGTATTCTTCGCTCACCACCTTTACTACATTTGGTTTACGTATTGTATACTGCCACGAATATCCTGTGGTTTTGTTTGAAACAAGGTTTACTGTTACGGTTTTACCTTTGCCGGTAAATGAAAGTGGGTTGCCGCCTTCGGGTGTTGTTGCCACTTCTTTGGGTATTCCTGCGCACGATGCCAAGAAAAGAGCGGCTGCCGAGATAGCCGCAAAAATCATTTTTTTCATTTTATTTCTATTTAAAAAGGTTTTCTAATTTTTTTGCAAGTTCTTCGCCACGAAGATCCTTAGCCACGATAGTTCCTTTTTGATCCACAAGAATCATAGAAGGAATTGCCTTGATATTGTATTGTGCAGCAGCTGCCGACTGCCATCCTTTTAGATCCGACACTTGAATCCACGACATATAATAGCGTTGCACACAAGCTTGCCAGTTGGTTTTTGCATTGTCTAATGAAATACCATAGATTTCAAATCCTTTGTCGTGATAGAGAGCATACTGATGAATCACATTTGGCATCTCCATCAAACACGGACGACACCACGATGCCCAAAAGTCGATGAGTGTATATTTGTTTTTGGAATACACGTCGGAAAGCTTCACCGGCTTGCCCTCCATATTATTGAGTGTAATATCTTTAATCTGCTTACCCACAGCCATTTCTGCAGCTTTACGCAACTCCTCGGTAATAATTTTATAGGTGGGAGAGTCGGGCATCTCTTTTTTCATTTTGGCTAAGATACGAGTTTTGTCGCTATCGTTAAGATCGTTGTAACAATACCTTAGCAGCAAGTCGCTGATGTTTTCAGGAATGTGCGAATAGATAAACTCTCCGGCATATGCGTTTTTCTTGTTGTTGTATATATCAAAAGAATCTTTGAGTGCCACACGTTCATCTAAAGAGATATTTTGGTCGGAAATTGCCGCCCAAAAAAGCTGAGCTTTCTTTGTATAATAATCATTGTTGCGAGTAAATTCCATATACAAATCGTAGTTTTTGCTACCCGAAACCACAGGCTCGGTTTGTCCAATTGGCATTGTTACCGAAATATCAGCGTTTTCAAGCACTATAAGCGCCTGCGAAACAGGTGCTGTACCTTTAAAAGCCACAATTACACGAAGATCAGCGCCTTCGATTGAGCCTTTGAAAATAAACTTATCGTTAGCTATTTCAGTTGAATCCACAATGTCGAGTTGATTGCTGACAATACGGCAAAGATACACCTTATCGTTGTTTGACGATAGAGTGCAAGTGCCTGTTACAGTGTATTCTTTGGATTTTTTCTGTGCTGTGCAGCCGATTGTCAATATAAGTGCTAACAGCAAGAGGATATTCTTTTTCATTTTTATATGTAATGATTTGTTAATGTGAACATTTGAGGGGTTATTCGCCTTTTTCGCCAATATAAAACCGGGCATACCATTCTTTAAACATTTCGGCAATTTCGGGATAAAAACCGTTGCTCAAGTGGTAACGGTTAAAGAGCATTGCCTTAAGAGTGATGGGCACGCCGTCGTCGGCTTCAAAATCTTGCAATCCATATTTTTCGTACTCATCTAACGGAAAAATGCCACCTTCATTTACCCACCGCTCCTCGTAGAAACTGGCGGCAGTATTACGTTCAGAACCTCCGGGCACGCCGAAATATCTGCAATACCGCTGCAATCCCTCAGGTTGAGGTTGAGGTGCCGGTTGTGGCTTTTTTTCTATATGTTCATTCTCTTCTATCATATAGTACTTATATCCAACAATTTATGTTCCAAAGTAGTAGCGTTGGTTATTTCTAGTTGTCCATCAGGCAGTTGACGTGTAGGTATTGGCGATTTGCCCATTCCCTTCACCGGTAAAAAAGATGCCTTAGCCGTTTCAGGATCAAATAATATCACACCCTCTGTTTGAGTATCGTGTTGATAATTAGTTGAAAACACTATCAAACCTTTGTCGGTTACTAATGGAGGTGCATCGCCTATATGAAAACCTTGAGTTTCGGTCCACTTGTCGTCAACATTTTGTTTAAAGAACATTCTTCCGCCAATATTGCACCAAATTCTTCCGCGAAGATCTCGCACAATCTGGGGCGGTTCATAACTGTAATAATCCTGCATTTCGATAAAAGTCTCCGGCTCTTGCGGAGGTCCTTCAACTGCATTTTTAATTATCAAAATGCTACGCTGATATATCACTAACAAATTTTTATCCAAAATATACAATCCGCAGAAGAAATCTTCGGGAAGATAATCTTTTATATATTGTTCGAAATTATTATATTTTGGTTTCATAAATTGATGTCAAATTTAAATGGCGCAACTAATAAGCCACGACATATATCCGGCAAATATTGCTAACAATAAGGCGCCTTCCCAACGTTCTACCTTGTATTTGGTGAACGAGAACAGCCAAAGCAAAGCTATACTGCCTAAAAGAACACCTAAGTCGATCATTGTTATGCCGTTAACCTGCATCGGGCAGATAACGCCAGTGATGCCTATAATCATTAGAATGTTCATTACATTAGATCCGATAACGTTGCCCATAGCAATTGCACTTTCGCCTTTGCGAGCAGCCACCACACTAGTAGCAAGTTCGGGCAATGATGTTCCGCCGGCAACTATTGTTAAACCTATAATTGCCTCAGATACTCCTAATTCAGTTGCCACTTCGGTAGCCGCATTTACAAATAGATTACTACCAAAGACAAGACAGGCAAGACCCAGGAGCACAAACAAAATGGCCTTCCAAACAGGCATTGGCTTTTTTTCTGGCTCTGCATCAGTTGCCTTTTCTTTATTTTCGGCTGCACCTTTGATACCAGTACGCACGGTGTAAATCATAAAGAAGATAAACACTGCGGTAAGAATTGCGGCATCAATTCTTGAGATATAATTATCTAATCCAAAAACAAATAGCAATACAGATGCAAGCACTGCGAATGGAATATCTTTCTTAACGGTAGTTTTGGAGATAACCATCGGAGCCACCACTGCGGCGGTTCCCACTATCAGCAACGTATTAAAAATGTTGGACCCCACAACGTTGCCCACTGCAAGGTCGGGAGTCTCGTTGATTGCCGACACAAGGCTTACAAAAAATTCGGGCATCGATGTGCCCATTGCAACTACGGTTAGTCCTATAACTATCTGTGGGATATTCATTTTAGCTGCGAGTCCCACTGCTCCGTCGGTCAGTCGGTCGGCGCCCCATAGCACCACCGCCACACCTATTATTATGTACAATATATTTAGTAACATTTTAGTATAAATTATTTGTGGTACAAATTTAAAAAAAAATATGTTTGCAAATCATTTTTTCAGCTTTTTTTGTAGAAACATTGTTTTTTTGCAGAAAAATTGCAAAATCTGTTTACCTTTGGCAAAAAAATAATATGAAAAAAGAAATAATTTTAAAATTGATACTACCGGTATGTCTATTTATGAGTGTCAATGTTAGTGCACAGATAAGTTTAGACGGTTTTGAATACAATGCTTATATTTCAGACGAAGCCATCGACACTGTTTCGGGAATTGTCGGAGTGCCTGAAGGTTACACCGTATTGGGGTTTAGCGTGAGTGCAATAGTAAATGGATTTACACAAACCATCGAAAGCCGCAGTGCAAAACTCAACGCAGCTCAACGGCAACTTATGCATACTCTCAAACCCGGCGCCAAAATATATGTGGAAGATATCAATCTCAAAAATAACCGAACCAACAATGTGAGCACCGAGGCTGTACTTACTCTCATCAAAGACGGCATCACAGCCAAAGCTATCAACGGAGGACGCACCGTATGTGTTTATCCTTATGTAAATTCCGACGACACAACAAAATATCAGGTAATCTCTTTTGAGGTAGAAACCACTCACCCCGACTTTGTTTACCACTTTGAAGTGAAAGGCAATACGATTGATTCTGCCGATTTTGCAATGCTCACTCAAAATGGATACGGATTCAATATCACAAACATAGAGGCTGAAAACATTCAAACCAAACAACGTGAACATATTCGTCAACTAACCGTAGCTGATTACAGTGGAACACGTTTTATCTGTCGCTCGAAGGATTTTTTTCTGAAAAAAAACGCAAAAATCAATTTTGTTTATCCTATGCCTGCTGAAATTGATTCGGTGCAAGGAGATTTTATTGGCGAATACGGTTTAGAGATTTGCTCTTTTAATGGTAGCACTGTGCCTCGAACTGTGCAACGACGAATGAAACACGCTCCTCTATACTCCACAGCGCATTTTACCATCTATATTCTCGGACGCGAACAAAAAGTGAGCGTTATGTTGGTGGATTAAAATTTCAATTTTGGGCAATGATTTTTACACCAAATATGTAATAAATATAATATATATAATTATATTTGCGGTGTCAATAATAGCATTATGGCAAAAGAGATAACGATTAAAGAATTAACTGAGGCAGAACTGATTGAGTGGTTTTACAAGGCATCGGGAACTAAGCAATATGTAGATTTTTATGTTTCCGAGTTGCGCAACCAACCGCAACCTATGCTTGAAATCAACTGCGGAACTGGCGAAATTCTCAAACGCCTCAACGCTCAAGGCATTGAATGCGATGGTATGGACTGTGCCGCCGAACAGATCAAAATCTGTGGCGAACAAATCAGCAGTTTGGAGTACAATGCATCATTGTATTGCGTTGATTACGAAAATTTTACCATTCCAAAAAAGTATAAAACCATCTTTATTCCTCAATCTACTTTGTGTATGTTTACCAATGTGGAAATGGTCACAAAGTTTTTGACATCAGTGTACGATATGCTTGAAAACGGCGGATCGTTGCTCTTCGATATTTACATTCCGTGGAAGGATATAACCGACTATCATTCAAACAAATGGTCATCGGGAAATGCTATTGAAAATCCTGAAACTGGCGAAATATTTGTCTATAGTTATTGTTGCGATCTTGACCTTTCGCTGCAATTAAAAACCACAAATTCAAAATACGAACTATACAAAGACGGAAAACTTATTTCGGTTCATTTCGACTCGTCGCAAAGCCGCTGGTACAACGACAACGAAATGAAGATAATACTCGAAAACATCGGTTTCAGTTCGGTATCGTTCTCCAAGATTCTTAAATCAAGCGACTTAGACTATTCCACACTATTTATTGCCACAAAACTCAACTAAAACCTTGTACAATAATGTTTTGGCGTAAGTTTTGGGTTTAAGAAGACTATTCCCATACGTGCGGTTTCGATGGTAACGGTTGATTTTGAATCTTTTACAATCTCGCGCCAAGCCTTGCTCATGCCTTTCGACCAATTAATGTCGTCGAACAACAACACCGCACCACTCTCCAAACCACTACTGAATAGTGCATAATAATCCATTGTGGCTTTGTAGGTGTGGTTGCCATCGATATAAACAAGATCAATATCTTGATTATCAGCGATTATTTTATCTAAAATATCATCAAATCCGCTGTTGATGGCTTCGATATTTTTAACGTTGTGATTTGTAAAACTCTCACAAGCAAGATTATGAATGGAAGTGCAGCCTTCGATAGTAATTATCTTAGAATCAGGACTTCCCGCAGAAAGATAGAGCGTACCCACACCGAGCGATGTGCCAAGTTCAAGGATTTTACGTGGTTGCAAAAAGTTGGCTGTGCGTTGCAAAAGCCGTCCATATTTGCCTTTCGACGATGATTTTTTGGCAAGCGAGGATATTTTCACATCTTTGGTTTTGCCGCCTTTGGCTCCGAATGTGGTAACGGTAACGGATTCGCGATTTTTGCGAAGGGCGGTGTAGGCGTTTTCGGCAAGTGAGTAATCAAACTTTTCTTTGCTGAAAATCACGTACTTAAAAAAGTTGAAAATGTTTGGAGAATGTACGCGGTGACCGTTGTAGTATCCCGCTTTGAGAAAATGTCGTAAAGTAAAAATCAGGTTCACAATTATCTCACTAAGAGTGTTTTAACTCTAATAAAAAAAAACTGCCGTGGCGCAAACAGCGGCACGACAGCCACTT
>JAGCVU010000095.1 GCA_017962175.1 Bacteroidales bacterium | reverse complement strand
TGAATCAAGTCCGCAGATGGTTTCTGTTTTTTCAAAAATATCTTTGTCGCTATTGTAAACCACTGTACCTTTTGACGATACGGCATAAACTTTTCCGTTTAAGAATACCAAACGAAAATTTTTGTCGCTTGGCAAACCGTCGCCGGAGTGATAATATTTTTCGATATTAACCTGATTTTCAGTGTAATTGAAAGTAGCACGAGCGCACGAATCGGCATTGTCGCTATGCATCCAAACGTTTTTGCCGTCGAAGGTCATATTAGAAAACGAACCAACCAGTTCCTGTTGCTGAAACACATAGTCCGAACCGCGTTTTTTCATAATGTAAAATTCAGAATATGTGGCAGTTAAAGCAACAGTATCTGAAATCTGCACCATTCCCCAAAAACCTTTTATTCCGCTGATATCCTTAGCCTTACCATCATGCAATGTAAACAATCCTTTGTCGTGAAGGCAAAAAACTGTTCCGAAGGCGTTGTGAAACTTCCAAGCCTGACCTGTAAGTCCCTCGATTGCATTTAGTTGTGCATTTTGTAGTGGCAATTGCATAAAAAACACCCCTCTGTTGGTGGCAAGATAAAGGGTATTCTGATCGATGGCGGCATCGTAGCCCGCACCTTCTAACCCCTTGGGCGAAAACTTTTTAAGTCCCGAATGCAAAAGAATTTCGTCTACCGAATTATCCAGACCCGCCCAAAGTGTTTTGCCATCTTGATATGCAAGCGATATAACAGTGTTATTTTCAAGACCTTGCGCTTCGCTGATTATTTCGGCAGAGCGTGTATTTTTGTTGACAACGGCAATGCCGCCTTTGACTGTGCCTATTGCAAGTTCGTCGTTATTATCGGCTATACAAAAGACGCTTGATGATTTTAGAAACGTATCTACGTCAGTTTCAAAAGGTTGGCAGGTGTTTCCATCGCAAAAATAGAGGCCGTTGTTTTCTGTAATAGCCAACAATCCTCCATTATAAGCCGCAAAACCATGTAATGCCATTCCAGAAATAGGCTCTGTATTAGTCATCACCTTTAATGCATTGCCATGCAAGTATTTAACCCCTTGTGATGATATATACAAAACGCCGTCTACCACCGAGGCACAGTCGATATGTGCGTGAGGATTAAAAACTTCGGTTTTGTTACCATTATACTTAACAATCAAATTATCAGAAACATAATAGATAGTTTGGTCGATGCCGTATATATGCCACACATTGCCGAGCGAGTTTTTTACTTCCAGTTCGAGCGAATCGCTAAGGCTTGTATAAGAGAGACTTCCATCATCTAAAACATCGTAATAGCCTAATTCGTTGATGCCTCCAATGTAGATTCTTGTACTTTTTGTTGGCGAATAAACGCTACGTACTTCAGTTTTAAATGGTTGCGGCGTAAAAATACCATTACGGCACGAAAGCATATTTTCGCCATTTGCCAAAAACACAAAATTATTATCGGCGGGGCACACATTCCACGTTTGTCCTGCAATGCCGCTACTCCGCCCATAATGACGTATGAGACTGTGTATCTGCGCATTGGTTGGCAAATAGAACAATAATAAAGTTACGAAAAGACCTATTTTTGATATTAAATCCAATTTGATTACGCGCATAAGTGAAGCATTAAAGTGATCAAATATACGTAAAAAAATTGAAAAAGAAACGATTATCCTACGGTTTCAACATTTTTTTCTTAACCGCATCCTTGCACAAGAAAAGGTATGTGGTGTTGAGTTTGATAAAGTCTTCCGACATATACCAAATGCCCTTGTAGCCGTATTGCGTTCCCCACGAGTTTTTTACCATGTAGTATTTTTTGCCGTTGGCTTTTTTTGCAATGCCGTAGATGAGCATCACGTGGTCGTAGGTAAAAGTCCAATCGTCCCATTGCTGTTGACGGAGTTCCTGAGTTACAGGTAGTTTGCTGTTGGGAAGATCCGCATTCCCGTTAGCCCAAAAATTGCCCGAAACATCGCCGCCCCACGCCACGCAGTATCCGGCGTTGATGGCATTGTCCAAAATCGTCATCAGACGGTCGATAGGCAGATTAAAACTCGGACGCAGACGCCATTTGTGCATTGCCTCTATCACAAAGTCCTCATAAAAAGGATGATGCGTAAAACTTGTGAGACTGATATAATTGTTCCAATCGATGCCGAGCGATTCTGCAAAGGTCTTGGGCGTGTATGTTTTGCCCTCGTAGACAAACTTTTCGGGACATTTGCCAACATAGCGGTCGATGATGGTCTGCACCGAATCTTGCCATCCGGGAATGGTTTTGAAATTCTTTGACGACACTCCCAAAGCATCGGCAGGGTATGTGTGGTTTGTGCCTGTGCCAAAATACTGTACAGCCGGTTTCAACACCTTGCGGAATTCGTTGAAATTTGCAAGTGAGTCGCCCACCAAACTACCCGGCGCGGGCATTGCCTCTTCGGGACAGATGCCATATTTTTTAATCACCTCAAACACGTCGTCAGCCGAACCACCCTCTGCTATTTGGCTGAAACCGTGCATTCTCACGTGGTGGATAGCGCAGTCCATATAGTCTTTGTTTACCACAAACATTTCACATAGGTCGTAGGTTTTTCCCGACGTTCTGAGTATTTCGCTCTCCACAAACCCCACAGTGGCATAATCCCAACAAGTTCCGCTTTCGTTTTGGTCCTTAACAGTGGTAATTTGGTTTTGTTTCACAACAGTAAAATCCTGCGCTGATGATAGTTGCGGGGATAACAGTGTCAGCGAGAGAAGGGTGGATGATATGATAATACGGTGCATAGATGAATATTTTAGAATGAATCAGCCATAAGATCTTTTCTGCCAATAAGACTGAAAATAGTAATATCGTTGTCCTCGTTCAAAATCCTTAAAGTGCGGAGAATCTCGTTAAGTGTTGAGCCGCTTGTGGTTACATCATCAATGATTAGTACATTTTGGTTTCGTATCATTGAGCACAACTCTTCATCTTCTTTTGATTTAAAAGTCAAAAAGCGTGTGATGTACGGGCGGAAACGACTTTTTTTAACATCCTTTGCAATGGTAAAATAATCCTTCTTGTGAATATCGTTGAGCATATCCGCAATAGATTTTTTCACGTCTTCCTTTTGTTGTTCAGTATAACGAGGACGACCGTTTTCAAGTTTCTTGTCAAGGTATTGACGTTCGTAAGCCGACAAGTCAAAATCAATACTTTGAGGCAGATTTTTAATGAGTTGCATCTCCTGCAAATTTGGCTGAGCAAATCTGTAAATGTAGCGCAACATATAGTCGTTGACATCGCTTGAAGATTCGGGCATAACAACGAGGTCGTAATTATAAAGGTTGATTTTTTTGTGGAGGTTGTCTACTGCAAATTTTATAAAATCTGTCAAATCGGGATTGTGTTTCAAATCACCTGTAAATTTCAGATACTTAATAAATTCGCTTCTGACACTGCCCGCTACCTCGTCGGAAAATTCATAGCCATAGTAAAAGCATTTTCCAAACGCCATAATTTCGTATCCGTTGCCTGTAAGCGTAATAATATCGTTTTTGTCATCGTGTGCGAAATCAAAAACGAACCGTCCGTCTATAAAAGTGATGCCCATAACAGATGTGTTTTATTTGATATGCAAATATAAACAAATTATCACTAATTATCCTATCTTTGGCGTGGAGATTTTTGTGATTATGAAAAAGTATTTTGCATTTCAGTGGCATATTACCGACCAATGCGACCAACGTTGTAGGCATTGCTATATCTTTGCCGATCGTAATCATAAAATTTGCGAAACCAAGTGGCAAAATCTCACTCAGACCCTCGACAACATTGTGGATATGTCGCACCGTATGAACAGGTTGCCATACCTCTACATCACAGGTGGAGACCCCATTCTGCATCCTCGTTTTTGGGATTTGCTGCAATTGATTCATTCCAAATATATTCCATTTACATTGATGGGCAACCCGTTTCATCTTGATTTGGATGTTTGTGAAAAAATGTATTCGCTTGGTTGTCAGAAATATCAACTATCGTTAGACGGTTTGCGACATACCCACGACCATTTCAGAAAAAGCGGTTCTTTTGACCTCACTTTGCAAAAAATTCCCATTATCAAGGCCTCGGGTATACGTTGCTCAATAATGACTACCGTGAGCGAAGATAATATCGCAGAAATTCCTGATTTGATTGATGTTATAGTGGAAAACAAGGTGGATGTTTGGTCGTTTGCAAGATATTGTCCTACCGATTATAAAAGTGTTAACAATCAAGGTATTGCGCCATTGGCGTACCGGGATTTTTTGGATAAATGTTGGGCAAAATTCACAAAGTACAAAGATTCAAAAACCACATTCAATCTTAAAGAGCACCTTTGGACATTGTACCTATATGAAGAAGGGTGGTGGAAAATTCCGCAATCTGCTGATACATACACTATTTATGGCGGATGTCATTGTGGCGATTGCCATTTTACCATTACTGCCGACGGACGTTTGATGGCTTGCCGACGGTTCGACAGTGATGTTGGCTCGTATGATCAAAATATGTACGAAGTGTTTTATGGCAAAAAAATGAATTATTACCGTCAGTACGACCAGTTTGAAAAATGCCAACGGTGCGAACTGCTGCGGTTTTGCCGAGGTTGTCCCGCCGTTTCGTATGGATATTCAGGCAGTTATTACGCTCCTGACCCGCAATGTTGGAAGGCTGTTTGATGTTTTTTCAACTTCCTCCGCATCCGCTACCGCAACCTCCGCCACA
Source organism: Bacteroidales bacterium (assembly GCA_017962175.1). Taxonomy (GTDB): domain Bacteria; phylum Bacteroidota; class Bacteroidia; order Bacteroidales; family UBA3824; genus UBA3824. The sequence continues at coordinate 91 of JAGCVU010000095.1, read as the reverse complement.
GCCACTTCCGCAACTGCTTCCACAACTGCTGGCGCCTCCATCGCTGCTGTCGCCACCTCCATCGCCGCTGTCAACACCTACATCTCCACTG
>JAGCVU010000094.1 GCA_017962175.1 Bacteroidales bacterium | reverse complement strand
TTGCGGTGGCAACAAGAAAGGAACGGTGTCGCAGAACACCGCCGCCACCTATTTCAGCATTTTCAAAGCCGCCCTCAAACAAGCCTTTGTCGATGGCTATCTGACAATAGACCTATCCGCCAAAGTCAAGGGCATACAAGAGCAGGAAAGCCGCCGAGAACATCTGACGGTTGAAGAACTCAACACACTTGCCGCCACAGATTGCGACCGCCCCATTCTTAAACGTGCTGCTTTGTTTTCTGCCCTCACAGGGCTTCGCCACTGCGATATTCAGAAACTTCGTTGGAGCGAAATTCAAAAAGATGGCGATAATTACCGTCTTAACTTTACACAGCAGAAAACCAAAGGCGTTGAATACATGCCAATCAGCCAACAAGCCTACATGCTTTGTGGCGAGCCACAAGCCCCCGAAAAACTTGTTTTCGAGGATTTACCCGACCCATCGTGGATTTCAAAGCCGTTGGAACGTTGGATAAAATCAGCCGGCATCACACGCCGCATCACGTTCCACTGCTTCCGACACACATACGCGACATTGCAATTGGCTGGTGGAACCGACATCTACACCGTCAGCAAAATGTTAGGTCATACCAATGTACGAACTACACAAGTTTACGCCAAAGTAGTTGATGAGAAGAAAGAAAAAGCAACTGACGTAATCAAAATTGACAATCTCAAAATCAAGGAGGAATAAAAGATGAGAGCAAAAGATTATATCGCATATAACATAGGCACTTTGAAGTTTGCTGATGAACTAAAAACGACAATAGACAGATTTCTTGATTGCCGCACCAATTTTTCATTGACCTGTCGTTATTATACATCTCATTTGAAAGAACCTGAAAAATGGGTAAAATTTATTGAAAAGTGTCTGAATAAAAAAATTGACATTCAAAAGCATTGGTCCTTTATGCAAGAATTAGAAACTTGTATTTCAACGGATTTATCTTTTTCATATTTGCAAGGCTGCATTGCCAATAGAAATAAAACAGAAAAGAATGTTATCACTTCCGAACAAATAGAGCAGTATATATCAAATCAATACGAGAACTATCCTCGCCCTTGTATTGACGATTATTTGACAAATTCCATCAACATTGCATTTGTTGAAACCCTTGATTCCAGAGACTACACGGAACAAGAGGAACTTGACATCTTCAATTCTGCATATCGGCTATTTGACGAAATCAGACAGCAAGTAAAAAAGATTCGGCATGCGGCTCATATTTATAAAGAGTTTGGAATGAACACAGAACAAATGAAAGATGATGTTCTGCGTTTGTTGAGTTTTTATATTCACGATTATAATTATGACATCTCTGATTTTCAACGCGAACAACTCGATACCATTTCCAATAATTTAGGAAAGTATATTCAACAACGCAACAACAAGCACACTTCAAATTTAGAAGCAAAAGAGAAGTGGAAAACTTTGAAATGCACTATTGACAATATGATTTCCGATGAAGAAAAACTCAAAATGCTCATTTCTGAACGAACAGCGTTCCAACAACTTTCTATTGATGAGCAAAAACAAATTGATGTTCAATTTGCCGACAAATGCCAATTGGAAATCAACAAAATAAAAGAAATACAATCTATTCCACAAAGCAATTCAGATAGTGATATTGATGCCAATTCCACACCTAAAAGGACAATGAAAGTAACTTCCGACACTGTTCTTCTACTTTTGAAAGAACTCAAAGCCACACAAAGCACCGATAACACCGTTATTGCTGCTTTTACCAATTATCTAACAGGTTTTTCAGCAGAAAAAATCCGCCAAAGGCTATCAAATACAGAAGAATTAACATCTAAACATAAAAAAGAAGTTGAGTTTGTTAATAATTTACTATCAAATCTAAATATCAAAAAGACAATCACTTACAATAAGAATAGATAATTTGTAACGGTTACAGTAACCAGTTACAAGCATAAATATCCAGCACTTTTGTACCGTCATTCAAACTGAATGGCGGTTTCTTTTTTCGTGGCCACTTGAAAAGAAGCCATTGTCAAATTAAATATTTAGAACAATGTCTTTTCAAGAAGAAAAAACAATCACCTTCGAGCAACTTCCCCAAGCGGTTTCGTTGCTCATCAGCGAAGTAAAAGAACTGAAAAACTTGCTTCGCAACTCAAACAATGTGGTCGAACCTTCCGACCGTTGGTTCAACCTGCAAGAACTCTGCGAGTACTTGCCCGACCGCCCTGCCAGACAAACTGTCTATGGCTGGATTGGTCAGCACGCAGTTCCTTACCACAAAAAGGGTAAGAAACTGCAATTCTTGAAGTCCGAAATTGATGCTTGGCTCAAATCCGACAGGCGCAAAACAGCCGCCGAACTTCATGCCGAAGCCATTCAGTTTGTAAATGGTAAGAAAGGAGGTGCGTTATGAGCGAGCCAAAAACTATCGGACAGATAATGTGCGAAATGGCGGCTAACCCCGCCGAACCGATGGGCAAATTGCTTCGCAAATGCCCTTTAATACAAGCCGAATTGCTTAGACAAGGCGAAATCTCGCTTGACGACCTTTCTGACGAAGAACTTGACAAACTCATTGAACATACATTTCTCGAAGATTGGATCGACAACCAAGATGTTATGCAATTGCTTCACATCAGTGTTCGCACATTGCAAACGCTACGCTCAAACGGCACTTTGCCGTATTCGCGTATCAACAACAAAATCTATTACCGCCGTCAAGATATTCAAAGAATCCTTGCCGACAATTACACTATGTACCGATTGCGTAACGGCTATGGAAAGAATAGATAAACAAGCGGTTTTGCATCGCACTAATTACGGCATTAGAATCTATTCGCACATTCTGCGCGAATGTTTTCCCGATGATGAAGTTGTGATGCGGCTCTCTGGTAGGGATTGCGGCTTATGCCGCAACCCTTTTGCCGAGGGTGCTTCTACGCTTCATGTCTTCATCGAGAAGTCAGCCCCTGCCAACACTATGTCGGCGGAGTATGCTAAGCATACCACCACCGACCATTCCATTCCCGATGGTGATGCGTTCGACTTCGCCGAACTGCATTATCACCAATCAGGCGAAGAATTATTGGCAACCCTCAACAGAGAACTGAATCTGCGTATTGGAGAAAACCACCTTTGGTCCGGAAATACAAGCAAAAGGCGTGCTAACTGTCCAACGTCAACAATCAATTTTCAATTGAAACAGTTTTCGTTCTTTTCCTCGCCAATTACCAACACCAAGCCGAGTAAAAACTTTACTCTGCTTGATGCTTACTATTATATAAAAGGTGATACAGCAAAAGAACGTACAAAAAAACTACGCTCGTTTGTTGACGCAAAACAATCGCGTATGTTCAAGGCAGCAAACTTCGATTATTGCACATTCAGCGGTACATTCACAACTCGCACAGATAAAGCCCTCATCAATCATTCGGACTTGCTGTGCATCGACTTCGACCATCTGCAAAACCTTGATTCGCTTCGCTCTCAACTTTTGAAAGATGAGTATTTTGACACGCAGTTGCTTTTCCGCTCGCCTTCGGGTGATGGCTTGAAGTGGGTTATCGAAATTGACATTTCTCAAACCACTCATGCTGATTATTTCCGAGCGGTAGCCAATTATCTTTTTCAAACCTACGGCATTGAGGCAGACAAGTCCGGCAAAGACATTTCCCGTGCTTGTTTCCTGCCTCACGACCCAAATTGTTTTATTAATCCTAAATATTTGAATCTATGACTAAAAATAAATTTAATCCACACGATTGGCTCAACAACCAATCTTTACCACCAAATAATATTGACCCAATTGTCAATTATCAACTGTCCTCTGTCAATTCAAATGACATTGAAAATGTTGTTTCACGTATCGAGGCATCTGCCATCGACATTGCCCCAACCTACGCCGATTGGCGTGATTTGGGCTTTGCCCTCGCTGACGCTTTGGGCGAAAATGGCCGAGGCTATTATCAACGCCTCAGCCGTTTTTATCCCAACTACGCAGCCGCCGAAACTGACAAACAGTTTTCGGCTTGCCTCAAAGCACACGGACACGGCATCACCATCAAAACGCTTTTCCACCTTGCCAAGCAAGCAGGAATCAGCATTTGTGGGAATGCAAGCGGCTCGCTTGCTAAATCTCAAAATTCCCCAAAATCCCCTATATCCCCAGCAGAGGAAATAGAGGATATTGAGGATATGCCAACATTTTCGCAAGACATCAAAGACACGCTTCCAAGTTTGCTTGCGCAAATTGTCAGCCGAGCCAACTCGCCCGAAGATGCCGACTTGCTTTTGTTGGGTTCGCTCACTGTTTTTTCCGCCTGTTTGCCAAATGTCTTTGGCAACTATGGCGGTCGTGAAGTATTTCCGAATCTGTTTCTTTTTGTAACGGCGCAGGCTTCGGCTGGCAAAGGTCGATTGACACTTTGCCGCCACCTTGTTCAGCCTATTCACGAAAGTCTGAAACAACTCTACGCCGCCGAAATGGAAGAATATAAACGCCTACAAAATGAGTATGCTCTTGACAAGAAAAACAACGAACCACCACAAGAACCACCGCTCAAAACGTTGCTCATACCTGCAAATAGCAGTGCCACTTCTGTTTATCAAGTTTTGAACGACAACCAAGGTGTAGGCTTGATGTTTGAGACAGAGGGCGACACGCTTGCCAACACATTCAAATCCGACTATGGCAATTTCTCTGACGGTTTCCGCAAAGCGTTCCACCACGAAATGATTTCTTACACTCGCCGCAAAGACCGAGAATTTGTCGAACTTGCCAAACCTCGCCTTTCGGCTCTTTTGTCAGGTACACCTCGCCAAATTCTTTCGCTCATTCCCGATGCTGAAAACGGCTTGTTCAGCCGTTTCATCTTCTATTATATGAATGTGCGTTTGGAATGGCTCAATGTCTTTGCCGACAATGAAGAAACGCTTGATCAATATTTTGAGCAGTTAGGTAAACAGTTCTACGAACTTTACCGAATCTTGCAAGCCTCGCAGCCTATTCGCTTCGCTTTGTCTGCCCGGCAACAGGAACAATTCAATTCCTTTTTTGCACAAGTGCAAAAGGAATATTCAAATCTTTTCGGGCTCGACATTGTGGCATCGGTCAGAAGATTGGGACTGATAACATTCCGTATCGCAATGATACTCACTTCGCTTCGTATCATTGACGGTGGACAGATTTCAAACCTCATCGTCTGCGACGATTCAGATTTTCAATCTTCCATCATTATGGCTCGTGTGCTTTTACAACACACCGCCAAAGTTTTTGGCTCGTTACCCACCACAGAGAGCAATGCCCCAAACGGTCAGACTGTTATCCGGCAAACTTTTCTTGACAACCTTCCGCCAGAGTTCGACCGCAAAACTTATCTTGCGGTTGCCGAAAAGTTGAAGATTCCTGCCAAAACTGCCGAGAAGTACATAAGTAAATTTTGTGTTGGTGGTTTTCTCAAACACCTTGCACACGATAGTTACGGCAAGCCGTAAAAAAAACGTACAAAACAATTAAGAAAAGTCCTTGTTATATAGGACTTTTTTATTTATTTATTAAATATTTACGAATATTTATCCGTTGTATAGAAATTATTTGTAACTTTGCAAATTACAATGGGAGCAATTTTAGAATACATAGATTCTCACAACGAGGGAAATTTTAAATGTTATCGTACAAAGAAAACTTCTTTGGACGATAATAATACTGATACTGTATCAAGTGAAAATTCGGATACCGATACCACACCAATAGACACCAAAGGAAAATTTGCAGAAGATGATGGACGTCTAATTAATACGGTTAAAATTCCTAACTCATTGATTATCAGTACCCCCCCCTATTTTAAGTATTTTTTAGATGGTTCTCGTCATACCTATAAGGTAGATGATATAGCGATCGGAAACAAGATTTTCCCGATTGTAGCAGGTCAAATTGTTGTCGGTTGTTGCTACCGTCCTAATAGGGACACATTCAAAAAAGCAGATTTAGAGAATGACGGTGGTGTTAGAAAAAAAATTGTCATTTCGTTACCAAAACAATTTCACACCAAAGGGAAACCAAATGATTTTGCTCGGTTATATTGCGAGCAATTAAACCAGCATTTGGAGGAAAACAGTCGTTTTGCATCTGCAAAGGGTACAAAAGTTAGCAAAATTCTATTCTATAAGACAGATGGTCCAACTGTTGCCGATGCTGCGGATAAAAACCGGTATAAAAATAGTGCCATTGCACAAATTCAGAACGAAATGACCGATGAAGAGCAGTTGTTGGTCAACGACCTTTGTATGGCAAACAAACTGTCAAACGATAGTTGGCTTATCAAAGACGGCTCATTGCAATACAATCCACGTTTTTCTAACATCGACAACGCACAATGGAATAATATGCGCTCCAACTATAAATATGTGGTTGGTGTGTCAAAATCATTTGATCCAGATTTGCTCAAAAACCACGAGGGCAAAAAACTATCGCAGATAATTGCTAATCTCAAACCGTTTGAACGTACAAAAGCCTACAAATACATTTCCGAACATTCCAACGGAATGACATTCGCTGTATGGTATTTGAGACTTCGCAAAAGCGATTTCCGCGAAACGCATTTCTCTGACGTTATAAAGTGCGAAATGCTTTTGTTAGACCCTGCTCATCCAATCAAAACAAGCATTATTGATGCAATAAGTGCAAACCTCATCCGCGAGGCTTACCCTGTTTGTTTTGGTTCTGATACTCGATGGGCGAACCATCTTTATCCTGTTTATCTTACAGAAACTTTTTGTAAGTCGAATTACATCGACAGTAATATATTCCTTAGTCTATTTTGATTATGAGTACAGAAAGAATTATAGGCAAAATATCAGCAACAGAAAAATATCCTTCAACAACAGATGATTTCTATTTTTGGACGGATAAAGGCGAGATTTTGAGTCCATTTGATATAATAAAGGTCAAACATCTGCCAAACGACGAAACTATCACATACGGTGTCATCGAAGAAATCAATCACGTTACCGATGCCCCAAGTCACTTCACGAACTACATTTCAAGCGACTTCGGTGATACTGCCGACAATATCGGCAATATGAACCGTTTGGGTATGAACTACGTAAAAGCAAAAGTCGTTCACAATACGGGTAATATCTATTCGCCGGTTCTTGATGGTAAACAAGTCTCTCTTTGTAATGTAGAAGATATACGAATTGCATTGGGGTTGAACAATGTCAAAAACCCAATAGTCTGTGGTTATTTGCAGATGTACAAAGGAAACGAGGCTCTTAAAATTAAAGTCGAATTAAATGCCAACTTTCTAATCGGTCCCGAAGGTGCGCACTTGAACGTATCAGGTATTTCAGGTTTGGCGGCAAAAACATCGTACTCAATGTTTTTGCTCAATGCCATTCAACAGAAATTCTGCACCGAAGATGGCAGCAACAACGATGTTGCTTTCGTATTCTTCAATGTCAAAGGCAGGGATTTGATGGCTATTGATGAACCTAATGCCGAACTCAAAGACAAGGACAAAGCCATCTACACCGAAGAATTAGGGCTACAACCATTGCCGTTCCAAAATGTAACGTACTATTATCCATACGATAACCAACGTCCAAGCAATGTATTAACAAATGCCGACCCGAATGATGTTGAGCGGCAGCGAAGCAACAAAAAGGCTTACTCCTATAAATTTCCGTGTGAGAACCATTTAGACAAACTTGATTTGTTGCTTGCAAACGAGGATGACAGTACCGGCACAATGGAAAGTTGTGTAAATTATATCATTAATAAGCAAGGATTGTTCAACAATGTCAGTGAATGGGACACTTTGAAAGATGTAATTACACAGTATGCCAGCGGCAGTGCAAAAGACAATGACAGCAAAAATCCTATAACAACATCTTCGTGGAAAAAGTTCCTTCGCATCATCAACAAGGCTGTCGATACACAAGGAATCTTCCACGACAATTTGGCTGACCACGAACGAGACCTTACAACCGTTGTTCACAACGAACTTGTTGGCGGTCAAGTTATGGTTATTGACATCACATTGCTCGACGACAACACACAAGGTTTTGTTTTCGGTAGTGTAGCACGTGCCATCTGGGAAATGAAGTTCGACACAGAGCGTGATAATGTGCCTAAAAAGGTTATAATTTTTGTCGATGAGTTGAACAAATACGCATCGAACGACACGCCCAAAAGTTCGCCTATTCTGCATCAACTTCTTGACATTACAGAACGTGGTCGTTCTTTGGGTATCATCTTATTCTCTGTTGAGCAGTTCCGCAGTGCCATTCACGACCGTGTAAAAGGCAATTGCGCCACTTCTGCCTATGGCAGAACAAATGCAATTGAAGTTTCAAAATCTGACTATCGGTATATACCGAAAGTCTATCAGAATATGATGACACGCCTTTCGGCTGGTGAATATATTATTTCAAATCCAGCCCTGCGTTCATTAATTAATATCAAGTTCCCATTCAATACATACAAACAGTTCCCTAACGGATAAAAATTATGGCAGAAGAAACAATAGATTTAGTAGGTAAAGATTTGCTGGAACAATTGATGTTCTCGCTTTATCCTGATGCAGAAACAATATACCGTGAGTATTTGCAAAATGCTTGTGATTCAATAAACGAGGCAGCCGAGTTAGGCATTATCGACAAGAAAGACGGTCATGTTTCTATTAATATCGATAAATTTCACCATACCATCACCATCGAGGATAATGGTACAGGCATAAAGGCTAATGAAGCCGAGATGACATTAAAATACATTGCACATTCAAAGAAGAAAAAAGAATCAGCGGCAGGTTTCTATGGAATAGGTCGATTAGTTGGTGGCGGCTATTGCAAACAACTTTCATTCTTTACATCGGCACAAGGTGAGAATGTGGCTTCTGAAATGATTTTCAACATGGACCAAATCCGTGAAATTTTGGAAGACAATGAAGATAATAGTTCTGCTTCCGAAGTCATTCATAAGGTTACAACATTTAGGAATAACATTACAGCAGAACCGCAAGATCACTATTTCAAAGTTGTCCTGAAAGACATTCTGCCCGATTATCACGATGTTCTTTTGGACGAGGACAAAATCAATGCCTACTTGAAGCAAGTAGCCCCGATACCTTACGAGGCTACTTTCTTCAACAACCTCATCAAACCGAACATCACCAAAGATGACAGCAAATATCTGAACTACTATAACCAACTGAATGCTGTAAAAGTTTCCATCAACAACATTGTCGGACTGGAAAAACCATATGAGATAAAATTCAAAGGCACAGAACACGAATACACTGATGACGATGGAAGCATAAGAAAGGATAATGCACCAATCAACGAAATCAGATTCTTTTCCATTGCCGACCCTCAGTTGGGTGATTTGGCGTGGGGCTGGTATGCCTACACACCCGCTGGAACACAAATCAAGGCAATTGACCCTTATACACAAGAAAATGTTTTGACAAGAAGCATCCGTCTGCGTTGTCACAACATTCAAGTTGGCGATGAAAATGTTTTGAACAAGTATTTCAAACAGGCTCGTAGCCACGTATATTTCAATGGTGAAGTATTTATTATTAACCAAGACATTAAGCCAACTGCCGACCGTTCAGACATAGCCCCAACATCAGTAGCGAAAAAGTTCCAAGCCAAATTGGAAGAGTTTTTCAGAAGCGATTTGGAAAAACTATATCAGGAAGCCAACAAAGCCAACAAGCAACTTGAAAATATTCGTAAGGCAGATGAGGAAATCCGCAAAATTGAAGAATCAAATGATATTCCAGCGGAAAGCAAAGCCACAGAATTAGCCAAACAGCAGGAAATAAAACAAAAATCGCAAGACACTTTGGGTAAAATTATTGCAAAAAGCAATGATGGTAGCCAAACAAAATCAATGCAAACATTAGCAGAAGGCTTCAAAAAGCAATTCGAGCAATATCAGAATACACCTACTAACCATGCTCCATCAACACCACACACACCTGCGAATCCGCCCAAAACATTGGACGAAAAAATCAGTGAGTTGACTGATAAATATAACGACAAAGAAGTTTTAATGATTAAGAAAATTTTCCAAATAATAGACAATCGTTATCTAAAAAAATACACACAGGTTGTCAAAAGTATTAAGGAGTCGGTGTTGAACGATTTGAAAAAATAAGTGCTTGATGGCAAGAAAAATAAAACAGAAAAAAAAAGTACTTCTCATTGAACCAAACTACTCCAATAAATTTCCTCCGGTAGGGTTGATGAAAATAGCAACCTACTATCGGAATCGCGGCATTTTGTATGGTGATGAATGGGAAGTTGTCTTTTATAAAGGCGATTTGAAACATTTTGTCATAGAGCGTATTACAGACAAATTGATTGAGAAGTTGAACGATGCCGATGGAACTAATCACAATTGGCATTTCTATAAAGACATTCTCTTTGACTATATTCGTACCCGAAAATCAGAATTGTTAGAAAATTTGCCGTTGACAATTCAACCATATGATGATGGTGAGAAAACTTTCAAATACGTAATACTTACTGATCTTATAAAAGAAGCAAAGGATAAATATTGGAAAAAAACGTGGGAGCAAGAACCAGAATGGGATAGAGTTGGAGTAACAACTCTATTCACGTTTTATTGGGATATAACAATAGAAACCATTGAATTTGCAAAAAAGTTAGTCAAAAAAACTGAAAATCTCATGGTTGGCGGCGTTTTGGCATCCATACAACCCAAAGAGTTAGCGGAAGCGACCGGACTGCATATTCACAAAAAAGGGCAGGCGGGCGGCATCCACATCGGCATCCTTCGTGCTGGCGACCTCGACAAAGGCGATACGCAAAAGATTGACGAATTAGAACTTGACTATTCAATTCTTGATGAAATTGAATATCAATATCCTATGTCAAATGCCTACTATCGCTACACAACTCGTGGCTGCGTGAACAAGTGTGCATTCTGTGCCGTTCCTACTCTCGAACCAGACTATATGCCATATATACCGTTGAAAGAACGTGTAGAACGTATAAACAATTTATATGGAGAACAGAAAGACTTGCTCTTGATGGATAACAACGTGTTGGCATCCGAGTATTATCCGCAAATTATTCAGGAAATCATTGCTTGTGGGTTTCAAAAGGGGGCAAAATTTTATCAACCAAATTTATTGGAAATAGCCATCAGAAATTTACAACGTGATATAAATGATAGGGCATATATCCGCAAAGCGTGGTATTTAATTGACGAATTGTATAATTCACTCAAAGGCGATGAATCGTACAATTTATACGCCATTCGAGAAAAGTACCATATCACAAAATATCTAACAACAACAAAAGAAAGTCTTATTGCTGCATACGATGAAATAAAACCTATTTACGAGAAACACCATAAACCGGGATTGGGCAAACTTCGTATTGTCGATTTCAATCAAGGATTGGATGCCCGTTTATTCACACCCGAGAAAGCACGTTTGATGGGGCAAATAGCCATTCGACCTGTACGTATCGCCTTCGATGACATTCGTACAGAGAAGAAATACTGTGCCGCTATCAGGATGTGCAAAGATGCTGGAATGCGCGATTTTTCCAACTACTTGTTATACAACTTCAAAGATTATCCAGAAGATTTGTACAAACGTCTAAAAATCAATGTCGATTTGTGTGATGAACTGCATATAAGTATCTATTCATTCCCGATGAAATTTCACCCAATCCGTAAAACAGACGAAATGGATGAAGATTACTCACATAATCGTGATTATATCGGGATTCATTGGAATAGAAAATACATTCGTGCAATTCAAGCCATTCTCAATAGTACAAAAGGCAAAATTGGACGAGGAACAGAGTTTTTCCATAAAGCATTTGGTAACAATATTGATGAATACAAAATGTTGCTTGAAATGCCTGAAACTATGATTATTTATAGATTTTTCTTTGAATGGCTTGGAAACGAAGATGGGATTATACGAGCAAAAGAAATCTTGGGATATAGTTTAGAAGATATTTCAACACAGGCATGGTGGAAATGTTTCAATGAATGTAAAGTTTCTATTCCTGCCAATGAATGGGATAATGTTTTAAATTTCATTCACAAAAACGACTTTGACTATGATAATGATATTTTGAAAAATCCATTGGCAATAAAGTTGTTATCATTCTACAAAAACAATAGGAAATCAATCATTGAAGAAAATTCCGACCTTTATATAATGAAAAAAGAATACGACCAAAATCCAACAATGAAACTTACAAGACATGGTAAGAAAAGGAATTAACCTGCCCACGCTACAAACCGAGCAGGTAAAAAGGTATTCCGCCCTCGCTCACTTAGGCGTAAAAAACATGCTTGCAAGGGCAAGACAAGTGGCTTCAAAAAATCTTCCCCCTGCACCTTCGGGCAAGGCTTCGCAAATTTATGCCCTACGGTTTGGGTAGTATTTTTTTCGCCACCCTTGCAAGCACCATCGGCACACTCTGCTGTTGCGTTCCAACACACTTCGTTAGGTACTCACAGCAGGCGTGCCGCCTTGTTTTCTTCCGCCAAGCGTTCGTTCGGTTGTCATTCGCGGCTATTTTTTGCCCCCTTGAACCCCAATAAGGTGTTCGCAACCCTCACAAAATATTTATAAAGGGGGCAAACCGCCGCTTGTTGTGTTGTGCTCGCCTGCGGGTCTCTCAGGCTAATCGGGCTGTCATAGTTTTTGCAATGTTCCGTTTCGTTTTTTTGCCCACCCTTTCAGCGGTTGTGGTCGTGTTCGCTATATTTCGTACCTCAATCCGCTCGCACCACCACGACTTATATAAGACCCAAGCAAGAGCAGTAATTCCATCGCTCATTACGTTCGTGCCTCACTTCATTCACTCATTCATTCCTGCACTTGCCTTGCCCGCAAAAAAACTACACTGCACAGCAAAAACATACGCCAGCCCTGCGTTTTCAACGTAGGCTGTCAATGCCCTCTCTGCAAATCGCTCATTCGTTCCTCATTTCGCTTTTTTTCGTTCAGGCTATCCCTGCCAGCCACCTTCGTTCCACTCGCTATCGGCTCGCGCCTCTCACTACGGCAAGCAGGTAAAGCACTTCACTTCGTTTCGCTGCTTTACCACTTGCCTTCGTTCGGCTCAGGGCTGCTTTACCTGCTCGGTTTTCCGCTTCGCCCTCGCACAGCCCCCGACCACCCACCCCTGAAAAAGAGGAATCGCAGTTATATTACAGCCCTATCGGTCTGATTTCCTTATTTCGCAGTTGATAAGGTTAATTTATTATGTATCAAATATTTATTCCGCCAAAAGAAATAAAAAGAGAATGCAAAAATAACTACGTTTCGGGCATTAGTAAAGGTCAAGCCCTGCGGGTTGCTTTCAAAAAAAAACTTCCTTTTCCGCTTTGCTTCAAAGAGTATTTTTTTTGAGCAAACCTTGACAAACGCCCTTCACTTCGTTGACTGATAGGCATTCCTTTTTCTTTCTTCTTTTTTTCTGTTTTTTCTTCTGCCGGGGAAAAATGTTGTGCGCTGTCGCTGGTGCGGCGGTCGTGTCGCAAGCAAGCATTAACACATTAATACACAACATTATGCAGACCGAAGAAATCAAAATCAGCGTGTTCAACGGCAACGCCATCAAAAATGCCGTTTATGTACTCAGCAGGGGCAAAAATACAGGCAAAGTTCTCTCGCAACCCTGCCCGAATTGCTATGCCATCAGCATTCCCAAAGCCTCAACATCAGAAGTAAAGGCTGTTGCCAATATTCTGTTTGTTTCGGGAAAACTCAAACCGTTTTTACACGGTTCTGTAATTGAATTTGTTACTGTCGAGAACTACCGAAAATTATTCTTACAACTTTGGCGTATTTTATCGCCCGAAAAGGTTGAGCAAACAGCAAAACAACTTTCAGCGTTAGACCTTTATCAACTCAAAATCCAGCAGCAGTTGAAGACCATCAGCCAACTACGCATCGCCATAGCCTTTGCAGCCCTCGAATGAGGGTTGCAATCGGCAAAACGCTGCAATAAAAAGCACACAAAACCAAAACATAATCAGCAACTTACAATGAATATATTTTTGTCTAAACGGATAAGGTCAGAGCCATATCAAGCCCGTACCAAGTCCGAAGAATCAACAAAATGTTAAACTAAATTTCAAGTCTTATGGGAACTATTAAACAAGGTATTTTGGGCGGATTTTCCGGCAAGGTCGGAACTATCATAGGTTCAAGTTGGAAGGGCATCAGTTACATGCGTGGCCGTGCCCAGAGTGTCAAGAACCCTCGCACCGAGGGGCAGATGGGACAACGCAGCAAATTCGCGCTAACGCTTGATTTTCTGAAACCCATCACTGCCTACATTCGCAC
>JAGCVU010000093.1 GCA_017962175.1 Bacteroidales bacterium | reverse complement strand
ACTATTCTTCAATGGTCGTTTGTGCGCAACGATCAGCCCCGCAGCGAAACCACCAAACAAATTGCCCTTGCCATCCGCGACGAGGTTGTTGACCTTGAACGTGCAGGTATTAAGGTAATTCAAATCGACGAACCCGCTATCCGTGAGGGACTTCCGCTCCGTCATTCTGATTGGAACAGTTATTTGGATTGGGCTGTAAAATCATTCCGTTTGTCGTCGTCGGGCGTTAAAGACGAAACCCAAATTCACACTCATATGTGTTATTCAGAGTTTAACGACATCATTGAGCACATTGCACAGATGGATGCCGACGTAATTACCATTGAATGTTCGCGTTCGCAAATGGAGTTGCTCGATGTGTTTGGACGTTTCAGTTACCCCAACGAGATTGGACCCGGCGTTTACGACATCCATTCAGCCCGCGTTCCCAGTGTGGAAGAAATTGTAAATCTGTTGGTTAAAGCCCAGAAAAATATTCCCGCCGAACGCCTTTGGGTAAATCCCGACTGTGGCCTCAAAACCCGCGCTTGGGAAGAAACCAAAGCCGCTATCAAAAATATGGTAGAGGCGGCAAAAGTTATGAGGGGGGAATAGAAGTAAGTTTTAAGTATTTATAATGACAACGTGCTGAGATAAAGAGATTTATTTCGGCACGTTGTGTTTTTTTGGGGGGAAAGAAATTATCTTTGATATAATCAATATTTCTGATAACAATATTGTTAACGAATGTTAAATTTTGCAGATTTTTGCCTTTATTCCGCTACGAAATGAAATTTTTGTCTTTCGTAGCGGAATAAGATGATTTTTTGGGTGGAATAACCTTTCCTGTATTTTCCGAACAAGATTCGTAATGGTTGTAAAATTGGTAGCGTCAAAAAAATTTGCATCATTCGAAAATAATGTATATTTTTGACCTCTGTAAGAATTTACACTATACAATGGAAGCAGTAAAAGTTCAAAAGCAAGACGGGAAAAAATACGCTCCACTTAAAGATAGTCGCGTATCGGGTTTGAAAGAGGAAACTATTCGTCAGTTATTTATTGACCGATTGGTATCGAATTATAGTTATTCTTTGGATCAAATAACTGTTGAGTACCGGATTAAACAGTCACATTACAGACCTGATATTGTGATTTGGAAAAATGCTTTACGAAAAGATGCATTTATTGTTGTAGAACTTAAATCGAATAAAACTACTTCATTTAAAGAAGAAAGTTACTCTATCGGTTATAAAACATCTGTTGCCTTAGGTGCTCATTTTTTTGTAATTACAAACTTAGAAGTGATTCAATGTTTTTATGTTAATAGGGTTACTGGTAATTTGGATCCAATAGATGACATTCCAAAAGCAAACGAGATTGTTAGTGACGAACGTATTGAAGATTATGTGGCGACCAAAAGGGTATTTTCAAAGGATGAGTTTGCAAAAGTTCTATTCATATGTCACAATATTATTCGCAACAATGACAAACTTTCTCCCGAAGCCGCATTCGATGAAATTTGCAAAATTCTCTTTCTTAAAATCATAAATCCACAATTGTTATCTTTAAATGAATTTGGCAATTATCAGCACTTGTTTGATATTTCAAAAGAAAAATTTGCTAAATATAACCTTTTTGAAATAAACGAAGAGATTAAAATTCGCGAAATAAGTTTCAAACAAATTGTCAAAGAACTTGAAACAATAAATCTTTCTGTTACCAAAGATGACGTTAAGGGTTTTGCTTTTGAAAAATTATTAGGTAGAACGTTTCGTGGTGAGTTGGGGCAGTTTTTCACTCCTCGAAATATAGTTGACTTTATGGTTGAGGTACTCGACCCACAAGAAGGCGAACTTATTTGCGACCCTTGTTGTGGAAGCGGAGGCTTTTTGATTAACGCTTTTGAATACATTAGGGAAAAACAAGGGGAACAGTTCACTAATACAGAAAACTTTATCTATGGAACTGATGCAAATCCACGTATGGCTAGAACTGCAAAAATGAATATGATAATACGAGGAGGTGACCCAAGCGGAATATACCATCACGATGGACTATTGAATGTTGATGGCATTTGGGACAACCGATTTGATGTTATTCTTACAAACCCGCCTTTTGGAGCAAGGGTCAGCAATGAATTGGTGGTAGCAGGGAGCGACAGATTCACAGACGAAGAAAAAATTAAAACCTATACTGGAAAATATGGACAAGAATACATCGATGCTCAAAAACAAGTGAATGACCATATCGGAATGCCTATTTTGTCACTTTTTAAAACAGGCCGTGATATGAATTGCGGCTTGACAGATGTCTTGTTTATTGAACGTTGCCTCAACTTGCTAAAACCCGGAGGGCGATTGGGAATTGTTTTGCCCGAGAGTGTTTTGAATAATCAAAATTTGCAACCTGTCAGAGATTATTTTGAAAGTATTGCAAAAATTATTTTGATAGTTTCGTTACCGCAAGATGTGTTTGCTGCATCAGGTACCTCTATTAAAACAAGTCTGGTTTTCTTCAAAAAATTTACAGATGCAGAACGACGTCAATACGATGATATCAAAGAAAAAGCCATACACACTATCAGAACAAAATATGATAGTAATCTTTCAAAAGCAGTCGAAAATGTTGAAATCAGAAACATAATAAAACACGAGTTCAAATATCCGATTGTTATGTCAAAAATTAAATCATTGAGTTTTGATGGAACTAATGACGATCTTTCGGCTCTTAAAGAAGAATTTATAAAATATCGCAATAGTAATAATCTTTGGTAGTCTGTTGGTTATGAACAAAGAATATAATTACCTCAATATTATTTGGACTGACGAGATTGAAGATTGGGACACTAATGTTATTTCAAAGGTTTCAATCAAATCACGTTTCCCACTACATAGATTGGAGGATTATGTTATTTCGCAAAACACTAAATACGACATCAGCAATCCGGAAAATGAATACAAAATTTTAGGAATTAATAGTATTGATGGTATTTTTGATGCTTACACAGAAAAAGGCTACAAGATTAACCAAAAATATAAAAAAATGCAAAACGGTTGGGTTGCGTATAATCCTTACCGTATTAACATTGGTGCAATAGGCGTTAAAAAAGACATTCATAAAAATGAATATATCAGTCCTGCATACGTCGTATTTAGTTGTAACGATAATTTATATCCTGAGTATTTGTGTATACTGATGCGCACACCGATGATTAACAAAGTAATTAGACAGAATACGACCGGAGTTGTGCGACAGAATCTAACTTTCAACAATTTGAAGAAACTTGAAATTCCTATACCTGATAACGTCTCAACCCAATTACAACTCGTTGGTAGATATAATAGTTATTTGCAAGAGGCAACACAAAAAGAATTTGAAGCACAACAAAAAGAACAGGAAATAAGGAACTACATAATTGAATCATTGGGTATAAATGCTGAAAATGCTAACAATCCAAACAACAATTCTTTTAAAGAAATAATGTTTGATGCTTTGACTGTGTGGAGTGTCGATGAAAATACGAAAAATGAACAATATTTTTCAACAAAATACCCTTTGTATGAATTGAGTTCTAAAATCAAGATTCGTAAAGGTTTTTCGTTGCCTAAAAACAAACTGAAAGGTGATACATATCCTGTTTATGGAGGTAACGGCATTATAGGATACCATAGCGAGTATTTATTTTCTGGCGAAGGTATCGTTATTGGACGTGTAGGCGAATACTGTGGAAATGTTCATTTAGTTTCAGGTGATTACTGGGTTACCGATAATGCTTTTATTGTTTACTCGAAAGACGATTCTGTATCTTTGGAGTATTTGTATATTGCATTGAAAGCCTTAAATCTCAACCGATATAAAAAAATTGCCGGACAACCGTCAATTTCTCAAAATAATATATTATCTTTATCTGTTCCAATTCCCGAAGAAAAAAAGGTTCAGGACGAAATTGCAGGTCATATTTCTGTTTTGGAAGAGAAATATGAAATGTTGAAACAAACGGCAAATAATTTGCGTGAATCGGCTATGGTAGAATTTGAAAACGAAATATTTGAATAATAACACGGATATTATTATGACTAACGACAATTGGCTTAAAGCATTATTAAATTCTCTCTCTACGGAGGATAAACTGATACGAACGATACATTTAGGCGGTATACTTGGTGGTGCATTTACCTCCTTAATGGGCCCCGCTGGATTTCCCTTGGGAGTTACATTTGCAGCAAATTTGATAAATATTCTATCCAACGACAAAGATTATTATAAGAATCATTCTCAATCAGACAAAAAGGTGTTAGATGAATTGTTATCACAAAACAACA
This sequence comes from Bacteroidales bacterium, assembly GCA_017962175.1. Classification (GTDB taxonomy): domain Bacteria; phylum Bacteroidota; class Bacteroidia; order Bacteroidales; family UBA3824; genus UBA3824. The sequence goes on along the minus strand of JAGCVU010000093.1, from coordinate 15,366 downwards.
TTCAACCAATTCTTGAAGATGATAAACTTACTCCCGAGCAAAAGGAACAGATTAACACTTTGGCTGATAATAAGAAGAAAGTTGTTGCACTACTCACCGACAAAGATTTCGAGGAGACAAAAGGGCAATTCGTAGAGATTCTCGAAGAAACTAAGGATAAGAAAAAAATCACCAAGTCTATTAGTAATAAAATAGTAAAATTGAGCAAAGATTTTGAACGGCAATACGAATCTAAGAAATACAGTTTTAAACTTGACGAAATCTATATCAATGATTATCGAATCTTGAAGGATTTCAAAATCAAGTTTGATAGTAATATATCTATACTAATCGGCGAAAACGGTAGCGGCAAATCTACGTTGATAGAATATATTTCCAACGCATTTGCCCGTATGTTTTTGAACGAACGTAAGAAAGATATCAATTTGTCTGAATATGAATTGGGTAAATTTAAGTTCAAATACACCTTTAATAAAGGTGATCAAAGTTATTATGTAACAGTCAAAAATGAGACCGACTATTTTGACCCAATTTATGAGACAGATTCACCATTGCATTGGCCTGATAGGTTTGTGGTAAGTTATTCAGGTATTACTGACAGATTGAAAACAATGGTTAAGGAGTATTTCGAAGATACTTTTGTTAAAAATATTAATAGTGATGGCTCTAAATATTCCATTGCTCCAAATGAGTTTTATTTGCCAAAAAATCGGTTCTATTATGCCGATATCCTATATTTGAATTTTATATATTGTGCATTGTTGTTTTCTAAAAACGATGAGGCAAATAATCTTCTTCAAAAGATTAATGTTGATTTTGCGGACTGTGAAATCAAGTTTGTATTTGGGAAAAAATACGAAAAGTTGCAAGGCAAATTTGGGAAAAATATCGCTGGTGATTTCTTCCAACAATTTCAGAGTTACGCTGTGGGTAATAACTCTTTTGTTGGAACGATTTCTTTACAAGATATGTTCCACGAGTTCAAACAAGACATTTCTTCTCAGGAAGTGTTTGATATACTTTACTATCTAAAATTGAACGATTTAATTGAGGATATAAAAATCTCTTGGAAAAATGAATCAGGAAGTTTTGATTTGGAGCATATTTCGGAAGGTCAGAAACAAGAGTTGTTAACCTTGGGTTTATCCTTGGTGTTTGATTCTCCAAACACATTATTTTTGCTCGATGAGCCTGATACTTATTTACATCCTAAATGGCAAAGGGAGTTTATTTCATCGTTATCAAAAGCATTGGAGAAAGGAGGGTGTGCGATTGTAACTACACATAGTCCGCTCTTGTTGGGCAATGCTGAGAATGCACAAGTGAATATTTTGGAAAAAGGAAAGATTCTCAACAATGTACCAAAATATTATGGTAGAACTGTAAGCGATATTCTTTATGAACTTATGGGCGGTGTAGAAGAAAGAGAGCCTGAAATCACTGCAAAGTTAGATAAGTTGTCCGTCTTGCTTGAAGAAGGAGAATTGAAAGAAAGTGAAAGATTATATGATGAGCTTTCGTTTTTAAGTAATGAAGATGCTGAATTGTACGGATATAAAATATTGATAGATGCATTAAAGGAGGATAAAAAAAATGAGACAAATAGTTAAAAATGAAGAACCCAAAAGTTTCGCTTTGTATCGTCGTAATACTAAACTATCGCCAACGGCGAAATATGATGCTTCTATGCAAAAAGACGTTAACAAAGAACTCAGAGAATCATTAATTAAAGAGCAAGGATACATATGCTGTTATTGTATGAAAAGAATTTTATTACAAGACAATTCTAGTACAAAAACTAAAATTGAGCATTTTAAACCTCAATCAATTTACAATGGAACGAATGGTAAGGCAGATTTAAGGTTGATTTATTCAAATTTATTTCTGGCTTGCAAAGGAGAAGAGTTCGATGATAATAATAAACAATGCAATTGCTGTGATAGCAAAAAGTTACATCAAGAACTCCATTTTATTGATTTACTTGATGAGTCTATTGAAAAAAAAATTAAATATTCATCGTCTGGCGCTATTTTTTCAAACTCTGCCACCATTAAAGATACGGATAGTAATGTGATTACGTGTATCGATGATGAAATTAATAAGGTATTAAATCTAAATAATCAATCATTGAAAAAATGGCGGAAAGAAGTTTATAACAAAATATTACTAATCATACAAAATGCTGAAAAAAGACATAAGTGTAATCCGACTTATTTGGAACGTTTGCGTGAGGAATGGTACGGAAAACACGAAGAAGAAGGGAAAAAGATGTTTAAACCTTTTTGTATGGTAGCTGTGTATTTGATAAAAAAGTATATAAAAAAATATGAGGCTATACAGAATCAATCCTGATGAACTATTAAAATAAATTTGAACGTATTTTTTTTCTGATTTCTACTATGTTGTAAAACCCTTTTTGGCGAGCGTGCCGGCAGCGGTCTCAACGGCATTGTGTACGTTTGGGAAAAGGTTTTCCACACCGCCCCTGAAATTTTTGTCAAGCACGAATATGACCGCACATTCCTTAAACTTCCGACCTTCGGCAAAGAACCCGATATGGAGGCAATGGCGGAGTTTTACCCTGACGAGGAGGAAGAAACAAATGACCCTGTAAATGATAATGTCACTGCAAATGTCAGGGTAAATGGCACTGTAAATGACCCGATAAACGAAAATGTCACTGCAAATGTCAGGGTAAATGACCCAATAAATAAAAATGTCACTGTAAATGTCAGGGTAAATGACCTTGTAAATGAAAATGTTAGGGCAAATGTCAGGGTAAATGACTCGATAAATGCTCAATTGATTAGTTTTATCAGCGCAAATCCTTATGTTAGTGCAATGAAATTGGCTGAACATTTCAACAAATCAGAGCGTCATATTCGTAGAATATTATCGACCCTTCAATCGGAAGGTGCAATCCGTCGCATTGGTGCTGACAAAAACGGCCATTGGGAAGTAATTGACAATCAATCAACAAAATAATTTGCTCCCAAATATGAAAGTCCAACCCCATATCGCCATCCTCTTCGTAATTCTCCATCGCATTAAACATCTATCAGAAATGTATCATTTAATCAATCCCTCCCTTTTATAAATCAAATTGTCTTTTTGCTTTGCATTCCATAATATTGCGGAATGGAAAAAAGGACTTACATAACCCGTATGCCCGATAAGGCTGGGGCGTTTCTGGTGGCTGGAAAGATTATTGCTGAGCATAATGGCAACATCGTGAGAGTCAATTACAACAAGGCAGTTGACACTCACACGCTTTTTATCGAGGTGGCAGCCGAATCCGCTCAGCACCAATTGATTAAGGAACAACTTTCTCTCTGTGGTTACCTTTCTACTAATGGCTCAGAGGCACGCATCATTATGATTGTGCTTACCTTAGACGACCATCCCGGTGCTGTGCTACCTGTTTTGGAGATTATCAACGCCCACAATGTAAACATTTCGTACATCAGTTCGCAAGAAAACGGAACGGGAGTGCAGCATTTCAAAATGGGACTTTTTATTGAAGATACTTCTGAAATTAAGTCTCTAATAGACAGTATATCAAAGGTTTGCGAAATAAATATTCTTGATTACGAAGTTACCGACCGTTTGCTCGACGGCACTGTTTTTTATATCACTTTTGCCAACAAAATGCGTTCGATACTTGGTTTGTCGCAGAGCAAAACCAACGAGGTGCTTGTGCTCGCCAACAGCCTTATGCAGATTCTCGACGAACATAACAAACCGCAAATCAAGACTTTTGACTATATCCGCCGTTTTGCGCAGTTTGTCCGCGAGCACAAGGGCGAACGTTTTGCCCCGACTATCAGCCGCAACACTCTTGCCGACGGTGTAACTCTCTATACCATAGAGCCTCCGTGCGGCAGCAATACTTTTGTTTTGGAGTGCGGCGATGGTTTGCTGTTTGTGGATAGTGGTTTTGCCTGTTACCGCGACGAGATGGTAAAACTCTTTGAAAATCTGTTTGTTAATTATCATAATACTCCAAAAATCGCCTTCCTTACTCATTCGGATATGGACCACGCCGGAATACTTTCGGAGTTTGACCGTATCTATATGAGCCATTCTTCTTACGAGGATTTTTGTCTTGATATTCACGGAGATGCACCGTTTCGCTATCAAAACCCGTTGCACGCGCCATATTGTCAGTTGAGCCGGATAATTTCGGAATATGCTCCGCCGCCTATTGAAAAATGCATTGCCCTTGCGCCGCGAAATTCTAACGACGAACTTTTGCAATTTGTTGGTAATGTGCAGTTTGGCGGTTATAAGTTTGATTTTTACGAAGGTCCGGGCGGACACGTTCGTGGCGAATCGGTGATTGTTTGCCCACAACTCAAAATTCTTTTCTGTGGCGATATCTATGTGAATATCAAAGGTTTTTCGGAACAGCAACGTGAGTTTAACATTCTTGCGCCATTTCTTATGACGGGCGTAGATTCCGATTCAAACCTTGCTAAACAATGTCGTAGCCACCTTGTAGAGCGTTTTTCGGGCTATCTCTTTTGCCCGGGACACGGCGCGGCGCAAATAATAGAGTAATTCCGTTTACCATAATCCATTTTTCCCTATATTTGTAAAAAACAAAATTGCAGCATTATGGAAACACCGCCTTTTTACGCACCCACCGAGGAGGATTACAACACCGCTATTGAATACGAAGACGGTCTTCTCTATTCCTCCGACGGCAAGATGCTTTTGCACGCCACAAACCCCGAAGTAACTGAGTATCATATAAAACAGGGTACTGAAATTATTTGCGACGGTGCGTTTTATTTCCTGCGACAACAACGAAAATATCACTTTAATTGAGCGAATTTATCTGCCTGATAGCATTAAAGTTATCGACCGTGAGGCTTTTATGGATTGCGCCAATCTTGTGTATATCAACATTCCTTTGGGTTTGGAAACAATTATTTCCGGAGCGTTTTGCGGTTGTTACAATGTGCAATTTGATATGCTAAATTCACACTATCGAGTTGAAGGCAGAATGTTGATAAATTCTATGAAAAATTCACTCGTTTCGTATCATGGCAACGATGAAAATAATGTGATTTTGCCTGATTCATTGCGGTTTATACGTTCTGAGGTGTTTCACAGTTGCGATGCTCTTACCAAAATTGTTTTGTTAAAAAACATTGAAGAAATCGGCGAACTTGCCTTTGCTTACAACAAATTGTTTAAAATTGAATTGCCTCCTACATTGCGCATAATTGGTCCGCGAGCCTTTATCGGTGGAGAATTGCGCCATTTAACGCTTCCGCCAACGGTTGAAAGCATTGGCTACTGCGCATTTAATCTCAACGCCGAACTCCAAACCATCAACATTCCGCCTTCGGTCAACTACATCAGCCCCATCACCTTCGCCGATTGCTTCAAATTGTCAAGGATAATAGTTTCACAAGGCGATGAGGATAGGGTGAAGAAGATGATGGGAGAGGAGATGGGGAAGAAAGTGTGTGTAAAAAATGGATAATTTGTTGAAGTTTTTTGCGGGAAATGAGTATGATGTATTAATCATTTTGTATATTTGCAAAAAAAAGAAACTATGTCACGAAGTGAAGCAAATAAACTTAATTTTATCATAGCCTTGGTTGCTGAGTTTGCCGCCACATTTTCAATCGGCGAAAAACAGGCATACAACTATTTGAAACGTTTCAAAGGTATGGATTATTTGTCTGAATTTTATGACGTTATGCATACTTTGTCGTTTGAGGAAACAATTAGTTCGTTAGCGATGGTTTGCAATCGCAACGGCGGAAAATTGATTTATAGCGTATGATACTTTACCACGGTTCAAATATTGCCATTGATACTCCTGATTTGTCGAAATCTAAACCATTTAAGGATTTTGGACAAGGGTTCTATCTTTCTGCCAATGAGTTACAGGCTCGCCGTATGGCTGAGCAACGAACTGCCCTTACTCAGATTGGCTCACCTACCGTCACAAGATTCTTGTTTGATGAAGATTTAATGCATACAGGTGAACTTAAAGTACTTACTTTTGACAATTATTGCGAAGAATGGGCTGAATTTGTGTTGAAAAATAGAGATATGCATCAAGCACAGCCGTCACACGATTTTGATATAGTTTTTGGTCCGATTGCAGATGATGGTGTTACCTTTCAACTTCGTAGATATAAATCTGGCGCTTTAACATTACCTGAACTTGTAAAAGAATTACGTTTTTCACAAGGAATAACTTTTCAATATTATTTTGGTACTAATTTGGCAATCTCAAAACTTAAACGATTATGACACTAACCGATTCTCAAATAAAAATAATGCAAGAAGATATGATTTCCGAACTTGTAATGCTCCTGATGGAGCGTTGGAATTATTCTATGTCTGATGCATTAGATACAATTTATAATAGTGAAACCTTTACTCATTTAAACGACAAAAACACCGGACTCTACTATCAAAGCCCCGGATATGTGTTTTCTTTTTTAGATAATGAGTTAACAAAAGGTTGTTTTTGTTGATTTTGTCATTTTAAATTACTATATTTGGGTCGAATAAAAATAGTAATTTTATGCGACTACATATAAAAACTACCCAAAATACAACCCCTATACCCACCAATTATTTGCCTAAGATGGTGGGAGTACTTCATAAATGGCTCGGTAAAAACAACGATGACCACAGCCAAATTTCCTTGTATTCTTTCTCTTGGTTGCAAGGTGCTAAATTTGAAAATGGTAAAATTGTTTGCCCGTGTGGAGCGAGGTTTTTTATCAGTTTTTACAATCCAGAAAAGGCCAAAAGGGTTTTAAAATCGATACTTGATAGTCCTGAAATGTTTGATGGATTGATTGTTACTGATGTTACCATCGAAGAAGATGTTGATTTATCTAATCGTGAGTTGTTTAATTTTGCAAGTCCGATACTTGTTAGGCAAATTGTGCAGGGGGAGAAAAACGGCAAAGAGTTTACTTTTGACGATAAAGAATCCGCCGAAATTCTTACTGACACATTGAAGAAAAAGATGCAGGTGGCAGGACTTCCGCCCGATGATAGTTTGGAAATCAAATTTGACACTTCTTATCTACATAAAAAACACACAATTATTTGGTACAGAGATATTAGTATGCGTGTCAACAAATGTCCTGTTATTATAAAAGGAAAACCCGAAACCAAACTATTTGCGTGGAATGTTGGTATCGGTAACAGCACAGGAATTGGATTAGGTGCAATTTATTAAAAATCAGAAAAATATGTTTGCAGTAAAATATACAGGAAAATTTGGTTTTATAAAACCTTGGACTGCGGTTCGCGACGGCGAAACATTTAGTCAACAGTTTTTGACGCCCTCTATAATTGAAGGCATCGAGAAAAAACTATTTCCGGAACTGTTAGCCAACAATGGTAAAATTTCCAAAATCATTCGTCATAAATTGAGTTATGGTGATATTGATTCACAACAAGAAGTTACTCAAACTCGCGGTTGGAAGAAAAGCCAAAACCAAATGACAAGAGAACGTTCTATTATAAAACGCGGTGTAATGCTCGACCCTGTTTTGTATTTAGCGTTTAATGATAAAGCCGATGCTGAAATTGCTGCAAAACAGCATATTTGCCTTTGCAGAAATGAAGATATTTTGCTGCCTGATGACGAAATATATGATTTTTCGGAGCAAGAATTTGCCGAACTTGACGGTTTTGAATTGCGTTTTGGACAGTCGGGACAGTCGTTTCTTGTTGGTTACAACCGTTTTGACAACGGCTCGCCAATGTACGGATGGATTGAATACAACGGTAACAAACTTTTGTAAGTATGACAGGCAATTTTGACAACATATTAGCCAAACACGAAGACAGCGGCGGAATGTCGCTGACGAAGCACTTGGAAAGTGTTTCTAAGGTTGCTGTTGTCATTGCCCGCCATTTAGGAATGGACGAAAATCTTGCTTACAAAGGCGCAATTATGCACGATATAGGGAAAACAAGCCCACTATTTCAACGTTCAATGCATCGCGGTTATAATCCGCCGCCCGATTTCGTGTTTCGGCACGAAATAGCGTCATTATTTTTTTTGTCACTTTTTGCAGAAAACGAGCGTCCGGCAATTATTGATATGATCGTGGCTCATCATAAATCTGTGTATAACGATGTTGGCAGAAAGGGACTTTTGGATTTGGATGGTGATATGGATTGTTTTGGCAGACATTCCGAAAAATTTGCAGAATGGAGCGAAACCGCATTGCAAATTTTGGAATTTTTTGGTATTAAAACTCATAAAATCAGCATTGAAGAAGCCGAAAATAATTATGAATTTGCCGTTGAATATTGTCACAAAAAGCAATATAAATATTCCAAATGGAAGGGGTTGCTTATGGCTGCCGACCATTACGCTTCCGCTTTGGAAGAAAAAACGGAACTCTCTATTGATAAGTTGTTTATAAAACCTGATTTGTCGTTTTATAACCGTCAACACAAACTTTATCCGTTGTCGTTAATATCCGCAAACGACAGCCGCCGTCATACTTTGGTAACCGCTCCTACGGGTGCGGGAAAAACTGATTTCTTATTGCGCCGTTGCAAAGGACGGGTATTTTATACTTTGCCGTTTCAGGCATCTATTAACGCAATGTACGACCGAATCAAAAACGATTTGAAAGATACCGATGCGCAGATTTATTTGCTCCACGCAGCATCGCGATTGAAGGTAGAAAATGGAAAAATTGCCGAAAGTATTTTGCAACGGCATATTGGTGCGTCGGTTAAAATTCTAACACCTCACCAAATGGCATCGGTGGTTTTTGGTATTAAGGGTTTTGAGGCGATGCTGACCGATTTGAAGGGATGCGACGTTATTTTGGACGAAATTCACACTTATACAAGTGAAATTCAGGCTATTGTATTAAAAATAATTGAAATTCTCAAAACAATCAATTGCCGAATCCACGTGGGCACTGCCACAATGCCGACTGTGCTTTATAAAAAAATCTTTGAACTTTTGGGTGGCAAAAACGAGGTTTACGAAGTGTCTTTGCCTGATGAAATTTTGGATTCTTTTAATCGCCATATTATACACAAAGTTTCTGATTTTGCGTCTTGTAACGATATAATAGCCAATGCAATAGGAGCAAACAAAAAAGTGCTGATTGTTTGCAATCAGGTAAAACGTGCACAAACGTTTTATGAAATAATTGATGGTATTTATCCAAATATCAGGAAAATGCTTATTCATAGTCGTTTCAAACGTTGCGACCGTGCCAAATTAGAAAAATCTTTGAAAGACGATTTCAATACAACGAGCGATGCTTGTATCGTGATGTCTACTCAGGTAGTGGAAGTTAGCCTTGATATTAGTTTCGATGTTATGATAACCGAATGTGCGCCGATTGATGCAATGATTCAACGTTTTGGACGTATCAACCGCAAACGTACCGAAGAAACAATTGGCAAATTCAAAGATATTTACGTTATAAAACCGCCTGAAAAAGAATCTGATGCAAGACCTTACGAAATTGACGTTTTGCAAAAGAGTTTTGATGTTTTGCCCAATGATAAAGTTTTGGAAGAAAAAACTTTGCAAAGCATTATCGACAAGGTTTATCCCGATGCAAGGTTCTTTAATCTGAAATATTCAGGAGCGGTTTTTGAAAATGGCAAATGGCTTATTAGAGAACTTTGCCATAAAGATAAATCGGCATTGTTGGATGTACTTGATATTAATTCTGTGGTTTGTATTACGCAGAGCGATATTGAAAAATACAAACAAAATGCCGCACAAAGAATGGAATTGGAGATTCCTGTTAACTATAAAACTGTGTCGTACAATAAATTGGATCAATTAACCGAAGGTTCGCGACCGTTTATTGTGCCTGACATTGCATATAGCAATCAAAAAGGACTTTTGGCAGAATTAGCCAAGCCCGTTAATTATTGAACTTTAAATATTTAACTATGATAACAGCAACAATTGGAAAAATATTTTTGGAAGCATACAACGAAAAATTTGGCACCAACTACGACGCCAAAACATTTTTCGTTGAGGTTTATTATCCGTTGTTTTTTGATAGTAACAAATATTTGCAGTGGGTTACAAATTCACCTTTTGTGCAAATGGAGAAGGGGCAAAAGGTTGAAACATTGACACCTGCGGAGCGAAAAGATAAGTTGCAAAAGTTTATCACAAAGGTAGAACAATGCAAAACTCCCGATGCGAGCATTGCCCCCGGTTTTCCCGCTTCGGAAGCAAAAGAGTTTGCCACCACATCGGGACAAGTTACTAATATTCAATTGCCAACCAAACTTGACGATATTTATTTTGCGTGGATTGGTTCAAGTTTGGGCATTGGTTTGGAAGGCGGTTTTTCTATTTTGTTTCCTGAAAAAGAACTTCTTTTGGATTTGTTCGACGGTTGGCAATTGTATCGTAATTCGCTCAACGAGAATAATTTACTAAAAGGCAATCAGGTAAACACTTGGAACGGTCAATGGCTTTCGCACCGTTACGACAATTATAGTTATAATAGCGAACAGCCAATGGCTGATTTTGCGCCTTTTGTCGCCACAAAAGATGGAATGAGCGTAAAAGTACAATCGTGGTTGCGCGTTATTGTAGGCATTGCAAAACATTTTGAAAACCCCAAAATGATGGGTTATGTTTACAATTTTGGTCAAATGAATACCACAATTGGATTCATTCCGTTTTGCCTCGAACACATTCGCCGACCGTTCCAACTTTACAGACAACTTTTTGGCGAAACAGAATGTAACCGCGCTGAAAAATTGTGGAATACCGAAAAAGGACTCAGGGTTTGCTGTTACCAAGGTGCAATTGGCATTGCGGCAATGAAACCGCAAAAATTGCAATCTTATATTATGGCAGACAAAGCCCCTAAGGTTAAGGACAATGACGAAGAACAGACAATTCAATTTCACACATATCAAATTTGGTTATTGGCTATGTTAAACAATCAAGAATTATGGGACAAGTCCCAAGAGTTTGCAAAAGTTTTGCACAACTATACTGCGCAAGGCAAAAATGGCAAAACTACCAATTCGCGGCAAATCGACACTGTGCTTGCCGCTACCAACAAAAAGTCTTTTATTGAGGCTTTAACTACCATTGCATCAGAATCTAATGAAGTCAACAGTATTGTAGAAATGGCACAGATTGTAAATCTGATGCCTACCGACAATGTGCCTTATTTGTTGACACTCATAAGGTTTCATTATGCCACATTACAGAGTAAATAATTGAGGTCTAATTTCTAAATTAAATTGAGATGACACCATACATATATCTAAGAGCCTTGAAACACGCAGAGCACACTGTGTTTTGCGTTCAAGATGGTCAAAAGACGTATTTTGACCCTCAATTCAATCGTGTGGTCGCTTATTCAAGCGGTCAACAAGTAAAACGTTCCATTCTGCAAGCATTGACCGACGAATTGGGTGTACAGATGGCTCCTGTAACATTCAATTACAACATCAATGCAAAAAAAGAATTGGAAAACAAAGAACCGTGGTCGCCGTGCGACCCCAACTATGTAGATCAATTGGTTGGTGGTTGGATGCGTGTAGGTGATGGCTCGGTAAAGAAACGCAGAAGCCCGCTTTCGATTTCCGCAATGCGCCCCTTGCATCCTTTGTTGGCAGGCGTTGACAAAGAGAATCTGACCTTCGACCGTAGCGACAATCCAAATCTTCATCCTGTCAACGTGAGAATGTCGGGCAGCGACCGATTGCTTACCGAAGAAGAAATCGAACAGTATCTCGAAGAAAACAACCGAACCCTTCCGCGCCGAAATTGGATTGCCGACAATGCCCGTACATCAGGATTGTTTGTGTATGATGTAGCAATTGATTTGCGCACACTTTTTTGTGTTTCTACCAATCAGCACGAACCCGAAATTTCAAAGGAAATGATTGAATTGCTTAAATCCAAAGGTTGGGTTTTGAGCAAAAATGTTTTCGGCGAATGTCTTGTTTTGCCTAAAAACGAACGCGAAAAAATTATTCCCGCATTGGCAAAGTCGCTGATTAATTGGCGTATCACTTCCAATCAGGCTCGTACTTTCAGCCTTATGGAAACCCTCGCCGTTGCTGTAAGCAACAATGCAAATTCATTGGCAGCCGCCATCCGCGCCAAACTCGTTGACGATGGCGAAAAACCAAAAGCCAAACCAATCATCGATGAAAATGCCGGTGCAGATTTGTTTGTAACATTGCCCTGTGCCAATTACATCGTAACTGAATCCGAATCGACAGACGCTTTGCAAAAAGCCGAGGCAAAACTCATCGAAATGCTAACGGCTTTTGATTACGAGAATCAAATGTAATAATGATAAAGTGGTTGTTGCGGAAAACGCAACAACCACTTTATGTTCTTTGAAATAATTTTCGAACCATAGGGGAATTGAAAATCCTTAATCGCTTCATCGTTGTAAAGAACGTCCAGACGTTAATCGAACCATTGAGGAATTGAAATGGCATGAGGACATCAGGGGCTTTCTGCGGCAATTGATTGTTAATCGAACCATAGGGGAATTGAACATCCTTTTGGCTATCATCGTTCAGTAGCATTTCCTGTTTTTAAATCGAACCATAGTGGAATTGAAATGTCGCAACGTATCCAGCGCGTACGGTAATACGTTCTTATAATCGCACCAAAGTGGAATTGAAATATGCGACATGTAATGCGGTCTATCAGAATTGCGCATTTTAATTGCACCATAGTGGAATTGAAATGAGCGTAAGGGATTTGATCTGGGGCACGATAACAATTTTAATCGCACCATAGTGGAATTGAAACGTCCGTACGACTTTTTCCAACCAACATTGTAGAGCATTTAATCGAACCAAAGTGGAATTGAAACAAAATTTTCTATCCGCAGCGTTACATCAATGTCGATTTTTAATCGAACCATTGCGGAATTGAAATTGCGGGACGTGGCAGCGTAACTGAATTTCCTGTCTAGATTAATCGCACCATAGTGGAATTGAAAATCTTTATGCGCATCGTCGTTCAGAAGGATATCTTGTATTTATCGAACCATCGTGGAATTGAAAAGCGTCTTTTTGTCAGTTCTTTTTTATTAATCCTGATTTTATTCGAACCATAGTGGAATTGAAATTACATAAGATTAGGATTCAAACCTGCATCACGCATTCATTTTAATCGAACCATTGTGGATTTGAAATACTATTCACCGTTTTAATGCTTATTGCCATTAGTTAGTTATATATCGCACCATCGTGGAATTTATCTCCAAATTTTTGGGAAACCGATGACTTTGCCTGAAAAATAATGGGGAAACCGATGACTTTGCCAAAAAAAATAATGGGGAAACCGATGATTTTGGGTAAAAAAATTTTTGGGTGAGCGAAAAATGGCTCGTCACGATTGATATTTCTATCTTCAATTCCCCAAATTTATATCATATTTAGCGATTCAATTCCCCAAATTCCTTATAAATTTAGGGAATGTATTCCCCAAATTTAGTTAAAAAGTGTTAAAATTGTTGAGTATTAATATGTTATCGTTTATTTATAAAAATGGGGAAACCCCAATCAAAATTCAACTATGTATCAATCTTTTTCGTATATTAGCAAAAAAAGAAAACTATGTCAGAATTTTAATGGAAACCTAAAACTGTCGAAGAGTGGCTTGAAATTATTACTGCCCCCGGAGCGCGCGATATGCTTATGAGGCCGCCATTATCCGCAGATGAAAAGGCTGAACATATCCGAAAATATCATTTGGGACAAAAGAAACCCAAGAAACCAAAGGATCAATCTGAAAGCAATGATTAAATGCTTCCCTATCACTATTTTATATTACCGGTTCAATCAGTCGTAAATCAAGTTCGGCAATTTTCTTGAAACCTTTATCAGCGGTAATTAGTGGTGCATTAGATTCAATGGCGGTGGCTGCCACTATTGCATCTGGCAACTTTGTGCCATAGTTGCGGCGGATTATTATTGCTCGCTCTTTAATAGCATTGTTGAGGGGGAAATTCTTGCAAGTTGCAATTAATCTGCGAGTAAGAGTTTCTTCGGACTCTGTAATCGACCTAAACGATAATAATTCCATTTCCGTTATTACTGATATACCAAAAGAGAATTTCAGAAATGGTTTCATACACGGATTTTTTTTCATCACGTAGAGCAACGTGTTGGTATCTGCCACAAAATCAATTCCATTCATTTCGCATACGTTTTTGAATTTCTAATGGGTCGCCGTCAAAATCCATACAGCCGTAAAACTCTTCTAATCCTGATGATTGAGTTGCTTTATTTTGTGGTTCTGGGTGCGAATTTCGGTACAAAATGAAATTCACATAGTTGAATATTTCATCTAAATACTGTGTTGGAACAGTTTTTATACATTGAAACAATGTTTCATAACCAATCGGTCTGTCTTTCGTGGGTGCTTCAATCATAATTTCTTAAATTGAGTGTTAAAAAACTGACAATACAAAGATAGATTATTTTTCTTTATTCGCAAAATAATTGAAGTTTTATTCCCCTTCTTTCTTCCCAAACACATCCTTCACCTTCATCCCCGAATGTATCAGCAAAAATACTACGGCGGTGAAAAATGTGAGCATTGCGTATACGAGGGCGGGTTTTTCGATTTCGCACGCGCCTTGGAGGGTGGCGGCTACCGAGAGGGCAAGGGCGGTGTTTTGTAAGCCTGTTTCGATGGCTACGGTGAGTTGCGAGGGCTTGTCTAAACGCGAAAGTTTGGCTATAAAAAAGCCTCCGTACATGCCTAAAATGTTGAGTCCCAAAACAAAGGGCGTGAGCGTGAGTATCTCGTTGATGCTCAGCGGCGGACATCCTGTTTCGTTGTTGCCAAAAAATATCTTTATGCTAAACACTATTAGCAACAACAACGGCAACAACCATTTGAGCGGACGGCTCAGATAATCAGCCACTTTGGTCATATATTGCCTTACCATCAATCCGCAAAATGCCGGAAGTATCACCGTTAATAAAATATGCACAAAACTTTCTGAAAACGACATACTTACGTTTGATTCTTCGTTAACAAAGAAACTAACCGCAACGGCTATGAAAAACGGTATCGAAAACGGCGACAACATACTGTTAAATATTGTCATTGAGATAGATAGAGCGGTGTTTCCCTTAAAAATATGTATCAAAATATTGCTTGTGGTGCCCACAGGGCAAAGCGCAATCAGCACTATGCCGAGTTTTTCTGCCGCGCTCACTGGTGCTAAGTACGCGAGACAAAACGACAATGCAGGAAGTATCAGCAACTGACTTCCTATGCCCGTTAAAATTGATTTCGGATATACAAATACGTTCTTAAAATCGTTGAATGTCAGCGACATTCCTATTCCTGCCATTATCAGCACGAGAGTT
>JAGCVU010000005.1 GCA_017962175.1 Bacteroidales bacterium | reverse complement strand
GGTATTTGTGGCTTTATAGAGTATTCCGGAGAGTATATGAAGACATACTGTTTGGTAATTAAACTCGTCGGTTAAACCTTTTCTCCCTCCCAAAAAGTCAAGCGAAGAGTAGGTCCAATTATCGCTTGAACAAACTTTTGACCACGGATCGCCTTTGCATTTATATGGGGCTCGCATGGTTAATAAATGTTTGATGGTAACATCATATATTGTTTTTTCTCCGCGTTTTACTTTATAGTCAGGGAAATAATCTAATACTTTATCATCAACACTGTTGATTTCACCTTTGTTGATGGCTATGCCAATGAGTAATGCCATAATGCTTTTGGTGGCTGACATTATGTGAACACAATCGTCTTCTTTGTAATTGTTCCAAGTATCAGAATATACTTTTTTATTATCTTTGCATGCAACTACTTGACATATATTAGGTTGCTGTTGTGTGATGAGGTTGTGCAATTCTATTTTATTCATACTCTAAATTATTTAAATAAATCATCTAATGTTATTTCGTATTGCACGTCGGCGGAGTAGGTGTTTTTTTTCAAGCCGAAGGTGGTGATCCATACGGGAATGGGGGCAGAGGTGGTGGAGGATTCGGTGCGAAACAATTCTATGCGGTTGCGCATTGCCATATCTTCTTCTTTGGTGATGGCGTAAGGTCCGTCGGAAAATTTGATTTCGCAGAGGTTGACGATTTTGTCGGCGCGTTCTATTATCAGGTCTATTTGTGCTTTGGGCTCTGATGTGCGACTGCGCCAAGAGTAATATTCTACCGCCACACGACTGAGACCCAGTGCGTTGCGTATTTGGTCGATGTGCCAGAGACATATTCTCTCAAATGCCAATCCGTTCCATGTGTTGAGCAATGATGTTTTTTGACGGTCTTGCCAAAAGGTTTTGTTTTGCGCTTTTTGCGAAAATGTGAGATGAAAAAGTGTGAACAAATCAATTAGTTGGTAATAGGCGTCGCGTTTTTTTACCTTGCCGCGCGACTTGCCGTAAAAACATCTTATCAAATTGCTGTGTTCCAAATCTTCAAGTATTTGAGTGAGTTTGCCGTTTTGCGGAAGTTTGGTTTCAGTGGCAATTTCGGTGCGAGAGAGTCCGCTTTTGCTTTTGGCGAGGGTTTCGATGATTTTTATATACGGTTCTGGATTGCGGAAAAGCGAGTTGTATAGTTGCCGATATTCGCGGTGCAGTTCGCCCGAAGGGTTGAAATATAGGTTGTCGATATTAGCGGCGAGGGTGTTTTGCTTGTTTAAAAGGTTGAGATAATAAGGTATGCCGCCAAATACCATATAAGCCTCGGCAATCATTTTGTGAGGCCATTGTATATGTTTGTATTTGAGGAATTTTTCGGTTTCGGCGAGCGAAAATTGCTGCAAATATATGTTGCCCGTTGTGCGGTTGTGCAGTCCGCCGTGGTTGTCGATGATGTTGCCCACAATCCAAGATGTAGCGGAGCCGCACACAATGAGTAGAATGTCGCGACGGTCGGCGGCAAAGGAGTTCCAAAAATAGCCCAATGCCTTTACAAAATTGGTTTTGGGAATGTCGAAACTTGGTATTTCGTCTAAGAAAATTACTTTGCGCTCTTGATTTGATTTTTCGATTACTTGCGCCAAATCGTCGAAGGCTTCCATCCAGTTTTTGGGCGGATTGCCCTCAAAACCGTATTTTTTTAAAGAGTTAAAAAATGTAAAAAACTGCATATCTTTGGTGCCGTTGATGATGCCCGAAGTTTCAAAGGTAAACTGCCCTTCAAAATATTGTTTGATGAGGAAAGTTTTGCCCACACGGCGACGCCCATAAACGGTGATAAACTCGCTTTGTGTTGATTGATAGAGTGTTAATAACCGTTTAACTTCTGCCTCCCTGCCTATGATGTCTGTTTTCATAATGTAATTGTTTTGGAGACAAAGTTAGTTTATTTGTTTCAAATATCCAAATATTAGTTGTCTAAATCTGCATTTTTTTTGCAGATTTAGACAACCTATCTGAGATTACCTGTCTAAATCTGCATTTTTTTTGCAGATTTAGACAACCTATTTTTGTATGTTGTTGAAAATCAAATGAATATTTGTGTGTATCTTGCCTAAAAATTATGCCAATCGGTGATGCTAAGTTCTTCATCTATAACGCCGTATGCGCCGCATAGGATTTGGTTGTCGAAACTGTCGGAACATTGGAACGAAATCTCGCCGTCGTCGAGAGTGAGATACTCGGGAATGACGCCGGCAATAAAACGGTCGAAATTAAACATAGGAAAGAACGATCGTAGAAGGCTCTCCACGTGACCCTTGGGAACAGTGCCGTCGTTGGGCGCTTCAAGGTAGGGGGCAAGGGTGTTGAGTCCGTCACGTACAGGATTGTAAATTTCTGCGATGTCCTCCTCGTTGCCATAGCGCAGGTTCTCCTCTATGAACAGTTCGTCGATAATCATAAAGTTGATTTCGGCGTCGTTCATATCGGTGAAGGCGTAGAGCAGGAAAGTTCCGTTGATGTTGGCGATGTTTTTTTCTATCTTGCTGACAAGTTTGTTGAAATATCGGTTGAGGAACTCGATAATCTCATCGTCGGTGCAGTCCCCGTCGAAATGGTCGTCCACGATGTCCCAATCCCTTATGTCCTCCAAAGTGTCGGTGATTTCAATCTTTGCGCTTGTAAAGTTGCCGATATAGCCGAGGTTGATGTTTCCCGATACCTTTAATTCGCCATCTTGCTGATAGATTTTGATTTTTGACTTGGTTTTGCTTTTGTCGGCTGACTGTTCAAAGCCCTTTAAATTCAGGTCGACGCCATACTCCGGCCCTAACTCTTCGCAAAGAAGGGTGTAAGCCTTTTTGGCCTTGGCCTTGAACTCGGTGATTTGCGATTTGTTCCACAGCAGTTTTCCGTTGGCATTCTCATAGTCGAAAGCCGTCTGGTAAGCGTCGGTAAGTTCGTCGAGCGAGTCTTTTAAAGGTTGAGAGATAGGCAGATCCCAAGTTCCGATAGGATCGCTTTTGAATTTTTCTTTGGCATCCTCGTTGGCGCTCCAAACGCAAACGGCATTGCCCCACTCAAACATAAATTCCAGCTTGTATTTTGGACTGGACTGAGGTGTAGATGATTTTTTTGCCATATTGATAGTTTTTTTTGCAAATATGAGGTTAAATATTTGGATACACAAGAGGGTGGGGGAGATTTTTGGAGTGTTATTTTGCGTTATCAGATGATTTGTGTATTTTCGCATCCGACATAATGATATGACATAAAACTAAACACTCCAAAACTAAGCAATTATGAAAAAGTATATTCTTATAATTTTCGCCCTGTTTTCATTTTCTGCAATTCATGCGCAGATAGAATGGACTCTGTCGGAGGATAGTGTTTTGACCATATTAGGAAGGGGAGATATGCCTGATTATGAAGTTAGAAATATAGGTGATAGTCACTATTACATCAAATTAACCTGTAATGCTCCTTGGTTTCCTCAACAAGATAAAATCAAGAAAGTTGTAATTGAAGATGGTGTGACTGACATTGGAGATTGTGCTTTCTTTTGTTGCACAAATCTCACCTCAATCACAATACCTAACTCTGTGACATGTATTGGAGATGATGTTTTCAAGGGTTGTGGCAGTCTAACCTCAATCTCAATCCCTAACTCCGTTACGAGTATTGGTAATTTTGCTTTCTTTTATTGCACAAATCTCATCTCAATCACAATACCTAACTCTGTGACATGTATTGGAGATGATGTTTTCGAGTGTTGTGGCAGTCTAACCTCAATCTCAATCCCTAACTCTGTTACGAGTCTTGGTGAAAATGCTTTCTCTTTTTGCTTAGGTCTCACCTCAATAACAATTCCTAACTCTGTAACGAGAATTGGAGATTGGGCTTTCTTTTATTGCGCAGGTCTTACCTCAATAACTTTTGAAGGTAGCACGCCTCCAGAGTTTGGGAAAGAAGTGTTTTATAGTGTCAATCAATCCACCCCTGTATATGTTCCGGCTAATAGCATAGAGGCTTACAAGGAAGCATTAAAAGATTATTTCGAAGAGTCATCCATACAAGCATTACAACGATAATGATGAAGTCAAGACACAGAGTTTTGTTTACTAAAACCAAGATTGACAAAACAAAGGGGACGACAAGTATGGTGAAAACAGAAAAATGCTGTTATGGTTCCAAGAATATGTGGACGGCGAATTAATGTTTTACTTCAAAAAGTTAATATAAAAAATAAAGGTAACCCAAACGTTTGGTGGGGCTTCACGTCCGAATCTACTACTATTTAGGATAACACACATCGGCTATCGGACATCTATTCGTATATCCCGATTTTATGTCGTGAATAACCACTGTGTCAGAGTCTTCAATAAATATTGCCTCGTTGTATTGCTGGGCTATGGCATATTCTACATCATCCTGTTTCTCTTCCGAAATGATATCTGCCTCTTTTTGATGGGCTATATAGTTGATTTGCAATTTTTTTGCTAAATCAATGTGCTCAGGCTTGTAATAGATCAACGTGCTACCCATTTATCCTCTTTCCGAAAATTTCACATACCAAAAGTTTCTCACCGTTTTCGTATAGCCTAATGTTTTCCCAATGGAATGAGTCGGCGGTGATGTCGGAGAAAATCCAATAGGCGTCTTTCTCGGAATGAACCTTGCCAACGAGCCTGTCGCCCTGCTTGGTGAAGGTGAGCCTTTTCATAGCGTGGTCGCAGGTGTACACCACATCGTAGCAACTTTCCTTCTTGTTGAACATTCTGAACGATGATCCATATTCGCCATCGGGCTGAGGGGCTGTCTCTTTGGTGGCTCTCGACGGAAAAATGAAGATGTCTTGTATGCCTGTTCCCTCCAAAATTCTGCGAAACAGCCATTCGCCTTTTACGTGGCGTTTGTGTCCTTGTGTGGGTTCGTCGTAGTAGTCACAGTCCCAGTCGCCTAACAGTGGGGCAAACCAGTCAAATTCATCAGGTATTCTGTCGGTCTTGTTGCTTAATAATGCGTCTATAAAATTGTCCATCGTATTATCTTGTTGTTTGGTTATGGGGCAAAGATAGAAAAACAAAAGCAAAATCTATTTGTTTGTTTCAATTTTCTTCTTGGTTTCGTTAAGCACCTCTTGGCGTAATGCGGTGAGCCAGGGCGAGTGTTGCACCACATCGAAGGCGTAAAGGTCGGCAAATCGGGCGGATATTTCGGGCGGAAGGGTTTTGACCCATTGGCTGAGGAGCGAATCTTCGGTTTTGCGGTCGCTGTCGGTTTTTACAAATGTGGGTATGTCGCCGGTGAAACATTCTCCAAGGTCGTGGATGATGCACATAGCGGTAACCTTATCGATGTCGATTTGTGGAAACTCGTTTTTGAGCAGCATCGCCATAAGGGCGGTCCGCCAACTGTGCTCCGCCACGCTTTCGGTACGTCCGTTGGTGGTGGTGCAGTGTCGAGGAGTGTCTTTGAGCCGTTCGGCAGTGTGCAGAATCGATAAAAAATCAAGCGGGGACATTTATTCTCTTATATTCAATTATGTACTAATCATTAATATATGTGTTTTTTCGGGGCTAAGGTAGAAATAATTTTCCGTCCGTTATTTCACTCTAAAGGTGTTCTGAGGTTTGTTTTCGTAGTTTTTGAAAACGATAGTCCTGTCGTCGTCGGGATGTGGAATGTATTGTTTGGTAACTTCTATTTCAGTTTTTTCAAAAACGTATTTTTTCCCGCCAACGAGAAGGTAAATTTCCACAGTTTCGCCTTTATGTCCGAAGGATATTGAGCAGCGAATCCACAGGAGTTTCGTAGTCGATATATGTGTCTTGCGCCGTAGCCACTACGCTTGTGGCAATCATCAATGAAAATATTACGGAGAGTCTTTTCATAGTTTCAAGTTGTTTTTGTTGGTGGATTAATATTGGATGATATGCAAAAATTGTGCTGAAAAGATCATCTTTAGCATTTCCCTTTCCGATAGATTCTCAGTTCTTTCATTCCTGGAATGAAAACGTTGATTGTGTTGTCGGTGGCGATGGGGAAGTGGGGAACTAATGCGCTGGGGATGTCTAACGGAAAATCCTGTAACACTTTTTGGGTGCGCATATCCACAATGCCTAACGAACATCCGTCGTTGGTTCTGGTGTTGAGGTAGTAAATATGGCTGCCGATTTTGATAGTGTTGCCGGTGTAAACATCTGCCCAGTGGAATCCTTCTTCAAGACATTTCTTGGAGGTTTCGCCAGTAAGCGGATTCAATGTGTATAGATACAGCAGCCTGGTGTTGGGGCGCATAATATGGTACGAATTGAGCGCATACATCATATTGTCGTGACTGTCAATGTATTGCTCGCCGAAAATATCGTCGTTGGATGTTTCCCAGAGTTTTTCGCCAGTTTGGATGTTGAACCCTTCAAGAGTGCGTTTGTCTTCAATGTCGCGGCTGGAAATAATTACTATATCGTCGGTAAACGACACGCCTTCAACGTCGCTCATATAGCCTTGTCTAACATCATACTTCCAAACAAGTTCGCCTGTTTTGGAGTAGAAACGGTAGCCGGTGAATTTGTCGAATGCCAATACCAATATGTCGTGTTTGCTGTTGTAATGGAGTATAAAATATTCTTTGTCGGATTCAAAATCAAAAGTGTATTCTTTGCCGTCGGTTTTTAGTTGGATGCATATACGTCCGTTGATATATTCGTATGAGGAACTATGATGGGGCGAATGGTATTGCTGCCGGTCGTATTTGAATTCATCTTTAATGAACTGACTGCCATCGAAGCGGTAACGTTTTTGGTCGGTTTTTACCTTAACCTCTACCATTTTGTTGTTTTCAAAACGGTAAACGGGTGGTTTGTCGGCCTCGGGGTTGGATTCTTTGAGGTATAATACGCCGTTTTCTTCGTAGTATTTGCCTGTGGTGTTTGACGGTAATGTTTTGTTGCCTATCACAATTTTGTCGTCGAAAACGAGAACTTCTTCACCATTGTGCCAAAGATAGTTTTTTATTCCGCTTTTTTTCTCTAACAAAATAATTTTGCTGCCGTCGTCAGGGAATAGGTCGGTTTTAAGTACAAGATTGTTGTCGTATATTTTTAACAGTTTGGGAATTTTTACGTAGACTTTGTTGTCGGTGACTACAACCGTGCCTGAGCGTATGCCTTCGGGTAATTTCATTGGTATATCCACTAAAACTTCTTTGGTGTTGAGGTCTACCACGCCAAAAGAGCATCCGTCTTCGTAGCGACCATTAAAATAGTAGAGTTTATCGCCCCAAATAGTATTATTGTATGCGGAGATATTGTTCCAATGATCGCCTACTTTTAGCGTTTTTACATCTGCTTCGCCGGTATAGGGATTTAGTTGATAAAGATGAAGTTCTAAGCGATGGTCGCTGCAATGATAAAAGTTGAGCGAATAGAGCATATTTTCAGGACCTACTGTATAATGGGTAATGCATCGTGTATCGTCGGTTAACTCCCAAAGTTTTTTGCCGGTTTTGATGTCGAATCCCTCTAACATATCAAGATGCGGGTATTCTTCTTTGGATGAGGGTATCACTACAATGCCGTCTACAATGATTACTTTGCGTTCGTCGTATTCGTATTCTTCGTTTTGGGTATATTCCCAAAGCAACTCGCCTGTTTTGGAGTAAAAAAGGTATCTGGCTTTGTTAGGTTGCTCAATAAAAATTACCTCGTTTTTATAGTCGTAATCCACAAAGTATATTTTTTTGTCGAATTTTATTTCAGTGATGTTTTCTTTGTCGAACTCTTTGATAGATATATACATAGTGTCGTCTTTGCGGAGTGTCGACGAACTATGGTTTGGCGAGTAGTATTTTTCATTGTTGTTGTATCTAAATTCATCTGTTACAAATTCATTGCCGTTGTAGCGGAAAAATGTGGAATTATCTTTTTCAGAATCATAATCTTCGAAATATAGTACGCCGCCTTTGACGTAGCAAGTGCCTTTGGGACAGGAAATTGTTTTGTCGCCTATCGTTATTTTGTCGTCGAAAACAATAACCGTTTCTCCGTTGTACAAGAAAATATCTTTTACACCTTTTATGCTTTCTATTAATCTTGGATCACTGTCTTTATGCTTAGCCGCTGTTTTTTTTGCTTCGGCTTTTTCGGCTTTTTGTAGTTTTTTGAAATATTCTTTGTAACCTTTTGCCAAATCGGCGTCATCGAAACGGATGTCGCCGCCGTGCGAGCCTGCCACGTTCATCTCTTTGCCTTGAATCTTGCAGGTGTATTCGTTGGTGAGGCGGTTGTAGTAAAAATTTCTTACATAATCATCCGTGTTGGATTCTTTGCTCGAAATGGTGATTTTTTTGATGTCGTTGATTGACGACACCGACTCGCGGATTTTGTCGATAAATTTGTATGGGTCGCGCGTGGTGCAGTTGCCGCAGTCGCTTTTTATCTTGCTGTGCTGAGCAAAAATCTTGGTTCCGTTGCCGTCCCAGTCGGCATCTAACACACCGTTGGCAAGCCGTTGGATAAGTTCTTCTAAATCTTTTGCCATACCGAGTTGGCGCGGACTTACTGTTATTATGGCATTTTGGGTAAAGTAATCGATAACGCCAGTTTCGTCGGTATAACCTTCGCCCGAAAACGAAACTTTTTTGCCGTTGTTCAACTCAAATAATATTTTTACAACAAATGAACTGCTGCTTGAATTGGTTACAAAGTCTGTTCTGAATTTCATAATTATTTCTCCTATATAATTTTACGGTCTGCCGAATCGCACAATACTATTTCGGGCATTAGCGGACAGCCTCCCATACATAAATTTTTTTTGCCACAATTGGGACACGCACCGCGCATCAGGTTTCTAAACTGATTGAATTCGTGGCTGTTCCAAGCCTCTTCGATAGAGTGTTTTTGAAGCGATACTGCATATTTTTGCTTTTGGTCAAAACTGCACGGCACCATTGTCATATCTGCGCCGATGTAGCAACTAAACCGTCCGCCTTCGCACGAATCGAGCGACCCCGGATTAATGTGCCTGCAATAGCGCAACGCTCCCGGAACACTGCAACTATCCATTCCCACTTTAAACGGATGGCGTTTTTCTACCTCGGCAAAAAGTTTTGATACTCGTGGGTCGCTTGGCGAGAGCATATTGTCCTTTTTGCCCAATCCGGCGGGCTTGTGAAGCAGCAAAACTATGGCGTTGATTCCTTTTGGAAAATCATTGTTAGCCAAACGCCTGATAAGTTCATCGATAGAATTGTTGCCCACTACGTAATGAATGCTGGTTTTAACGCCCGCTTGCAGAAGCATATCAATGGCTTTGAGTGTGTAGGCGTTGCGATACCAACTTACCGCAACCGCTCCGCAGTATTGTTTGCAAATTTGGGCTAACTTTGGGGTGAGTCCGTAGCCCGAGGTGGTGAAATTTGGCACAAGATTGTTGCAGCGGCAAATTTGTAATAGTTGCTCAAAATGTTCGTGCTGGTCGGGGTCGCCGCGCCCTCCAAGGGCAAACTGATTGCACCGTCCCTTGCACTGCTCGGCTATCCATCTGAAATTTTCAACCGACATATTTGGCTGATTGATAGTGAGTCCGCTCTGATAGCAGCCGATACCCGCCTTGATACATAGTCCCGTTTGGCCGTGGATACAATAACCCATCACTCCCACATCTATTAGATGGGGAAACGATGCCATAAAAGGGTCGACACCAGTGTCTAAGCCGTTTTCGTCGATTATGCCTGTGCGAATATAAGCACCGGTTTGGGTGTCGAATGCCGACATAAACCGGTACTTTTCATCTTTGATGGTGTATTGCATTAGCGCCGCCCGACGTTAACAGTATTCT
>JAGCVU010000092.1 GCA_017962175.1 Bacteroidales bacterium | reverse complement strand
CGCTCAAACCGAAACTGGCAAATGGATTTATGGTTTCTTAATCGGCGCAATGGTTCTTTTGGTTCGCGTAATCAACCCCGCGTTCCCCGAAGGCGTTATGCTCGCTATCCTCTTCGGCAACATCTGCGCACCGCTTATCGACCATTTTGTTATTCAGGCAAACATCAAGCGCAGAAAAAAACGCGCTGTTGCTGCTAATTAATTATTAACCATTTAAATACGAAAAAAGATGAATGTTCAAAATAATTCATATACAGTAATCTACGCTTCGATTATGGTGGTTGCAGTGGCAGCGATACTTACGCTCTTGTCTTTCGGTCTCAAAGACCGTCAGCAAGCAAACATCGACAACGAAAAGCGTCAGAACATACTCAAAACCGTTAATGTAGAATCTACTTCTGATAATGCCGCTCAACTTTTTGAACAAACTGTAAAAGAGGCTATTGTGGTAGACGAGACTGGCAAAGTGATTGTTTCGGACAAAAACGAGGCATTCAACACAGCCATCGACATTACTGAAAACGGCTCAAAACTCCCCGTCTTCAAATGCGAAAAAGACGGCAAAACATTCTATGTAGTACCCTTGAAAGGCGCAGGTCTTTGGGGCAAGATTTGGGGCTATGCCTCTATCGAGAGCGACTGCAACACTATCGCAGGCGTGGTATTCGACCACGAATCTGAAACTCCCGGACTTGGCGACAAAATCACCACTAAGGAATTTCAGCAACTGTTTGTAGGCAAAAAACTCTACGACGAAGGCGGTTCCGAACTTAAAGGCGTTACCGTTTACAAAGGCGGACTTGCATCCACCGACCCGCTCCACGGCATCGACGCTCTTTCGGGCGCAACCCTCACCAGCAACGGTGTGCAGAATATGGTAAACGACTGTCTCAGAGCGTACGAACCTTATTTTAAAACCGCTAAATAACCAATAATTATGGCAAAGAATAAAAACTTAGAACTTTTGACCAACTCGCTTAATATCAACAACCCTGTTACTGTGCAGGTGCTTGGTATCTGTTCGGCGTTGGCTGTAACCGTTCAGTTAGAACCGGCTATTGTGATGGCAATTTCGGTTACGTTTGTAACTGCTTTGTCAAACTTGATTATATCGCTCCTGCGCAATACTATTCCTTCGCGTATACGTATCATCGTGCAGTTGATGGTGGTTTCGTTCTTGGTAATTGTTGTTGACCAGGTGCTCAAAGCATTTATGTACCAGTTGGATAAACAACTTTCTGTATATGTGGGTCTTATCATTACCAACTGTATCGTTATGGGACGCCTCGAAGCGTTTGCCCTTGGCAACAAACCTCTGCCCGCTTTGCTCGACGGTATCGGTTCGGGTGCAGGCTACGGCGTTATTTTGATTATTGTGGCGTTTGTTCGCGAGTTGTTCGGCTCGGGCAAGTTGTTTGGCTGTCAGGTTATCCCTGACGGTATGTACAACATCGGATACGAAAACTGCGGATTTATGCTCAATCCTCCTATGGCATTGATTCTCATCGGTGTAATAATCTGGATTCAGCGTGCACGCAACAAAGAGTTACAAGAAAAATAATTGTTAAACCGTTAAAACCGACAAAAAATGGAATCATTAAATATTTTTATCAAGTCGATTTTTATCGATAATATGATATTCGCATACTTCTTGGGTATGTGTTCGTTCCTCGCTGTCAGCAAGACAGTTAAGACATCGGCAGGATTGGGCTTGGCAGTTATTTTCGTACTTTTGGTTACCGTGCCTGTCAACTTCCTCCTCAATCAGTATATCTTGAAGCCCGGCGCACTGAGTTGGCTCGGCGAAGGTTTCAAAGATGTTGACCTCTCGTTCCTCACCTTTATTATGTTTATCGCCGTTATCGCTGCGATTGTACAGTTGGTAGAGATGATTGTAGAACGTTTCGCTCCCGCGCTTTACGGACAGTTGGGTATTTTCCTTCCCCTTATCGCTGTTAACTGCGCTATTATGGGTGCCTCGCTCTTTATGCAGAGCCGCGAAATCCCCACACTCGGTCAGGCTACTTGCTTCGGCATTGGTTCGGGTATCGGTTGGTTTATCGCCATCGTGCTTATGGCTGCTATCCGCGAAAAAATCACCTACTCGCACATCCCCGCGCCCCTCAAAGGCGTAGGTATTGCCTTCATTACTTGCGGTATTATGGCCGTTGCGTTTATGTCGTTTATGGGTATCAAACTCTAACCGGCTATTATTTATGAACTTATAAAAATCAACAGAAATGATTTTGTTAGACATATTTTCAACAACATTGGGTGTGGCGGTAGCAATCTTCTTTGTAGTGATACTGCTGCTCGTTATCCTGCTGCTTGTGGCAAAGGCAAAACTTCTGCCCTCAGGCAAGGTAAAAATCACTATCAACGGTGATAAAGAGGTTGAAGTAGAACAAGGCGGTTCGCTGTTGCAGACTCTCTCTACCGAGAAAATCTACCTTCCGTCGGCTTGCGGCGGCAAGGGTTCTTGCGGACAGTGCAAATGCCAAGTTGTTCAGGGCGGCGGCGAGATTTCGCCCACCGAAGTGCCCCATTTCACCCGCAAACAAATCAAAGACCACTGGCGTCTCGGTTGCCAAGTGAAGGTAAAAGGCGATATGGAAATCAAGGTGCCCGAGAGCGTTCTCGGCGTAAAGGAATGGCAGTGCAAGGTTATCTCAAACAAGAACGTTGCCACATTTATCAAAGAGTTCAAGGTGCAGTTGCCTCCGGGCGAGCATATGAACTTCATACCTGGTTCGTACGCTCAGATCAAAATCCCAAAATACGACATCAACTACAACGATTTTGACCGCGACCTTATCAACAATGCCGAAGAAGGCAAGGTGTTCGTTCCCGCGTGGGAAAAATTCGGTCTTTTCAACCTCCATCAGAAAAACGACACCGAAACCATCCGCGCATACTCTATGGCCAACTATCCCGACGAGGGCGACATTATCACCCTTACCGTCCGCATAGCCACTCCGCCGTTCAAACCCAAACCGCAGGTTGGTTTCCAAGATGTTCCGTGTGGTATCGCATCTACATACATCTTCTCGCTCAAACCTGGCGACGTGGTAACAATGAGCGGTCCTTACGGCGACTTCCACCCGATTTTCGACTCAAAACGCGAAATGATCTGGGTAGGCGGTGGCGCAGGTATGGCTCCTCTCCGCGCACAGATTATGCATATGCTGAAAACTCTCCACACACGCGACCGCGAAATGCACTATTTCTACGGCGCACGTGCATTAGACGAGGTATTCTTTATGGAAGACTTCCTCGCTTTGGAAAAAGAGTATCCCAACTTCCACTTCCACCTTGCTCTCGACCGTCCCGACCCGAAGGCCGACGAAAAAGGCGTTAAGTACACAGCAGGATTTATCGCTCCCGTTATGGGCGACACCTACCTGAAAGCACACGAAGCACCTGAGGATATTGAATACTACCTTTGCGGACCTCCGATGATGGCCAAGACAGTTATCGACCTTCTCGACAGCCTCGGAGTAGAACAGAATATGATTCACTTCGACAACTTTGGAGGATAGGGGTAGGAATAAATTTAGTATAAAAAAGACGCGCTGTGAGGCGCGTCTTTTTTTTAATTATTTGACATATTAATCTCGTATTCTACATTTCGCTGAGCACCATCTTTCGGTATTAAGATTTGTTTATTAATCAAGTCATCAATATCTCTCAATGCTGTGTCGAGCGATTTTTTGGAAAGTTTTGCCCAGTTTTTTGCAGTTAGTTTGCCATCGTAACCATCTAACCAAATATTCAGCATATCTTTTTGACGTTCAGACATTACCACCTGACTATGTTTTTGCCAAAAAATCGACTTAGCCACTACCATGGAAAGATTATCGTTAGATTTATCAATTGCCCTTTCCATACACGAAAGATACCACATTAGCCATTCTGTAATATCGCCGTTGCCCTTTTGTGTACGCTCCAAAATGTCGTAGTAATGTTTTTTTTCGGTGTTGATCTGATTCGACATACTAAAAAAACGCATTTTTGAATTGTCAGCCTGAGATAGTGCCATATCGCTTATGGCTCTTGCCATGCGTCCGTTGCCGTCGTCAAAAGGGTGAATACTTATAAAATACAAATGTGCAATTGCCGATTTTAAATATGTAACATTTTTAGTATCAGAATTGTACCATTGAATAAACTGCGACATCATTTCAGGAATATGCTCGGCTTCGGGTGCTTGATAATGAACTTTTTCACGACCCCACGAGCCAGAAACCACTTTCATGCCTGTAACACGATATTTACCAACATTGATTTCATTAATGCCGCTTTTGTTGCTCGGAAACAATGCACAATGCCAAATAAACAACCTTTTCTCTGTCAATGGTTTAGAATAATTGGCTGTTGCATCTAACATCATTTCAACAATGCCATCGATATAATGTGTAGGCTCTTTGTGCTTAGGTAGTTCAACTCCTAATTTGCGAGCCACCGACGAACGCACCATATCCGAATCAAGATTTACACCTTCAATTTGGTAAGAATCTATTACATCGTTAGTTATGGTATCGGTCATTGCTTTAAGACACGAATCAAAACCGAGCGCACTTAGCCTTCCCGACAAATATCCGGCTTTTTTGTTCACCGATAATAGTTTATTTGAAATCAAATCCTTATCCCAAATAAACTTAGTCCAATTGTCTGATTGATAAATATACATAACTTTTATGCGGTTAATAATTCGCAAAATTTGCGAATTAAGTTAGGGCAAAGATATAATTATTTCAAATACAAAGTGCTAAT
>JAGCVU010000091.1 GCA_017962175.1 Bacteroidales bacterium | reverse complement strand
TCTGAGTGATAACGCCAATCATCACAGCACGCTCTTGCGGTTTTTCGGTAATATATTCGTGGTTACTCATTGTATTTGAAGTGTGTCGGGTTTAAAATAATTAAGTGCGGCGGAAATATCCGTATCGTACACATTTTTAGTAATATACATATCACATTCGCGATTCCACATAGAGTAAATGTAGGCGCGAATAGAATTTTCAATTTTGTCGGAATAAGGCTGAAAATCCTTAACCGTCAGTGTTATACCACAATACTGGGCGTAAGCGGCAAACTTATTAAGCAAATCAGGTTGAGCAAAAATTGCATCCAACATAGTTTCGCAGGTGATGGTATCGTTGTAAAAACGATTGAATTGTGAGGCGGCAAATCTACCTGTAATATTCTCAGATTCAAGATTATAAACCACTCCCGAAACATTATCAGGATTAATTGGCACAAACACATCGGGCATAATTCCGCCACCACCGTAAACTGTTTTTCCACTGGGAGTTGTGAATTTAAGACTGTCGGCAAAGGTAATAGCATCGGCGCTGTCGAGTTCGCCATTTTTTGCACGATTTTTCATATCGTTTTTATAATCGTCGTAAGGTTTTTGAATACAGCGACCTGTGGGAGTATAGTAACGCGCAATGGTAATGCGAATTACGGAACCGTCGGAGAGTTCCACAGGCTCTTGAACAAGGCCCTTGCCGTAGGTTCGGCGACCTACCACAGCAGCGCGGTCGTTATCCTGAAAAGCACCAGAAAGAATTTCGGATGCAGAGGCAGAATATGAATCCACAACTATCACTAAATTAATACCTTGCATAGTTCCAGAACCGTCGGCGTTGTATTCATTGAGAATGCCGTTGTGATTTTGAGTGTAAACAATCTTTTCTCCATCTTTTAAAAACTCGTTAGCAATCTTTACAGCGGTGCGAATATAGCCGCCAGAATTACTTCTTAGGTCGATAACTAAATTCTTCATACCTAAAAGTTTAAGCGAATCTATTTTAACCATTAGTTCATCGTAAGTATTGGCAGCAAACGACGAAATAGCCACGTAAGCCGTAGAAGAATCTGCCATATAACCTCCGTGTACGCTATAAAGCGGTATATCATTGCGAGTTACATTAAAATACAACAATGAATCCACAGTACTACGCAAAACTCCAATTTTAACGCTTGTTCCTTTTTCGCCTTTTAGATTATTGGAAATCAAGTTTTTAACAGAAGACACTCCGGCATATAAAGAATCATTCACTGAAATAAGTTTATCACCCGGAATCAGACCCGCAGTTTGAGCAGGACCACCATAAACCACATTGGTAACAATTGCGGTATCATTAAAAACGGCGTATTCAATGCCCACGCCGCAAAAATGTCCTAAAAGATGTTGTTCGCTTTCGGTGCGTTTATTAGCAGGAACGTAAGTGCTATGGGGGTCTAACAAACTGAGTATCTGTGGAATAATTTTTTCAGAGATATAATCGATATTCACCTCGTCAACATATTTTTTGTCAACAAGATTAACCACCGACTGAATTTTGCTAACCCTTCCGTTGAAAAACGAGAAACTAAAATCACTACCTTCTGAACGGAAAAGATAACGTCCCGCGAGCAAGCCGGTTAAAAAAATGGCGAAAACAATAAAAGGAGTATATTTGTTATTGTTCATATTCAGGGTGATCGGGGTCAATAAAAACGGTTTCGATGCCGGCGCGTTCCAAAAGTTTGAGGCCGTCTTCAAGACGGTATTTCTCGCTGTAAACCACTCGCTTAATGCCGCTTTGGATAATGAGTTTGGCGCACTCCATACACGGCGAGGCGGTAACGTAGAGAGTGGCGTTGAGACTGTTGTTGTTGCTTTTTGCCACCTTGGTAATGGCATTAGCCTCAGCGTGAAGCACATACGGCTTGGTTGTACCGTCGTCGAGTTCGCAGACATTTTCAAAACCCGACGGAGTGCCGTTGTAGCCGTCGGAAATAATCATTTTGTCTTTTACAATCAACGCTCCCACCTTGCGACGCTCACAGTAAGAATTTTCTGCCCAAATACGCGCCATACGCAGGTAGCGGCAGTCGAGAAGATATTGTTTGCTGTTGGTATCCATAATGTTAATAGCCTGGATTAATAAAAACTTCGGTTCTGCGGTTTTTCTTTTTGTTGGCGTCGTTAGTGTTAGTAGCAAGCGGACTGTACATTCCTTTGCCCGATGCTGTGTAAGCCGAGCCGGGGAGTGTGCTGTTTTCGGCAAAAGCGGTAACAGTGGCGGCGGCTTTGCGTGCACTTTGGTCTAACAGGCTCTTAGCCTGACCGTTGCTGTCGGTATGCGAAACCACTGTAACAGTGCAATTTTCGGTAGACGAAAGCAATATCGAAAGTTTCTTAATTACCGCTAAACCTTTGGTAGAAAGTTCGTTAGTACCAGATTTAAACAAAAAATCATTACTAAAAGTAATAAGAATAACGCCAGCCTTAATTTCGGCGTATGCCTCCGATTGGTTAAGACCTTCGAGAGCACGTTTTGAAGTGGTAAGGTAATTATCCAACTTGCGCATCCGAGTGTCGGAAATATTACGTGCGCTATCTTGACTAACGGCTTGAATATTGAGAATATTCATAAGACTATCTACTGCGCGGCTTTTGGTTGCAAGTTTGTCGCGTTCTGTCTTATAGTCGTTGATGGTTTGCACAAGATTCTGATTCAGAGAGGCTTTGTCGGCAGTCAATTGATTATTGGCACGATTAAGACTATCTAAACGCAAATCTTTGGTAGAATTACTGTTTTTCAGATAGTTAGTATTAGAATTAAACCCTGCAACAGTTTTATCAAAAACCTTGTTGAGCGAATCGAGCGAGTATTTGCCACGAGCCACCGCCTCTTGGTATTTTTTCTTGCTTACACACGACGGCATAATCATCAACGCCGCCGAAAGTGCTATAAATGAAGATATTAATATACGTTTCATCAATTTTATAATTATGTTTTAATTCTCAAAATTACGCATTTTGCACGACAAAACATACACTGTAAACATTTTTTAACAAAATATTTCTTCGGTAATACGGC
>JAGCVU010000090.1 GCA_017962175.1 Bacteroidales bacterium | reverse complement strand
TGCAGGTCTCAAATAAACATTTGACACACAAAAACTCACTTTTATATCATTTGTCTTTATAGCCGGTGTAACTCTCCGGCTATTTTTTATTATTTTTGACACCAAATTAAACAACCATCATTAAGATTGTATTTGTTTAATTCATAATATTAAACAACCATACATTAAGATTGTATTTGTTTAATTCGTCCAATTAACAAACAACCTGTTGTTTGTTAATTAATTAGTAACAAAGGTAATTCGTATACATTCGTTAAATTCGTTGACAAAAACAAAAAAAATGAAAAAAAATATTTTGATACTCCTCTCCGCCACAATGCTTGCCTCGTGCGGAGGAAACAGTTTTGATGTAGACGTTTCTGGTATCGACGCCAAAATAGATATTGAGCGTTTCGACCTTGATTTCGACACCATTGCCCCTCAAAACATTCAATATTCGCTCAATGCCCTTACTGAAAAGTACGGCGATTTTGCTGAGTTTTACACCGACGGCATAATTGGCATTGGCACGGTAGAAACTCCCACACTTGCAAATGCTTACAGCGATTTTTCTAACTATTGCAAAAGCAACGGCATTTTCGACGATGTGCAAAAGCAATTTCCCGACCTCAATAGTCTCGAATCCCTTATGAATCAAGGCGCAAAGCACTTTAAATATTATTTTCCCAATGACACCTTGCCCAAACTCTACACCGTGGTAAGCGGATTTCAAGAGTCGATGTTTCCCACCGAGGGCATAATAGCGGTAAGTCTCGACAAGTATCTCGGCAACACATACCCACATTACGAAAGTCTCGGCATTGAGGTGTACAAACGTCGCAGAATGATTCCCGAGATGATTCCCGCCGATTATTTCCGCTGCATTGCAATGCTCAATTATCCCAAAGACGAGAAAGCCGCCTTCAACATTCTCAACGAAATGATTTACGAGGGACGTATACAATACTTTCTCAACTGTATGCTTCCCGAAACTCCTGATTCCACCCGCTGGGGCTATACCGATTTTCAGTACCGCTGGGCAGAATATTACGAAGAGGAAATCTGGGATTATCTTGTAGACAAGAAAATGCTTTTCGACACCAACCCCATAGCCGTGCGCAACTTCACCGGCGAAGGACCATTCACCAACGCCTTTGGCAACAACTCCGCCCCCGGCTGTGCCTCGTATTGCGGCTACCGCATAGTCTGCTCCTATATGCGCCACAATCCCGACGTTACCCTCAAAGACCTAATGGAGATAAAGGATATGAATCAGATATACAACAAGGCAAGGTATAATCCGTAAAATGTTTGGAGGATAACAGAAAAAATGTATATTTGCAGCAATCATTTATTATAATTTGTATGCACGAGACGATTATTAAGATACCTAATGTAGCAAAAGAAGTGCGTATCGGGTTTAGTTTCAACTATATGATAAAAGTTATAGAGGAAACTGAGGCGGTAAGTGGCGTGGCATTATGGGATTTTGCTGATGTCTCGTTTTTACATCCGTTCTTTCTTGCTCCGCTTGCTATTTACAAAAGCAATTCGAGTAAAATTATCAAATGTATAAACATACCTCTAAAATTACAGTCGTATTTAAATTGTGTATGTTTCGACCGTTTGTTACATTTTGTTAATGAAAAGAAAGAGGATGTAGATGCAGTTATGCGGCAATATTTTAATGCAACTTACCTGCCGCTTTGCAGTTTTGCAATGACCGATTCTAATAAAGATATTTTTGGCTCTGTAATAAGAACTATTATTGAGAAACAGACTGGTATTAACGGTAGCACTCCGTTGAGTTATCTTATCAGCGAACTTCTTGATAATGTTTTTGAACATTCACAAAGCAAAAACGGATATGTTTTTTCGCAATATTTACCAAACGAAGATGTTATCAACCTCTGTATTGGTGATTTAGGTATTGGTATTTATCAGAGTTTTAAAAATGCCGACTTGTATCAAGAAGAAATAGATGGTAGCGAAGCGTGTGCGTTACGATTAGCCAACGATGGTTATTCTACCAAAAACCGTCCCGATGCTGAAAATAGGGGATATGGAATTTCAACTTCAAAAGCAATGCTTGTAAGAGGCATGAAAGGAGCGTTTTTTATGCTGTCGGGTTCTGCGTTTCATAGATACGAGAATAATGCCAACGACTATATCGAACTTGGTAATCTTTTCAGATGGAACGGAACAATAATTCTTATGCGTATTCCAACCAAATTTCCTGAGGGATTCAATTATATTGACTATTTAGAGTAAAAATTATGAATCAGACAATTAAATTACACGATATTTTTAGTGCCGACCTTTTTTCAAGATCGAGAGCGGCAAAACTGCCTTCATATATCAATAGCAATGTCGACCAAGTGATACTCGATTTTGACGGTATCAATTTTATTTCCCGCTCTTTTGCCGATGAGGTTTGCAATCTTATTGACGACCACAAGAATATTCATTTTGATATGCAAAATCAAAATCAAGAGGTTGCAACAATGATGATGCGGGTAACGGAGGGACGCCAACAGGAACGCAAACGCGGTATTGCCCATCCTAAAATGTATGAGTTTGACAATATGGAAAGTTTATCCGCCTTTTTATTAACTATGTAACATATTTTTAAACACCCCAATATTTATGAAACGCACATTATTACTTACAGCGGCATTGGCTACCACATTATGTGCCAACGCTCAAAAAACCGAAATCACAACCGATGGAAAATCGGCTCACGTGATTCCCGCCGAAATCTATGGTCAGTTTGCCGAACACCTCGGACGTTGTATCTACGACGGTAT
Organism: Bacteroidales bacterium; assembly: GCA_017962175.1. Lineage (GTDB taxonomy): Bacteria > Bacteroidota > Bacteroidia > Bacteroidales > UBA3824 > UBA3824. Next base: position 508 of record JAGCVU010000090.1, on the reverse strand, counting down.
CTGGGTGGGCAAAAACAGCACCATTGCTAACCAAGACGGCTACCGTACCGACGTGTTCAACGCTCTTAAAGAGTTGAAAATCCCTGTATTGCGCTGGCCGGGAGGATGTTTTGCCGAAACTTACCACTGGCGCGACGGAATTGGTCCGCAAAAAGACCGTCCCACCCTCAAAAACGTCTTCTGGGGCAACACAATGGAAGACAACACATTTGGTACTCACGAGTTTTTCACACTTTGCGAACGTCTTGGATGCAAATCGTATCTGTCGATCAACTTGGGAACAGGCTCTACACGTGATATGGCAGAGTGGCTCGACTATATCACCGGCACCGACGACACTCCCGAGGTAACGCTCCGCAAAAAGAACGGTCGCGAAAAACCTTTTAAACTCGACTATATAGGCATCGGCAACGAATCGTGGGGCTGCGGCGGCAATATGCTTCCCGAATATTATGCCAACGTGTTCCGTCAGTATTCTACCTACGCACATCTTTACTGCAACAATACC
>JAGCVU010000089.1 GCA_017962175.1 Bacteroidales bacterium | reverse complement strand
CAAGTTTCTCAAAGAGTATTGGAATGTTGACAATGTTCCCGACAATGGAATTATCTATGCCGAAGTCAACCAAGAGCGGGCTATGAACACAAACCGCCTCAATGGTCGTCTGCCGTTTTATGCTTTTACGGTAATCATTGAGGGGCAGGCTGTTATAAATTATAACGGTAAAAATATTACACTCAATCCGGGCGACCTATACACATACACTCCCGGGTTTTCGATTACGGTAGAGAGCACCACTCTCAACTATTTGGCTTTGAGCCTTTTGACAGAGGAAGATGTGGTTTTTGACTCGCCTGTTATCCGCAACGTAATCCGTGCGGCGTATTTTCCGATTGTGGAGTTGCACGTGCCGAAACTTTCTCTCTCAGAGGACAATGCGCGGAGATTGTGCCATCGAATGAGTGAATTTGCAGATTATCAGCGCAGTAGCCATATTTTCAAGACTGATATGCTGAGACTTTTGTATTCGGCGTTTTTGCTCGATTTGCTTGATATTCAACAATGTAGCATAACTCCTCACCGTTTTTCAGAACGTGCCGAGGAGTTGTTTTTGGAGTTTATACGCCTTTTGCCCAACAATTTTGTGGAACATCGCGATATTGGTTTTTATGCCGGAAAACTTTGTGTTACAACCATTTACCTTTCGCGCATAGTCCGTCAGATAACGGGCAGGACGGTTTTGGATTATATCAACCAAATGCTCTTGATGGAGGCATTGTGGCAACTTCAACACACCTCCAAAACTATTGTGCAAATCGCTGAGGCACTGCACTTTGCTGACCACGCAAGTTTCTGCCGCTTTTTCAAACGCTTAAAGGGGATAAGCCCGAAGGAGTATCGGAGGGGGTAGAAACGGTTTTAAACCTCCTCACACAAAAAGGTTAATCAATTCGGTTTCTGCGCCTGCCTCAGTCGCGCCTTCCATAGCCCGTTTCAAAAGTTTTGCAGTGTTGCCATTCTTTCGCGGACTGCCGTTGATAAATAATGCTTTCATAATTGTTTTTGCGTTTGATGGGTTGGTTTGTGAGGACGAAGATAAGGGAAAAAGCGGATAAAAGAAAATATTCTCCGAACAATAAATCAAAAGTTTTTGTAAACATCGAAGGAAAAGCATATCTTTGTCATCAAGAAAAACACAAACAAAGGATGTCTAATGTCAGCCGATGGCAATCACTCCATCACCTCATATTCTGCCAATTCCCAACCTTTGAAGACCAAGATTATCGGATGCAATGTCCAATTGCCGTCTTTGGCTTCGGTGGTTAAGTGTTTGGCGTTGATGTAGTTGGGCAACTGAACTCGCGCTTGCTCCAACAGTGCCTTTACTTCGGCGGGAGTGGATGAATGTTTGCAATATTTGAGTTCGATGATGTAGCCGTGCGGAGTGCCGATGCGTGGTTTTAGGTAAAGGTCGCTGTATCCGTGGTCCAATTCCTGTTCGGTGAATGGCGTGAAGTAATTGAGGTTGACGCCAAACTGACAGAGGAAAAATCCCTTCACAAAAGCCTCGCCGTACTTGTTGAAATCGTTGTTTTTGGTGGCGTCCTTCATACAACTTGCAATGTAGCGGAAAAACTTTTCGTGCTCGCCTTTCCACGCCAACATACGCCCAAGGTCAGTCATAATGTTGTCGTCAGTTTTCCACGATACAAAGGTATCGTAATTGCGCACCATATATCTGAAATACTGTTGACGGACAGTGTTGTTGGGGATTGTCAAAATGGTGGTACCCATATCATAGCCGCCAACCGACAGCAATCCCATATAAAACATCAGACTCACAAGGTTTTCGTAGCGATTAAGGTCGTTGAGGGCAAATTCAGGTTTGATAGTCCCGTAAATATATCCGTCGTTGTTAATGCGCTGAATTAGAGATGTTTTCTCACCAAATTGTTGTTCAAAACGGATAAGTTTGGTCATCTTGTTATAGTCGGATGATATGTTGGAATCCACCATATTTTCGGGAATCTTGCCGTTCTTTTTGATATATTCTCTGATGAAAAACAACCCCATATCTGAGTTGTACATACGGTCGTCATCAATAGAATCTTCGCTGAAACAGTTGTTGTCGTACCACGGCTTGGTGATTTCTATCAATTCGTCAACTGTATGATGGAAAACTCCTGTTGCATCGCGGTAATATTCAAGCATTTGGCGGAATTCTGTTTCGGTAAAACCGGCAAGAGAATTAAACTGACTGTCGGCAGAAATGTTCATACCAATATTGTAGCCGCTTGTTACGTCGCTGAGTGTGAGCGGAGTAACGCCTGAAATCATAATGCGCGAAACCGCTGCGTCGTTTTCGGTCGTTGCGGCTTTTAAGTTATTGAAAAACAGACGGAAAAATCCATCGCCGTGGGTGAGGTTCATATAATTACTCTCACTGTCGGCAAGCATTGTGTTTGCAAAATTGTCGTACTCATCAATGATGGCGTAGATTTGCAATCCTGCAAGTTGAATGATGTTTGTGAGTTTGGTAAATGCATCATTGGATTTGGTTTCATTAGCGATTTTGCTTGCAGTTCCTTCCGGCAGCAAATCCTTGTATTTTTTAGCAAAACTTACAAGTGTATCAAGCACATTGGTGTTGAACGAATCTTGCACTTTGGTTTCATCCGGGTCAATGCCCGAAAAATTAAACTTCAAAATCAGATACTTGTTGCGCTCCTCGGTGGGATTGTCGCCGATATACAGGCCGCCGAAAAGGTCATCAAAACTGTCTTTCATCGCCACATCGTAATATGCCGCCAACATATTAAGCATCAGGCTCTTGCCAAACCTTCTCGGACGCAAGAACATTTGATACTTAAACTCTTCGAGTTTTGGGATAAACATTGTTTTATCCACATAATACCTGTTTTCTTTGCGGATTGTCGCAAAGTCGCTCATACCGTAAGGCAGGAGTCTGATTTTATTTTTTTGCGTTGGCTGCATAGCGATTGACGTTTTTTAGTTCCAAGGGCAAAGATACATTTTTTTTCGATAATATTATATCTTTTTACATTTTTTATCTTTGACCATTGTCAGTCAATCGCCACGCGGCTAAACATTACAATCCTTTTATCCATTTCTCCACCTTTGCCTTCTCAGTCCTTACCTCGTGCCCGTAGATTGAGAAACCTTTTTGAACGTTGGCTTTTGGGAAGGCTTTTTTGATGTCGCTGACGCAGTTTGCAAGGCCGCTGCCTTCGTGGGTGGTGAAGGGATAGACGGTTTTGCCGTCGAGGTTGATGTCTTTGAAAAGTGTGAACATCACCTGCGGATACGTTCCCCACCAAACGGGACCGCCGATAAACACTGTGTCGTAGCCACTTAGGTCGGGTGCTGAGCCTTCGTATGGCGGAAGTTCGCCATTGTTTGCCTCCTCCTTGGCGAGTTGAGTGAGCGGAGTGTAAGCCATTCCGTCGTACTTGTGTGTAACGATTTCGTATTGAGCCGCGCCGGTGAGTTCGGTGATGTAGTCGGCAACGATTTTTGTGTTGCCAACCTTGATGTTGCCCACGGAGTAATTGTCGCCCGTGTGCGAGAAGTAGATAACGATTGAATTTTTCATATTGCCTGTGTTTTTAACGGTTTGCGAATTGCAGCCCGACACGATAAACAGTGCCATCAGAGCCGCGATGATTGATTTTAATTTCATAACATTTCAGTTTTTATTTCTGATGCAAAGAT
>JAGCVU010000088.1 GCA_017962175.1 Bacteroidales bacterium | reverse complement strand
CGCACCGCACACCTTACTTATTATGTGCTTGATCAAGATAGTTACGGAGGCTATGATTTCTACAAAGACAACAAAGAACTTGCCGACAAAATGAGCAAGGTTTTGGGCTACAATTTCACTGTATCAAGTGCGGAACTCATCACCAAAGACAATTCCCACACATTAAACCTCACTATCAAAAACACCGGGGTAGCACCCTGTTTCTTCGACGTTTACTTAGTAGCCGAATTTATCGACAACACCGGCGCAACCATTACCCAAATAGGCAAAACCGTCCTCATTCCCAAAGGCACATTCAAAGACGACTCTTCACAGGATTTTTCATTCACCTACAAATCATCTGAACTACAAACTGATTTCTCCATCGCACTATCACTCTACGAAAACGAAGAGGCGTATAAAAAAGGGGATAATCCTACGGTAAGGTTTGATAATGAGGGGTTGGGGGGAAATAATAAATTGGTGTTGATTCCGTAGGGACGTGGCGTGCTGCGTCCCCTACAATGGCAAATTAAACATTTATTCCAAAAATACAATATTATGCAATCCACCACACGTAGGGACGTGGCGCGCCGCGTCCCTACAATCGCAAACCATTCATTTTTCAACCACACATTATTATATCATCACCACCATACCGTAGGGACGTGGCGCGCCGCATCCCTACAATTGCAAATCGAACAGATATTTCAATAACACATTGATTTTACAAACACAAACCATACATTTTCCGAAAAACCATCACATTTTTTATCAAAATCATTGTGGGGGTTAAAATATTTAGTATTTTTGCAATAACCGATAACAAATCATCTAAAAGCGAATTATGAAACCAAATAGGCAAACCGTTCGCGCAAAATGGCACGATTACAATGGTGGTGAATATTTTATAACCATCTGTACCAAAGACAGAGAGCATTTTTTCGGAACAATAACCAACGGCGAAACCCACCTTTCTGAAATTGGTTCGTTTGTAAAAACACAGATAGAAAATGTCCAATCACACTACCCATACGCCGACATTCCATTGTATGTTATTATGCCTAACCATCTACACCTCATAATTAGAATTGACAACACAAAAACCAACGCCTCACGAAAAGCCAATATAGGCAAAGACACAAATATGCAAAATGTTTCCAACCAACAGGGATGGCTATCGGTTTGCATTGGCGGTATAAAATCATCTGTAACTAAATTCTCTAACGAACAAAAAATACACTTCGGATGGCAACCCCGCTTTCACGACCACATTATCCGCAATCAAGATGAGATGAATAGAATTGCCGAATATATTGAAAATAACCCTGTTATTTGGGAAACAGATTGTTTTTATGGAACACATTGAAAATCAACATATTTTTAAACAAATAAATAAAACTATGTCACTATCAATCATCAAAACAGACATCACCACTATGGCGGTGGATGCTATTGTAAACGCTGCTAACACCGATTTGCAAATGGGCGGAGGAGTTTGTGGAGCAATTTTTAGGGCTGCCGGACCTGCCAAACTTCAAGAGGCTTGCAACAAACTTTCACCCATCAAAACCGGCGATGCAGTTATAACCCAAGGCTTTAACGCCAAGGCAAAATACATTATCCACACCGCAGGACCTATTTACGACCCTACCGACAAGCAACAAGCCGAGCAACTGAGCAACTGCTACACCAACTCGTTAAAATTGGCGGCGCAAAACAACCTCAAATCCATAGCATTTCCGCTAATTTCAGCAGGAATTTACGGCTACCCGCTTAACGATGCAATTCAGATAGCCATAGATTCCATCAAAGATTTCCTCCGAGAAAACAACAGCGATATAACTGTGTATCTGACAGTTTTGAATGATAATATATACGAGGCAATAATGAAGGAGATGGAAACAGAACGATAACATTCCGTAGGGACGCGGCGCGCCACGTCCCTACAATTGCAAATTGAACATTTTTCCACAAAAATGCAAAATTATTATATGGTATGTTGTTTATTTTTTGTATATTTGAAAAAAATAATTGAATAACGATGGCAAATAACGACATTCATTTTTGGTCTGGTGGAGTATCATGGAATAACATCAGAAAATTAGATGATTTTAAAAAAAATCATTATTGGCAAATTGGCTGGGACAAAAATTCAACTTCACAAGGCGCAAAACAAGCATGGGAAAACATTAAGAAAGTTAAGCCCAATGATTTTTTGGCATTTCACGGATATGGAGGGAAAAATGATTTGACTATTTACCAAATATCTAAAATTATCAAAAAAGATGAAGAAAAAGGGAAATTATATTTACAACAATTAAGTGAAGATAATGCACAATTGTTTCATAATAAAGCACCTAAAATGGAACAAGGTGGTTGGTTTGGCACTTTGTTTCAAGTTACAGGAAATGAAGCAATTAATGCAATTTTTGGAAACTATCTCAAAACTAACAATAAACAAATGCAAGAAATACAACAACTTACCAATCTTCTCGCCCACAAAAAGAACATCATCCTTCAAGGTGCCCCCGGCGTTGGCAAAACCTACACCACTGCGGCATTGGCACTCTCTATTTGTGACGAAACTATTCCATCCGACCACGAAGAAGTTATGAAACGTTACGAAGAACTGCAAAAAGAAGGCAGAATCGGCTTTGTAACATTTCATCAATCAATGGATTATGAGGATTTTGTAGAGGGAATAAAGCCGCAAATAATTAACGAGGATAAAATGATTTATAAAGTTGAAGACGGTATTTTCAAACAAATAAGTCTAAGAGCAAAACCTATAAGTAATTCATTAAAAAACGAAGCCATAGATTTTTCTCGGACAAAAGTGTTTAAAATGACAATTAACGATGACCAAGTATTCAACTATTGTTTTAACAATAAAGTTATTGCTCTATGTCCTTACAAAAATGACCCGCAAAACGAAGAAGATTTCAAAACTACACAGACTGCCGCATTACAACGGTTTAATGAGTGGATGGAGGTTGGTGATATTGTATTGATTACAAAATATTTAACAGAAGTTAGGGCTATTGCCAAAATTACAAGTCAAGCACATTTTGAAGACAGTATGTCAATTGGATTATGCCAAATAAGGTCGGTTGAATGGTTGTATAACGATTCATTACACATTTCCAAAATATGTAATAATCCTTATTTTGGAACACAAAGGATATATGGTTTTTATAGGGATGCAAAATATGGAACACCTTCTTTTAATAGTGACAATATCAAAACAGATGTTCTGAACAATATAATCAATGGAACTTACAATGATGACTCACAACCCTACGTCCTAATCATCGACGAAATCAACCGTGGCAATGTTTCCAAAATCTTTGGCGAATTGATAACTCTCTTAGAGGCTGACAAACGTATCGGCGGCAATCACCCTTTAAAAGTCACATTACCATATTCAAAAACAGAATTTGGAGTACCATCCAACCTTTATATAATAGGCACAATGAACACCACCGACCGCAGTGTAGGAAACATCGATTATGCAGTTAGAAGGCGGTTTGCGTTTGTAACGTTGGAATCTGACAAGGATGTTGTTAAGCAACAATCTACTCCGAAAGCATTGGAATTATTTGAAGCCGTTGAAGCGTTCATTAAAAAAAATCAAATCGAAATGGATTTTGAAGATTTGATGGTTGGACATAGTTATTTTATTGCAGAGAACGAAACCGAATTGAAGATGAAATGGGATTACGAGATTATACCGTTGTTGCGAGAATATTACAAGGATGGATTGTTAAAACAGGACGTTACGCCCGAAACGACGATTCCGCAATTTGTAGGGACGTGGCGCGCCGCGTCCCTACCGAACCAACCCACCGAAACCCAATCCGCGGCATCAACACAAACAATCTAAATTCAATTGAATATGTTACGTGATAGGAAATCACCTCGCGCAAAATGGCATAATTACAGCGGTGCAGAATATTTTATAACCATCTGCACCAAAAACCGCGAACATTTTTTCGGCACAATAAACAATGGGACAATTCACCTATCAGAAATTGGTTTATTTTTGAAAACACAGATAGATAATGCACAATCACACTACCCATACGCCGAAATCCCATTGTATGTTATTATGCCAAATCATCTACACCTAATTATTAGAATCAACAACTAGAAAATACCATACAACCGTCTCCGTAGGGACGTGGCGTGCCGCGTCCCAAACGCAACAGAAACAAATTCTGATAAAAATGACGCCGCACGCGACGTCCCTACGGAGAAAAACGCGTATATGCAGAATATCTCAAATCATCAAGGTTGGCTTTCGGTATGCATTGGTGGCATAAAATCATCGGTAACAAAATATGCCAATGAACATAAATTAATTTTTGGATGGCAATCAAGATTTCACGACCACATTGTCCGCAATCAGGACGAAATGAACAAAATTGCCGAATATATTGAAAACAACCCTTTGAAATGGGAAATAGATTGTTTTTATGGAATACATTGATTACAAACAAATTGTTATTTCGGAACACGCCACTATTCCAGAACAACACCTCGAATCCTTACAATCTGTAAAATTCGACGGTATTACAGATTATATGCAAATTCCCAAATACCTTGGAATCGGATATTACAAAAATCATCTTTCCGCATCCTATTTTATCGGAACGTGTTGGCTTACACCGTCGTTATCAGTCGCTGTTTTGCCAAAAATTACAAATATCGATTTCATAAAAATGTTTCTCACAGCCTTAGAAACAGAATCTGAGGCAGATTATTTTGCCAAATGTTACAGAATTGATTTTGATAAACCAGCAATAAAAACACCCAATAATCTAAATATTTTGTCGCCATTGTTGATGCTTCATTATTTAGCACTATTAGAAAAACTTGTGAAACGCGGTTTAAAACGAGGCTACATAGTAAAAGAAGAAAACCTAAAATCAAAAATAAAAGGCAAAATCATTTGGGCTAACCATCTGCAACAAAACGTGTTTCAAAAACGAGAAGACCGTATTTTTTGTCGTTATCAAGAATACACAATAGATATTCCCGAAAACAGACTTTTGAAAAAGGCATTACTTTTTTGCGAAAATATGTTAGATAATTATGCAAGTATCAAAAAACAAGATAATTACACCGAGATAAAAAGGCGTTTTAATAAATTAAAACAGCATTTTGTAAATATCAACGACGATATAGAAGTTTCTCAAATTCAAAAAATATCGGCTAACAAACTGTTTATCAACTACAAATCAGCAATAAAAGTCGCCAAAATGATTCTTCGCCGTTTTGATTATTCACTTCAAAACACAAGCAAAACCGAAGATTCCGCACCTCCGTTTTGTATTGATATGGCAAGGTTGTTTGAATTATATGTACTTAATTTATTGGGTGGAAAAAGTGATAACATTTGTTTTCAATTTTCAGGTTATTCAGGGGATACAGATTTCCTTAAAATTGATGAACAACTTATAATTGATTCAAAATACAAACTTGATTACGGATACGAAAGTAACGATATAAGACAGTTGAGCGGCTATGCCCGTGATACCAAAATAATCCAAAAATTAAAAGTGGTTGATGAACGTGAAATAAAATGTCTAATAATTTATCCAAACAAAATGGGATTCACCACTTTACCCAAATCACTCATTCAGACAAGTGAACCAATACCCCAATTCCGCAATTTCTACAAAATATCTGTAAAATTACCAACAACAAAAAATGCGGATTAACATTTAAGTAATCCGCACATTAATAATCATTTACAAGATTCTACTGTATAAACTTCACCTTTGCTTCGTCTCTTGGTTTGGCATCGGGAGATTCGTCGGGATAGCCAACGGCAAGGATGTACACGAGGCTGTAACCTTCTGAAAATCCGAGTTTTTCGATAAAGAAACGGGCTTCTTCGGTGTTGGTGAGAAAATGTACAGGTCCGCCAAGACAGCAAGTGCCAAGACCGAGCGACTGTGCAGCCAACATCATATTTTCGCCCAAAAGTCCGAGGTCGAGACCCGAATTCTGTTCGCCTGCCACGCAAATAATGTTGGGAGCATTGCGAAACATATTTTTAAATGAGGGATCCTTAGCCACTGCCTCGGCGTTGAGTTTTTTGTAAACGTCGTTCACTTGGTTGATAAGTTCCTGATTTTCAACTACTCGGATTTCCCACGGCTGCTTATTCATACCGCTTGGAGCGTTGATACCGCATTTGGCAATGGTTTCGAGTTTTTCGTGCTCCACGGGAGTGTCTTTGTACTTGCGGATGCTTCGGCGTGCCATAATTGCATTAACCACTTGGTTTTCACCGCTTTGACACTTAGTTTCTTGTTGACAACATTCAGATTGCTTGCAACAATTATCGCCATCGCTGCATTTGTTGTTGCAGTTGCATTTTTCGCCATTACCTGCACAGTTGCAGAGCATTAGCGCGGCAAATGCCAAACCGCATAAAAGTGATTTTTTCATATCAATAGTTATTAAATGTAAAATTGAGCAAAGATATAAATAAAAGGCAATTAAGGTGATTGAATTTTTAAATAGGGGGATTTATATTTTTTTGTTTTTGAGGTCTGCTAACTGAGATTATTTTCGTATATTTGGAACGTAAAAAAATCCTACTTATGAAAAGATACACATTATTATTGAGCCTTTTTTTGCTGTGCTCAATATGCGCTGAGGCTCAAACTGCCAAAAAATTCACCATCAATCTCACCGACGGCGGCAAATCGCACGTGGTATGTTTTCTTCCCGAAAAACCGTCGGGCAAGGCCATCGTAGGCGTACCCGGAGGCGGATATTCTGTACTCTCAAACACTTACGAGGGCACCGATTGGTCTAACTGGCTCAACCAAAGGGGCATCGCCTATTTTGTGGTAAACTACCGCCTGCCCAACGGCGACCGCACTCTGCCCATCAGCGATGTTGAAAACACTTTCCGCATAGTAAGAGATTCTGCCAAGGCGTGGAATATCAACCCTCACGATGTGGGCGTTATGGGTTTTTCGGCGGGAGGACACCTTGCGTCGGTGGTTTCCACACAATCAGAATTTGACGTAAGACCCGATTTTACCATTTTGTTTTACCCTGTGATTTCGATGGACGAAAGGGTTTCGCACAAATGGTCGTGTATCAATTTTCTTGGCGAGGAGGGATACAAAAACCCCGAATTGGTGAGCAAATATTCTACGCAAAACTCTGTGCGCCGCCACCTTACGCCACCCGCTGTTATCATTATGGCAAGCGACGACCGAGTGGTAATGCCTGTCACCAATGGCATTCAATATTATTCGGCTATGCGAAACCAAGGCAACGAATGTGCAATGTTTATCTATCCCACTGGCGACCACGGTTTTGGCTTCGGATCTGGGTTTAAATACCACGACCAAATGCTCAGCGATCTTGGCACTTGGCTCTCCAACCGTCAATCTCCCAAACCTGGCGCTATTAAAGTGGCTTGCGTGGGCAACAGCATCACCGACGGACACGGCATCGACGTTGCCACTCAACACGGATATCCCGCTCTGCTGCAAAATAGTTTGGGCAACGGTTATTGGGTAAAAAATTTCGGACTCAGCGGTCGCACTATGCTCAACAATGGCGACATACCTTATATGAAAGAGTTGGCTTGGCGCGACGCTTTGGCGTTTAAGCCCGATATTGTGGTTATAAAATTGGGCACCAACGATTCAAAACCGCAAAACTGGAAATACAAGGATGAGTTTAAACGCGATTTGCAGCAGATGATCTTATCGCTCCGACCCGACCTTGCGCAGCCTGCCAAAAAGAAGGGCAAAAAATCCGCTCCAAAGCCAAATGTCAATCCAAAAATATATCTCTGCACGCCAATTCACGCCCTAAAACCATCGTGGGATATCAACGACCGCATTATTTCCGACGAAATAATCCCGATTATTAAATCCACGGCGCAAGAATACGGCTTGGAAATCATCGACCTCAACACCCTCTATGGCAGCAACCCTGCCGACTATCTCGACGACGGCATCCACCCAAACGGAGAGGGTGCTAAAAAGATGGCGGATTTGATATTTAAGGCAATTAAATAACAGTGCATTAGCGGATTACATCACTTGTGTCTGCACTTTGCGCTCCGACAATGCTTTATCGTAACGTACCTTGCGGCTGCGATTCCAAAACACGCTGAGTCCCAAGCCCGAAATAATGTGCCAAACGCCCCACCAAGCCGCCATAAATGCCATTCCACCAGTGGCGACTTCGGGGGGGAAAATTGCGGGATTGAATATGAGCATCAAAGCAAGTCCCGAATTTTGGATTCCAGTTTCGATGGTGAGTGTGCGGCGGTCGCGTTCGTTGAGGCGCATTACACGTGCAGCGGTGTTTCCAGCAAAGAATGCCAACGCATTGTGTACCAACACAATAATCAAGATGTATTTAATGTATGTTACAAAATAGTGATAGTTGGCGGCAAAGGCAATTATCACCATTGCCATAAAAATGGCTACCGAAATTCTTTGAATTGGTTTTGCAATTTTTTGGGTAAAACGTGGAAGTTTCGACGAGCAAAGTATGCCCAACAGCAACGGAACTCCGATAATCAAAAAGAGCGTTTTAAATACCTCGCTGATAGGAATATAGAGTTCGCGAACAAGTTCTGCCGAATTAATAAACAAATTTCCCCAAATAGAAAAATTCAAAGGTGTTATCACCACAGCCGAAACCGTGGAAATAGCAGTTAGCGAAACCGACAGTTCGATGTTTCCGCGCGAAATCGATGATATAAAATTAGATATGTTTCCGCCCGGACAGCACGCTACAAGTATGGCTCCAAGTGCAACTGTTACCGTAAGGTAACTTTTAAAAACATAAACACCAATGAAAGTTACCAGCGGGAGTAGCACTATCTGCGACACCACGCCTGTGATTACTCCTTTGGGATTACTAAATGCTGTTTTAAAATGTAACGGTTTGATACTCAGCGCAACACCAAACATAATAAAGGCTTGAACTATGCTGAGTATCAATCCGCCGTTGTTTCCAAAATTTAGTCGAACAGAATCTAACTGTTCCAACTGCAAAACCATCTGGTTCATAAATAGTTATTCGTGAAATACAAGTGCGCAAACTTCAATTGTTACATAAATATCGTTTTTGGAATCAGGGTTTTCAATGCCGAGATACCATTGAACATTTTCGGGCAGAGGTTCGTCTAATTCCACCTCCACAATGCCACTCTTGATGCCTTTG
>JAGCVU010000087.1 GCA_017962175.1 Bacteroidales bacterium | reverse complement strand
GTTGCTTTCGGCGAATTTTGCTGTCAACAGTGCCGAAACTGCTATTGGCAATAGTACCTTGATTACTGCCAATCGTGACGAATTTTTACTTGACATCATAGTTATACGTTTTTTTAAATTACTGTGATTCAGGCTGCTGGCAACTGAACTCCACTTCCTGCCGGCGGCCTTTTTTATTAATAATGTTTGATATTGTTTTGCATTGAATCCTGATGCTATTACCTCGTGGTCGGCTTGATATTCGTGTACGGCACGCAATTCGCGTTTAAAGAGCCATATTGCTGGGTTGAACCATTGCAGACAACAAGCCAAATCCATAAAAATCAAGTCGATAGAATGTCGGTGTGTGATGTGTGCCATTTCGTGGGTAAGCACTTCGCGCGAGTTTTCTTGATAATCGCTACGATTCATAAAAATATATCTTAACCAACTCACTGGCGATTTAATGGCTTCTGAGATAATTAGTTTTACGCCTTCTCTTAAAGTAATTTTGTGGCTAAACGCTACTTTGCCTATGATTGACAGCGTGGTAACTATGTATTTTAAGAAAAATAATGCTATGCCTACTGCCAAGATGTACGGAATAATTTCGGTAAAAGATATTTGCTGTTCGGGTTCGATTGCCATTGCCACGGGTTCAAAGTCGATTTCTGGTGAGATTGTTTCGGCTTCTACATATACCTCCTTGTTGAGGAATGGAAGTTTTACCAATGGGATAACAAACGATACTGCCACCGACGAAAGGATTGTTGCCCTATTGATGGCGTAATACTTTTCGCGGCTCATAAAGATTTTGTATGTAATGTACATTGCTGCCATTACCAGAGCCACTTTGATGAAATATTCCGTTTGCATGGCGTTTAAGATTGAGCGTTTTGGTTTTCGATTTGCTGCAAAAGGTCTTTGATTTCGTCGGACGAAAGTTCGCCGTCGTCTACCAAAGCCGAAACTGCGGTGGTGTAGGAATTGTTGAAATATTCCTTGATAATGTTTTTGAGCGACTTGCGTCCAAAATCGCTTCGCTGTACTGTGGCGTAATACTGATAGGTGTTGCCATACGCCTTGTGACTTACGAAACCTTTTGATTCTAACATTCTTACCATTGTGGAAACGGTGTTGAAATGCGGTTTTGGTTCGGGCATTAGGTCGAGAATGTCTTTTACAAACATTGGTCCTTTGTCCCAAAATAGGTTCATCAGTTCATCTTCTTTCTTTGTAAGTTTTTCCATCTCTATTCTGTTTTGATTTATTTTACGCTGCAAATATAAATATAAATTTTTAAATTCAACTACATTTTATAGTTTTTTAACTAAATATTTTAGTTGGGGTTTTTGAACAACGAATGAAACGAATGGAACGAAGAAAAAAAGGCAGCCTAAGATTTTTAGACTGCCTTATTATAAAGTGTGCAATATGATTAATCCATCTTGATTTTGTCTAAGCCGTCGAGGGTGGCTTCGTCGTTGATAACGCCTTCGATACCGGTGTTAACTATTACTTTGGCTGATGAGGCGTCGGAAATGGTGATGTTGTCGCATCTCATATTGTCAACAAAGTTGCCGGCATTTTCTACGCGGACACCGTATTTTGCTTTTGTCTTGGAGATTTTGCAATTGCTGAACGTAAAACCTGCATCGTAACCGATGAAGAAAGCGCAGTCATCGTGGAAATCTTTGTTGCCGAGGTTCTCAAAGTTGCAATAGGTGATTGAGGATTCGTCATTTTGTGTTGTATGAATTTCGAAGCCGTTCCAATAGCCCGGTTTGTCTTCTGCGCCAGTAAATACGATTGGGTCGGCGGCAGTGCCGTTGGCCTTGAAGATTACGTCGGCACCTACCACGACACCCCAACCACGGTTGATGGCAAATTTAGCACCAGGCTCGATGTTGATGGTTATGCGGCTGTTGAAATCCAAGCCTTCGTCGCAGAAGTAGGGTATGGATTCCTTGGAAAATGTATAGGTTGTGTTGTCGTCGCCGTAATGTGTGCGGATGTAGATGAAGTTTTTGCCGTTGTTTTCGTAGGTGTTGCCTTTGCCGCCGATGGTGGTGCTTTCTGCCCACGTGTGATAGGTAACAGGGTATTCTTTGCAGTTTTTGATGGTGTTGTTTTCAAAAGCGGTGGTTTTGAAAATAAAAATACCGTTGTTGCCTGTACCGTCGATGGTGCAGTTTTTGATAGATGCAGATCCTTCGATTGCGAGTACATGTTCGCCTGCACCGCCGTTTTGGAAGGTTACGTATTCAAAGGCGTTGTCGGCGCGTTTGGAGCGTACACACACACCGTCCCAACTGCCGACGTTTTGATTGTTGGTGGGTCCTGTGAGAACGATTGGCTTGTCTTGTGTGCCTTGCATTTTGATGCCTGCGTTTTCGCCCACAACGATTCTGCCGTCGGTGCCGGTGAACATTATGGTAACGCCGGGTTCTACTGTAACGAGCGAGTTGCCGTCGAGCGCGATTTCGCCTTCTACGATGTAGTCAACGGGCAGTCCGAGGTCTTTCCAAGTAACGTTTTTGTCGATAGAGCCTGATAGCACTACCTGACCGTCGGCGTTTTTAGGAGCGTCGGAAGGGTTTTGTTCGGTAATACCGTTGTCGTTGGTTTCGGGTGATTGAGCACCCTGATTGTTGTTGCTGCCACCCCCGCACGAAGCAAGGATAAGGGCAGACGCTGCAATAAATAATGGTGTCTTTTTCATTGTGATGTGAGTTATTTGTTGTTTATTATTTTCTCCAAATATACAAAAAAAGCGAATCTGTATTATCGATTTTCTTGTAAATTTCTGAAACTTTTATTCTAACATTCGTTAAAGTTACTTGCATAGCACGGTTTTTGATTAATACTTATAATTTTGTATTTTTGCGCCACAAATGGCAATCTTTACTTAACCTATTATGAAACACGGCATTTGTCCATATCCCGGTTTACGGCCTTTTACCGAAGAGGAAAGCATTTTCTTTAAGGGTAGAGATTTGCATATTAGGCAAATAGTTAAACTGTTGGAAGAGAATAAGATGGCTTTTATTACCGGTGCTTCGGGCGATGGAAAATCGTCGATGGTGTACGCCGGTGTAGTGCCGTATATCCGTGCGGGTTTTTTTAAGGCGGATTACAACAGTTGGATT
>JAGCVU010000086.1 GCA_017962175.1 Bacteroidales bacterium | reverse complement strand
TACCGCAAATTGCTCTGCGGCCCTACCGAACTTGGCTCGTCTGACGAATATTTCAACGCTTATTCTATCGTTAACGCCGAGGCAATTTACGACGGTCAGCGCGGCTACGAAACCGCAATCGAGAAAAAAGGCATCGACAAAAAAGACGCTAAGGCTTTGCAATCTGCCGCCACTTGGAATCAAAACGGTTTTGGCAACGAGCAGAATTTCTCGCCCGAAAACAACCGTGTTTTCTTGCTCACCCGTTCAGGATTTTTGGGCGAACAACGCTATTCCACAGCCACTTGGAGCGGCGACATTGGCACACGTTGGGAAGATTTGAAGGCGCAGATTACAGCCGGTTTGAACTTCTCGATTTCGGGTATTCCGTATTGGAGTCAAGACATTGGCGGTTTCTCGGTTGAAACTCGCTTCCAAGCAGCACAACAGACATTTGACAAGACCAAAAAGGAGACCGAGGATTTGAAAGAATGGCGCGAACTAAACGTCCGTTGGCATCAGGTAGGCGCGTTTGCACCGATGTACCGCAGCCACGGTCAGTTCCCCTTCCGCGAGCCTTGGAACATCGCCCCCGAAAATTCCGACACCTACAAGTCAATCAAGTATTATCTTGATTTGCGTTACAAGTTGATGCCCTACATCTACTCGTTGGCGGCAAAGGTTCATTTCGACGATTACACCATTATGCGTCCGTTGGTGATGGATTTTGGCACTGACAAAAACGTGCTCAACATTGCTTATCAGTTTATGTTTGGACCCTCGATAATGGTAAATCCGGTGTACAAATACAAGGAGCGCGAGCGTGAGGTTTACTTCCCGAAAGGCGAAGTTTGGTACGATTTCTATACTGGCGAAGTGGCATCGCAAGGCGGTGAATCTAAGATAGTTGCCGCACCATACGAGAAGATTCCGCTCTTTGTACGCGGTGGTTCAATCATTCCCTTTGGCCCCGAAATTGAATATACCCGTCAAAAATCCGCCGACAACATCCGTCTGATGGTTTACACCGGCAAAGACGGCGAGTTCACCCTCTACGAAGACGAAGGCGTCAACTACGGCTACGAGGCAGGACGTTTTGCCCGCATCAAGTTCTCGTACAATGACGCATCCAAAACCCTGACCATCGCCGACCGCGAAGGCGAATTCCCGGGAATGTTGAAAGAAAGAACATTTACCGTGGTGGCTGTCTCGGCAGGCAATCCGAAAGGAAAAGAGATTTCAATTAAGTACAACGGTACAAAACAAGAAGTTACGTTGAAATAATTCTTAGAAATTTGGATAAAAAAACCGCTGCACAAAACAAATATATGTGCGGCGGTTATTTTTTGATGATATTTTACTTTATGCTATCATATACGCTTTGCAGGGTATAAGTTTCTGATTCGTTGGTCATTGCTTTAACCAATGTTTTAATCATTTGTTCAGAATAATCATTCATATAATCGCCAGTACCATGGTTGAAATAGCCGTGGCACTCTTTACCAGCCTTAGCAACGCCGTTATCCCAAAGAATAGCTGCCATTCCGTTGTCGTGAATACATTTAGCAACATACTCAAAATAATATGCGCGAAATTTTTCGCCTGTTTTGTCAAGACGGTTAACATTACCCATTTCGCCGATATAAACGGGAATACCTTTTGAAATATAACGTGTATTAAGTTTAGCCATTTGAGTACGGCAATCAGATTCTTGTCCGTATGAGGTGGTCAACGATTTAGATGCGGTATGTCCCCATTGTTGATACTGATATTCCAAAGTGTATTCGTAAGGTGCGTAATAATGAATTGAAACCATAAGTTTATTGGCAGGGTCGTCGGGAAGTACAAGATATTCTGCCAAATCAATATCGGTATTGTATGCAGGAATACCCAACCAACGGTCGGCGTTTTTGCCACCAGTAGCGCGAATAGCCTCAACAATAGCCTTTAACCATTCGTTCATAGCCTTGTATTGTTTGCCGCCATCGTTGCGGTTTTCGCCCCAGCCCCATGCGCCGTCTTGAATTTCGTTTAATGCCTCAAATACAAGAAAATGGTCTTTTTCTTTGAATTTTTCGGCAATTTGTTTCCACATAGCAGATAATTTGGCAACTGTTTCGGCCTGTTTATCAGCGTTTTTAGAACATTCTTTGATATTGAGCCAATGCTCCGAATTAGAACCATCGTGATGAATATTGATAATAACATTTAACCCAGCTTTTTCGGCAAATCCTACCACTTCGTAAATACGGTTTAACCAAGCTTCATCAATCTTATAATCAGGAGCTTCGCCAATGTGTCCCATCCAAGTAATAGGAATTCTTACAGTTTTGATACCAGCGGCTACCACTTTGTCGAAAGTCTGCTGAGTAGCTTTGGGCTGTCCCCAAGCAGTTTCGCCCGAAACACCTTTATCATACGCATCAAACTGATTGCCAAGATTCCAGCCCATGCCTAATGCATTTCGTACCTCAATAGGAGTTTTTGCATCGGCAAGCTTAATTGCAGGAGCGGGTTTAAAGTCATCTTCTTTTTCCTTTACGGGTTCATCCGTCTTATTATTAGTAGTGTCTTTATTATCAACTACATTAGACGGATTGTCGTCGGAGCTGTTGCTACAAAATGTAAACGAACTCGCAGTAAGAACAGCTACAAAAATCCACATTTTATACATTAAAAACTTCATATTAAAATATTTTTAACGTTTATATTTAATCCCAATTATCTGTTCTAAACGGATATGCAGGTAAAAAACCTCCACCAAATAATGTGCCGTGTGCAAAATCTTTGAAACAATACCTTACGGCAACGGGTTTAGAAACTTTTTTGCTACTTACCACTACATGGTTAGTTTGCCAACGCAACCAAACGCTGTCAGCTTGATAAAAAACATGGTCGTCGCCAGCAATTTCAAATCCCTCAATCATATAGTTAGAACAAATACCCATTTGCAAATTGTCGAACCCCACAAATGCTTGGTTTCCTTCAATTATTAATTCCATATAAGTAGGCCCGGTGTACATAAACATATCTTTACCGTATGTACGATTAAGAGCCAACCATGCAAGGCGTTGACCCACAGTTTTTTTTTGACGGGGATGAATATTATACATTTCTTGTGGAAGAACAAGGTCGCATGTGCTAACAAGTCCCGAATTTGTAATTTCGCGTGATAATTTAAATTGCATTTCTCTAAGATATGCTGCGGCATTATCTTCACCATATTTATAAGGTGCAATTTCTACCATAAAAAACGGAATATCTCCAAGCGAAATATCATAACGCCAGAGTTTTACCATATCTTTCATCAAAGGAATAAAGTTAGGACGACCAACATTGCTTTCGCCTTGATACCAAATAATTCCCTTGTAAGTAAAGTTACGAATTGGGTAAAACATTGCATTATAAGGCAAAAGTATTTTTTCATATTCCCATTCTACATTATCAATATCTTCTTTTTTGGTACTAAAACCATGGGTTTCAAGCAGTTGTTTATTCATCCACGATTCAACGCGAGTTCCTCCGTAAGCTGCCGAAACTATGCCTACAGGTACGCCTAACGCATGAGAAAGATTTTTTGCAAAATGCCACGCAACGGCAGAATAATCTGTGGCAACTTGCGCCGAAGGTATTGTCCATTGTGCGTCAACATCTTCTTCTAATTGATACGAATGTTTCAACGGAACTGTAAAAAATCTAACATTATTTTGCTCTCGATCCGAAAATGCTATTTCTTCAAAACCATCTTCTACACAACATCCGGGAAAACCTTTTAGAGGCATTTGCATATTAGATTGACCCGAAGCTAACCATACCTCCCCTATTAAAATATTCGTGAGCGTAATAGATTTATTATCCGACAAATCTTTAATCACAATAGTTTGTGCATCAAACGAAGCAGCAGAGGTGGGCAATTGGCAAAAAAACTTGCCGTCTTTGCCTGCTACAGTTGATAATTTGGTATTGCTCCACGATAATGTAATTTCAATCTTTGCATTTTTGGTAGCCATACCCCAAACCCTTGCATAAGAATTTTGTTGCAGTACCATGTTAGAACCAATAATATGCGGAAGAACCACTTCTGCATTACCAACTAATGCAGTAATAATCAGTGAAATAACTAAGCAAAATATATTTTTCATATTAAATTTTTGTGCAAATATAATACATTGAGATTTATTATCCAAATAAAAATTTATTTCATTTTTAAACCTTTACGCCAATCATAGTCATATCATCAATAACAGAACGACCGTTTCGCCATTGATTTATAGTTTTTTCGAGCGAATGACATTGGACATCAAGCGGATGATAATAGTTTGCAAAAAATGGTTGGCAATGGCATAACGCATTTCCATAGATGAAAAATACAAACTACAAATAGTCATATCCATACCGTTGGCAATAAACGCATCGGTGTTAGAAATAAGCGTAGAACGAACAAAATCGCGCAAACGATCGAGAATAGTTCCCTGATTGGCGGCATCATTTTCAGTATCGCTTAAAAACCTAAGGCAAAAACGGCAGCCGATGTTGCAACTTCACGAAACCGAAAGGTGAATACTTCCTGTTGTTGCCGCCTTTTGCCCAGAATATAGGTGATTTGATTATTTATTAATTTTTCGTCTGTTTGTTTATCCGGTGCAAAGGTAGTTTGTATGGAAATTATCACCAAGAATATTTTTATTTGAAGGAAATAATTTTATAGTGAACTATTGAGATAGAAATATCTACATATTAGTATAAACCTTTCCACTTTTAGAAAAAACATTTTTTGATCCTTCCCAACGCCTCCTCCAAGATTTTTCTTGGGCAGGCGGCGTTGATTCTTTGAAAACCTTCACCTGATTTACCAAAGATTTTGCCGCTGTCGAGCCACAGTTTTAATTTGTTTACAATTATATCGTCTAACTCGGCAGCGGTGAAACCTAATTCGCGAAAATCTAACCAAACCAAATAGGTGGCTTCGTGGGTTATCATTTTTATTTTGGGGAGATGGGTTTCTACATAGTTTTTGATAAATTCAACGTTGCTTTTTATATAGTTGAAAACGCCGTTAAACCATTCATTACCAAACTTATAGGCGGCGATTGTCGCAACCAATCCCATAACGTTTAATTGACTGTAACCCGAAGCATTATATTCGTGGCAAAATTTGCGGCGGATGGTGGCATTTTTTATGAAAATATGCGCAGTTTGCAATCCCGCAAGATTAAAAGTTTTTGACGGAGAAGTGCAAGTGATGGTAATTTGCTCAAATTCAGGTTTTAACGATGCAAAAATGTGATGTTTGCCCACAAAAGTAAAATCGTTGTGTATTTCATCGCTCACAACTAACACATTGTGTTTCAAGCATATTTCGCCAAGTTTTGTGAGTTCATCTTTGCTCCAAACACGCGACACTGGGTTGTGAGGATTACAAAGAAGAAACATTTTCACGTTGTTTTCAATTATCTTTTGTTCAAAATCATTGAAATCTATATAATAACGACGTTCTTCTTCGTTGTAAACCAAGGTGTTGTCAATGAGTTTGCGATCGTTGTCAACTATCACTTCCGAAAATGGATAATATACAGGCTGTTGAATAATTATTGCATCGCCTTTTTGGGTTAATGCTTTAATAGCCACGGCAATAGCAAACACCACTCCGGGAGTTTTTACCATTTCGCGTTCACCAAAATCGTAATTGAAATGAGTGTTGTAATAATCCTTAACAACATTGTAATATGGAGTTTGAGTTTCGCTATATCCATAAACGCCGTGTTCTGCCGCATCGTGCAGAGCATCAATTACATAACTCGATGTTTTAAAATCCATATCCGCTACCCACAAAGGCAACACATCGGCAGGATACCCTCTCCGCTCGGCAAAATCATATTTCAACGAAAGAGTATCTTTTCGGTTTATAATAGTATCAAAATCTAAATTTCTCTCCATCTCAATTTTTATTTCAAATTATGAATTCTTAATTATGCATTATGAATTATGCATTATGCATTATGCATTATGAATTATGCATTGTCTCAATTCTTCAATCAAATCTTCTTCATTTTCGATTCCAACCGAAAGACGTAACACACAATCTGTTATACCATTTTTTAGACGAACATTTTCGGGAACATCGGCGTGAGTTTGAGTTGTTGGATATGTAATCAAAGATTCTACGCCGCCGAGACTTTCGGCAAATTTGATTAATCTGACATTTTTGAGTATTTTATCTACCAACGCCTTGTTTTTTACTTCAAATGTAATCATGGAACCAAAACCGCGAGCCTGTTTTTTCATAATTTCATATCCCGGATGATTTTTCAATCCCGGATAAATTACGCGGTTAATTTCGGGTAGTTTTGATAAAAATTCTGCAATAGCAAATGCGTTTTTCTGAGCCTTTTCCATTCTAATTGCCAAGGTTTTAATGCCTCGTTCCACAAGCCAACAATCAAACGGGGCAAGTCCCGCGCCGGTGGTTTTTATCAAAAATCTTAGTTTTTCTTGTATATCTGCGCGATTGGTAACTATAAATCCCGCAAGAGTATCGTTGTGACCACTCAAAAACTTTGTTCCACTGTGAATTACCACGTCGGCACCAAGTTTCAAAGGATTTTGAAAATATGGTGAAAGAAATGTGTTGTCTACAATCAGCAAAATATTGTGACTGTGACAGATAGATGCTGTGGCGGCAATATCAATAACATTCATCATTGGATTGGTGGGTGTTTCGATATAAACTGCCTTGGTTTTTGGAGTGATAACGCTCTCTAAATCAGTTTTATAACAATCGATATAATTTACTTTTACACCGTGTTTTTTTAGCACGTTGTCAAATAGACGAATGCTTCCGCCGTAGAGGTCAGAATCGGCAATAATTTCATCGCCGAGTTCAAACAACTCTGAAAGCAACGACACCGCCGCCATTCCGCTCGAAAGTGCAAATGCATCGATTCCGCCTTCCAATTGAGCAACAATTTTTTCAAGATGCTCTCTTGTAGGGTTTTGCAAACGGCTGTAATCAAAACCTGTGGACTGTCCGAGTGCCGGATGTGCGTAGGTAGCCGTCTGAAAAATCGGGAAACTTACCGCCCCGTAGAACCTACAATCACCTTCGTCCTCCTCCAAATGGAGACATAATGTGTCGTTTTTGCGTGCCATATTTTCTCTTTTTTTAAAAAACGGCGACCGCAAACACTGCGGTCGCCTTAAAGAAAATGAATAAAAAAACTAATTGAATCGTCTTACTGCAACAGTGTAAATATCTTCAATTAAGCGTATTCCGCCTGAATAACCGGCGTAGTAAGTGTCGAAAACCACCTTGTCAAGCACGGGCCACGAAATGTTGAGAAAGTTGCCTTTGAGGTTTTCGGTAACCTCTTTTTCGTAGTAGCCGCCAAGCACAAGTGGGTAGCCGTGATAGTCGTGGCTCTTGATTTCTTCGTGAATTTTGAAACCGTCGGTCTGAAAATCC
>JAGCVU010000085.1 GCA_017962175.1 Bacteroidales bacterium | reverse complement strand
GTTGAAGAAGACCATCATTTTGAACGTGAAGGCGATACCTATTACCGAGTTTCCAAGATATACCGCATCACCTTCCGCCGAAGATACTTTAAGCAAAAATCCAAAGAACTCATTTGGGACAACCATTCCGAAGTAATGTTCAATCCCGACGAAATTCCAGCAGATATGATAAGGTAATATGCCGATACCTCCGCCCTAAGTACCTAAAAAAATATAGTTAGGGCGGAGTTATCGCTTGTTTTTTAGAAAAAAAATGTTGGAAAAGTCCCAAAAACTCGCTACTTTTGTATTGAAAAAGTGTGTTTAAACATCATCACCATAATCTATGTTATCATTTGAATCGGATTACAACAATGGGGTGCATCCTATTGTATTACAACATCTTATAGAAACCAACGATGTTACAAGTCTTACTTATGGCTTAGATCAGTGGTCGGTGGCGGCTCGCGAAAAAATACGCATTGCCACTGAGTGTCCAAATGCCGATGTGTTTTTCTTAAACGGTGGCACTCAGACCAATATGACTGTGATTGACGGTTGTTTACAGCCTTACGAGGCGGTTATCGCTGTGGAGACGGGACATATCAACATCCACGAAGCGGGCGCGGTAGAGTTCACCGGTCACAAGGTTATCGCACTTACGCACCACAACGGCAAAATGTCGCCCGACGACCTTGCAAAATATATGGAATGGTTCACCAACGACCAAAGCCGCGAGCACCTTGCTCAACCCGGTATGGTTTACATTACATTTCCTACCGAATATGGCACAATATACACCAAAAGCGAAATCGATGAGATTTATAATATCTGCAAACGATTTGACTTAATGCTCTTTATCGATGGCGCACGTCTCGGCTACGGACTTATGGTAGAGGATACCGACGTAACGCTATCGTGGCTTGCACAACATTGCGACGTGTTTTACATAGGCGGCACAAAAGTTGGCGCTCTATGCGGCGAGGCGGTAGTTTTTCCCCGAGGCAATGCTCCAAAGCACTTTTTCACCACTATCAAACGTCACGGTGCACTGTCGGCAAAGGGTCGCACAATAGGCGTTCAGTTCGACGCGCTCTTTACCAACAATCTCTATCTCACTATCGCTAAGTACGCTATCAAAATGGCGATGAGATTAAAAAAGACCTTCCTTGCCAAGGGCTATCAACTATACATCGATTCGCCTTCTAATCAGCAATTTGTGGTAATACCAAACGAAAAAGTGGAGAAACTTGCCCAAAAAGTTGAGTTCTCTATTTGGGACCCCTACGACCAAAACTCCAAAATCTGCCGTTTTGTAACCAGTTGGGCTACCACCGAACAACAGATGAAGGAATTAGAATCGCTTCTCTAACCGCTATGCAATACTTTATTTCAGACGATAGGAATATAGAATTTGTTGTCACAGAGGAGATTACAAAAGATTTTGCACTCCACAACCATACGCACCATTATGTAGTTTCGTATATCTTAAAGGGAAGTTGCAAACTCTTTTACAACAATGTGACGATGGATTTAAGCGAGAGCGACGTGTTTATTGTGCGTCCTTATATGCCTCATTCTGTGATGGTTGACCAAGAATCCAAAATTCTCTCCTTATGTATTCACAAAAGTTTGTTAAACGATAAAGTATTAGATGAATTAAGCGGTATTATATCGTTAAAGTTTAATGAATTGTCTAACGAGATAATATTAGACAAAGCCGTTGAGCAAAAACTATTAGAAGGCGTCAGTCTCATTAAGCAAACTATCAACGATGAACGTTACAATCTTCCCTCTGAGATAGAGTCCATTGCCGAAAAGATAACCGAAAAATCGTCAGGGACATTTTCGTTGGACCAACTTTCGTCAGAGGTGTTTGTAAGCAAGTATCACTTAATCAGAAAGTTCAAATCAAAAATAGGACTCACGCCGCATCAGTTTATGATACAGGTGAGAGTGCGCAACGCACAAAAATCCATTGCCGAAGGAGAACGCCTTATCGACGCCGCCATCGACAACGGTTTTTACGATTCGAGCCATTTCGACAAGTGTTTTGAAAAGATTGTAGGCATAGCACCGAGTGATTTCTCTAAAAAGAGCAATTTTTTACAAGCAAATCCACATAGCGAGCCATAATTTTGCGTCGTAAAACAAATTAAAACGACACAAAAATGGACACATTTGATCAATTTAACCAAGGACGGCTTGCGCTGCCCGGCAAAACGGTAGATTTCGATAATCTGCCTTGGAACGCTCACCCTACATTTAAAGGCGTGGCTCTCAAACACATAGTTACCGCTGCCGACACCAACGGACAATTCTCTTACCATTTGGTACGTATCAATCCCGGCTGCACAATCGGCAACCATATTCACGCCACCCAACTTGAAACTCACGAGGTAATCCGTGGCTTTGGCGAATGTATCAACAATGGAGAAACTATTAATTACCAACCCGGTACAATTTCAATCATTCCTGCCGCCATCCCCCACGAAGTAACCGCCGGGGAACAAGGGTTGTACCTATTTGCCAAGTTTATGCCGGCGTTGGGGTAACCTCAAAAGAATAAAAAAGTCCGCAGAAACAAATCTACGGACTTTTTTATATTATTTCCCTCCAAAAGGCAATTAATCATACATTGCAATTCTCTTCTCCTCAACCTCTTGACTTACAGAAGTAAGCATAACTTTTTTACCGGTTTCGCGGTTGAAGCGGTAGAAGGTTTCTTTGGTGCCGTCGTATTCTGAGAATACAAACTCGTTTTTGGATACGATGTCGAAACTAAACATTGAGGACGAAATCTGTTGCAATCCTGTGCCGTCGTATTCCGACACATAGAGCGACACGTTGTCCATACCGTTGAGCAACTGATCGCCGTTGGTATCTTGGTTTACCACCGCGTAGATGTTGAAATCGTGCGACAATGGATAAGCATTCTCGTCGGCATTGGCAAGCGAATACTTGTAAATCAGTGCGTTCTTGTCGAAAAGGCGTTTTTGAACACCGTCTTTTACAAAGATGAAATTGGCAACGGCAGAGTTGAAACTCTTGACTGAGTTTTTCATCGAGAATCCGCTTTCTGCGGTCATCTCCACAAGGTCGTCGCTATTGATTGCGGTGCTGCTTACCGAAAACACATACACATCCTTCACTGACTTATAGAACGTTACGGTCTCCTTAACCTCAACTTTCTCGTCGGGATCATTACTGTCGGCAACGATTATTTGGTTTGGCGGCTCTTCGTACCATCCGCCACCGAACATACTAAACGCCGAAACTATCAAAAAGATAATCACAGCCACGCACGCCACAAGAATCAGCACGGCGTCAATTTTTTTTACAGTTTCAATAAATCGGTTTTCCATATTCAAACTTTTAAATTATTTACACCGCCAAACTTAGCACATTTGCACCGCCAAAACAATATTTACACCGCCAAATAGAATTAAAATACGTTAAGGATGGTTAACAATTCAGACCAACGGATAGTTTTTATTGCCATAAATTTTGCCATAAAAAATAAAAAGAGTATATTTGCACTAACTAAAACGAAGGAAAATGGAAGGAACAATCAGTATCGATAAACTTTGGACATTTATCCAGTCGATGTCGTTAAGTGCTGACAATCAACGTTGGCTCGCCGACCGTCTCATTGAGAACTCTAAAAAAAACGAATCAGCAAGTCAATTTACATTCGACTGTCCATACACACAAGAAGAAATTGACCGCAGGCTCGACATTGCTGAGCAACAGGCAGCCGCAGGTCTTAGTATCGACAATGATGAAGTTTTTCGTAGGCTTAATGCAGAAGAAAACGAAGATAACCAATTAATGGAAGTGGTACAATAATAGTCTCAATCAAATGAAGGTAAAATGGACTCCGTTGGCATTAGCCGAATTACAAAAGACTACCCGATACATTAGTAAGGAATTTGGTAAAACCGCAAAATCAAAATTTATTAACGAGGTTTCATCTATCACCCAAATGATTGGTCGCGAACCATTTGCCGGTAAAATTGAGCCATCATTAGAAAAACGCGCCAAAACTTACCGCTCCTTTGTTGTAAGTAGACTCAATAAGATAATTTATTTTATAGATGACAATCATATTGAAATTGCTGATTTTTGGGCACTAAGGCAAAATCCCGACAAACTGACAAATAGAATCTAAATACACAGCCGCAGACCCCTGCAACCGTATAGAAATCTTTCCTTCCGAATCTTCTAATCCAGCAATTCCTTTATCTACGACAAAACTTTTTGCTAAAAAACGCAAAAAAAATCTCAAAAGAGATACAACAATCATTTTTTTTATTACATTTGCAATGCTGACTTCTGCCGAAAGCCGTAAGGCGGGCGGGACAGCAGACATATAAAATAAGGCGTTACTTGGCGCTTTGTTCTTGACGCTCCGAATCTCGCAAATTCAAAATCAGTCAATTACAAAGCAGCGGTGATGTCTACGGATTATGTATATAACGCATAATGCTATGCGTGTACATATACGTGGGCTTTCGGCGTTGCTCGTTTCTGACTGATGGGCAATGCGAGAGCCTTGGAGCGTGGGACGGGCAATCAAGTTAGTTCCCACGTTTTTGTTTTATATATTCTAAACAACGTTAATTAACTCCGTATCTGGGAACTGACGGCAAAAACTAATAATAACAATGACAAAAAACAAATTGTTAGCGGCACTATTTTTGACCGCTGTGATTGCAGCCACAACAATGGCATCTTGCAACAAAGACGATGACGAACCTGTAAGCCAAGAACCAGAAGATCTTGTCGGTAAGTGGGAACTCTTGGAATGGAAGTCGATTGAGAACGGGGAAACAGAAGTTGAAACTTACAATGGAGAATACATTCTGACTTTCAACGAAAACGGCACATTCAAATGGAGCAACAATTTTATGGATGACGGTAAATGGTCTATAAGAGAAGGTGTATTAATTATGAAGACCGACTATGGAGAAACCGACGAATGTGATTTCAAAATACAAAGCACCACACTGACAATTGAAACGAGTGTTGAGTTCGATGATTTAGAATATTGGGATCGAATGACGTTCAAGAAGGTTAAGGGAAATACGGCGAACGATAACGCAGAAAATAAAGACCGCAAAGATAATCCCGATGATGATTATATCGAAACGCCGGTTAGTACAAAATAAATATAGAATCAGAAAAAAAATTTCATACTATGAAAAAGATATACAGTTACGCAATACTCTCGTTATTAATTATGACGGTTGCAACAACAGGATGTCAAAAAGATGACGACGCACCATCAGTAAGTACGTTGGGCAGAAAAATCCAAACTATAACATATACTGACAGTGAAAACAAAGGAGAAGAACAACATCAGTTCGAGTATGACAGCAAAGGGAAACTCACAGGTGTCTATCGTGTAAACAGAGGCAAAACTTACACTGAATATGAATATTCCGACATCAGTGACAAATCGGTTACTGTAAACTCAGACGATATAGAATACTCCCTCAAAATTTCAGACGGCCGGTTAAATGGATATACAAGCAGATACGGCACTGCGGACATATCATACACAAACGATGGGTACCTGAAAGAGTATAGTTATTATGAAGAAGACGAAGATGACAAATCGGTGGTTACATTCACAATAAACGACGGATTAGTTACCAAAATCGTAGAAGACGATGAAACTACAATAATAGAATATGGAAAAGTAAAGAATAATTTAAACATTGACATCTTACATTACATATGCTTAGACATCGATGATGGTGTTAATGCGGCATCACTCCTTGGTCTTACAGGCAAACGAATAGCTCTTCTACCACAGAAATTGTCATCTCAATACAAAGGACATACTATCGAAGAGGAGTTTTCATACAAATTCGACGGAGACTATATCAGCGAAATCTACTCCACCTACGGCGATAATGATAACTGGTATAAATATGTAATCACATACGAATAGTGCACAAAACTTTTACGAAAAAAGTCCGCAGAGCCATCACTCTACGGACTTTTTTATAGTATCAATTGCAATTATTACACCTTACTCGCAATAATACTTTTTTGTCTTTTAAAGAATTATATTTTGCCAATTCCCTACAAAAAGTAGCAGAATCGGCAAAATATAATGCAATATCTCAATCTGCATTATCATCCAACAAAGCATTTGTCATTTGGATAACCCTTTCTATAAACTCTCCTGTTGGTTCTACAAAAGGTCTGACATCATCCTCCATCAGTCCGTATGTATCATCATAATCTCCTGTCTGACGCATAGTAAACAATTTGTGATAAAGGCGGCCATCTTCCGAACTGAATTTTCCAGTGGTAATAAAATGCAGTCCAAAAATATGAATAACGCCACTGTGGGTCTGCGCTATATCACCGTTAGCAATCAACAATGCAGAAACAGCATTATAGGCAGCATAATAAAGACGGTTGGCTATTGTTTCCCAATATCCTAAGTTCAAAACACCTTTTGCCTCACGATAGGCTCGCAGTGCTTTGTCAATGCGGAATTTAACCACAGCAAATCGTTCTTCTGATGTCAAACTCATAACGCAACTCCTTCTTTCATAACGTTTTTGTAAAATGGTGTAAAACTCTTGCCTTCCCATTCTGCCATTGTGTACATCACAGGGTTAATCATAGAGTCTATTGCCCACCCCAGTTCGCGCACAGGATAACTCACCTTGTCAACATCATCAGAAGTAATACTGGGTTTGTCTAAGAGTATAAGCACATCCCAGTCGCTGTCGTTACGGGCATCGCCACGCGCACGAGAACCGAAAAGATATGCCTTACCCTTGACAGGCGCAATACTAACAAAAATATTGTTAAGGCAATCGCTGATAACTTGTATGGTATTGTTAGTCTTATCCATAGCAAACACTTTTATTTGTTTGCAAATATAAGAAAAAATATCTTACTCCGCCATCATCTCTTTAATCTTATTTTCCAACGCGGGGCCGCGGAGGTTTTTGGCGATGATGATGCCGTCTTGGTCGATTAGGAAGTTCATCGGAATGGATTCTAATTCGTAAACGGTGGATGCCTCACCATACCAGCCTTTGTAGTCGCATACGTGCGATGCCCAAGTGAGTTGGTCTTTTTCGATTGCCTTGGTCCACGCGCTCTTGTTGTTGTCGAGCGAAACAGAAAAAATCTCGAATCCTTCGCCCGATTTAAATTTTTTGTCG
>JAGCVU010000084.1 GCA_017962175.1 Bacteroidales bacterium | reverse complement strand
TGTTGCCGACGACACATTTATTAAGAAAATCCGCAACACAACCCTTGGAATATGCGCTCCTACACGCCCTATCGACAACCTTTCGATTTTTGAAGACGAAAATGGCGACCTCTATTTCAATTGCGTTGGCTCGTTTGGATACATTCTGGGACTCAATGCCGGCATAGGACGTTTCAAAAAAGGTTCAACCGAGGTTGACGAATCTTACTGCATCGATTTGTCCAAAACCAAGGTAGAAGGTTTGCCGTGCGACTATCTCAACTGCATAATGATGTGCCGCTACGTGGGCAACGGCAAGATGTACGCCTACGGCTTTGCAACAGGTCTAGACCCCAATAACACAAACTCTTATATTGCCCGCACAGGCATCGCAGTTTTGGTTGACCTCTACGACAAAACAGTGAAAGTAATCGACGGACTTCCCCGCTCAAACGGTCACGGAGTGGCAATGGGACTCTTTGGCAACAAAATGGTTTACGGCTCTGCCAACGATGAATACAACGGTTTTGCTACCGTTGACCTTACTACGGGAGAAGTTGAAAATAAGATAGTTACAGTTGAAGGATTCCCTTCGTTCTTTTATAGTTTTAAATAATATCCATAGTAAAGTATATTTATTATCTGCATCAAAATCACCATTATTAGGTATTGCAAATACATCTTAATCACGATATTTTTGTAACGGATTTTTTTAAAGCAAAACACTAATAGTGATAGTGACTATTTTGGGACGTGTTTAAGCACGTCCTTTTTAAAAACAAGTAGTCGAACAGTGTTCGTTATTGTAAAGAAAATCTGATAAACTGATTAGTAATAAACAAAAAAAACTTAAAATAATATGAACATCGAAAAGATAAATTCTAAGTTCCGTTTGTTCGGACAATTTGTTGTAAATCACCGTTTAATGGTGTTGATTATCTTTGCCGCTTTACTCTTGTTTTCTATTGCAGGATTGAAGCGAATCTATTTTGAAACGTCGTTCGACACCTATTTTGTTAAGGACGACCCGATGCTTTTAAAAACCGACGAGTTTAAGAGTATTTTTGGCAACGACTATTATGTGGCTGTGCTTGTGGAAAATAAGGACGGTCTTTTTAATAAGCCTACTCTCGAACTTGTGCGCGAACTAAGCAACGAACTTATGGACAGTCTTGCTTATTCCGAAAAAATCACCTCGCTCACCGACCTTGAATTTATGGTGGGAACCGACGAGGGTATGGAACTCCAACAGATTGTGCCTGAGGAAATTCCCGACACAAAAGAAGGGCTCGATTCTATCCGCGCCAAGGCTTACAGCAAGGAGTATGTATCGAAAAAACTTGTGAGCAAAGACGGCACAATGTCGTGGATACTTGTAAAACTCCGCCCTTATCCTGCCGATAGTGTTTGGCGTGCCGAGGGTCTTGAAGCACCTGAAAATCAAACGGGTCGAGAGGCTATAAATATCTGTTTTAAAGATAAATACAAGCCGCTCAACCCTAAAATTGCAGGTATGCCGTATATGAATTACGCCAAGGCGCAGTATATCAAGCAAGAGATGTCGCGACTGATGATGATTGCAATTATTGTTGCACTTATAGTTATGGCGTTGGTTACAAGGTCGTTGCGTGGCGTTGTGATTCCGATTTTAACTTCGATTTTTGCTTTGATAATTGCGATGGGAATAATCGGTTGGCTGGGTCTATACCTTGATATGAGCACCACGATGATAACTGTGATGTTGTCTTTTGCCGTGGCAATTGCTTATAATATACACGTTTACAGTTTCTTCCGGGCGCAATTGCTCAAACTTCACGACCGCAAACAAGCCGCCATCGACGCTATTGCCGAAACTGCTTGGCCTGTGATTTTTTCGGGCATCACCACAATTGCCGCTATGATGACTTTCCTTGCTATGAACATTGTTCCGATGAAGGCGATGGGCATAAATTCCGCATTAGCAATCACTTCGGTGTTGGTTTCAATTCTTGTGATTTCGCCTGTGCTGCTTTCGCTTGGACACCGCACCGCCGCCGACAAGGAGTTCAACACTTCGTTTGAGGGGCGTTCTGCTAATTTCTTTGAACGTTTTGGCGAATTTGTGCTTTCACATTCTAAGAAAATTATTATTATATCTTCCATCATTACAGTATTTTGCGCAGTTGGCGTAAGTTGGATCGAACCCGCTTTTGATGTGGAACGCTCTATGGGTAGAAAGGTGGAATATGTCCGCAATTTTCTTGAACTTTGCGATACCGAACTTGGCACTATGTATTCGTATGATTTAATGGTGGTTTTGCCCGATGAAGGTGATGCCAAAAATCCTGAAAACCTCATTAAACTTGAAACTCTTGAACACGAGGTAGAAAACTATCCGCTTACAAAACGACATTCGTCGGTTTTGGATATTATTAAGGATATGAATTGCACTTTAAACAGCAATGATACAGCGTTTTATCACGTTCCCAACAACAACGAGGCTGTGGCTCAGTTGCTTCTTCTTTACGAAAATGCAGGTGGCTCAGAATCAGAATATTGGATGGATTATGAATACCGCCGTTTGAGGTTGCAAATCGAAATTTCAAACTATAATTCTAATGAAATTGAAATTGAGATGAACCGTCTTCAAGATCGCGCCAAAGAGTTGTTTCCTAATGCAGCTGTTTCTGTGGTAGGCAACTTGCCGCAATTCACTGTTATGCAGCAATATCTAACACGTGGACAGATGATGTCGATGATTCTTTCGGCTTTGATTATCGGTGTGCTTTTGATGATAGTTTTTGGCAATATACGTCTTGGTTTGATAGGTATGATTCCTAACCTTGCACCGGCTGTATTTGTCGGTGGATTAATGGGTTGGCTCGGTTATCCGCTCGATATGATGACCGCCTGCATTATCCCGATGATACTTGGTTTGGCTGTTGACGATACTATTCATTTTGTAAATCACGCTCATCTTGAATTTTCGCGTCAACGAAATTATAATCACTGTGTAAAAGCCACTTTCCGTGTTGCAGGATTGGCTATTGTGATGACCACAGTGATAATTTGTGCCACATTCCTCGGATTTTCTATTTCGGATGCTATTCAGTTTGCACACTTCGGCACTCTCGCCGTGTCTGGTCTTTTGTCGGCTCTTTTGGCTGATTTGTTTATTACACCGGCTTTATTTAAGTTGCTGAAAGTGTTTGGAAAAGAGGAAGTTGAAAATTGAAAATTGACAATTCACAATTGATAATTCATAATTCATAATTTGTAATTCATTAAAACAAAATACTATGAAAAAAATATTATTAGCAATTGCAGTTTTGATGGCTGCGTATTCGGTTGATACTCAAAGCCTTTCTGGTAGAGACATTGTTAAAAAAGTAAAGGATAATCCCGATGGCGATACTCGCTATTCAAAGTTGGATTTGGTTTTGGAAAAATCTAACGGCTCAAAACGTGAACGTAAGGTGGAATCTTGGGCTATGGATATAGGCGAGGATACTAAGACGATGATGTTTTTCACCTATCCCGGCGATGTTAAGGGAACAGGTTTCCTCACTTGGAACTACGACGAAATTGGTAAAGACGACGACAAATGGCTCTATATGCCCGCCCTCAAAAAGATTCGCCGTATTAGTGGAAGTTCCTCAAAAACAGACTATTTTATGGGTACTGACTTCACTTACGACGATATGGGCGACCGCAACATCGATGAAGACGACCACAAGTTTTTAAGAATGGAAACCATCGACGGTAAAGAATGTTATGTGGTTGAATCTGTTCCCAAGGATAAACGAGAAATATATTCAAAACGCATTTCGTGGATTCGCAAAGATTGTTTTATGGGCGTAAAAGTGGAGTATTATGATAAACTTGGCAAAATTCACAGAGTATTGAACATCAGCGATTTAAAACAAGTTCAAGGCTTTTGGACTCGCGGCAAAATGGTG
>JAGCVU010000083.1 GCA_017962175.1 Bacteroidales bacterium | reverse complement strand
TTTGCCTACGCTTACGGCGGCAAGAAAGACAAAAAACTGCTCGTTTGGCAGTTGGAGTCGATTATGAGTACTTTTGAAATAAAAAACAAAACAATAGAAAATGCAAAAAAAGATTAGACTTACCAAACAATTCGGCTTTGAAGCAGCCCACGCACTATATAATTACAACGGTAAATGCTGCCGTCTTCACGGACACAGTTACAAACTTTTTGTAACTGTTATAGGCACACCAAACACCGACGAAAATTCGCCTGAATATGGTATGGTGATGGATTTTGGACTCTTGAAAAAGATTGTAGACGAGGAGATTATCAGCAAATTTGACCATTCGGTAATGCTCAACCGCCGCACCAAGGCGCATATCGACGAATCCGACGTGCTGTTTAGCAATGTGATACGCTTTGAAAATCAGCCCACTTGCGAAAATATGCTAATACTTTTTGCCGAAAAAATCTCGGCACGCCTGCCCGAAGGTGTAAAATTGCAAAACCTCAAACTCTACGAAACAAGCGACTCGTACGCCGAACTCAACGCCGACGATAATTAATTAATAATCAATAAATTTAACGCACTATGCCACGACTATTTCTAATTGACGCATACGCGATGATTTATCGCGCCTACTATTCGTTTATCAACCGTCCTATGACCAACAGCCGTGGCGAAAACACGTCGGCGATACTCGGTTTTGTCAACAGTATCAACGACATACTAAAAAAAGAGAACCCGTCGCACATAGCAGTTGTGTTCGACCCGCCAAGCCTTACATTCCGCAACGACCTCTGCCCGAGTTACAAAGCGCAGCGTCCGCCCACACCCGAAGGCATCAAGTTTGCCCTGCCGTGGATCAAAAAAATCATCGACTTGCTTGGTATTAAGCAAGTTATGGTAGAAAAATACGAGGCTGACGACATAATAGGCACACTTGCCAAAAAAGCCGAAAAAGATGGTTTTGAGGTGTTTATGGTAACGCCCGACAAAGATTACAACCAACTTGTATCTGACAATATCAAGATTTACAAGCCCAAAAAAAACAACGCCGATATTGAAATTATCGACGCAAACGAATTTCGCAAGCAAACAGGACTAAAAGACCCACTGCAATTTATTGATATACTTGCACTTTGGGGTGATGCATCCGACAATGTGAAAGGCGTAACAGGCATAGGCGAAAAAACCGCTTACAAACTTATCCAAGATTACGGCTCTATCGACAATATCTACGAGAATATCAGCAAGTTGAAGGGCAAACAAAAAGAAAACTTTATCAACGACCGCGAGGTTGTAAAACTTGCCCGCACTCTTGTAACCATCGTAACCGACGCTCCGATAGAGTTTTCTGCCGAAGAATTTGCCAAGCGCGAACCCGACGAGGAGGCGTTAAAGGCTGTTTTTCAAGAACTTGAATTTAAAAACCTTGCCGAAAGACTTTTTGGCAAGCCAGCCGCGCCGCAACAGCCTCAGTTTGAGCAAGGTACGCTATTTTTCGACGGCGGAATAGAAACCGTTGCACCACCCGAACCCATTCATTACGAAACGGCAAAAACCACCGAGCACACCTATCACCTTGTCAACACCGTTGAAAAAATAAAAGAACTTGCCGACAACTTGTTGAAACAAAAGGAGTTTTGTTTCGACACCGAAACCGATTCGCTCACCATTCACCAAAACCGTCTTGTGGGAATGTCGTTTGCGTGGGAGCCTCACGTGGCATATTACATACCCTTCGACCCCAAAAACGAGGCGCAGTCAAAAGAGTATCTCGAAATCCTCAAACCCGCCCTCACATCGCCCGACATATTGAAAATCGGTCAGAACATAAAATTCGACATTCTTGTATTAAAGAACTATGGCATAGAGGTTTGCGGCAATCTGTTCGACACTATGGTGGCGCACTATATGATTCAGCCCGAACAGCGTCACAATATGGACTATCTCTCAGAAGTTTACCTAAAATACACTCCGATACATATCGAGGAACTCATCGGCGAAAAGGGCAAGAATCAAAAATCTATGCAAGATGTTGACATTGAACTTATTAAAGAATACGCCGCCGAAGATGCCGACGTTACCTATATGCTCAAAAACGCCCTTTATGCCGAATTAGATAAAACTGGCGTGCTAAAAGCCACTTTGGAAATTGAGATGCCGCTCATCTATGTGCTTGCTGAAATGGAGTATGCTGGGGTATGCATTAATACGGAATTTTTAAAGGAATACACAAAAACTCTCAATAACGAAATTATTGACAAAGAGAAAGAAATTTACGATTATGCAAAGCATAACTTTAACATTGGTTCTCCGCGTCAACTTGGTGTGGTACTGTTTGAAGAACTCAAAATAGACCCCGACCACAAAAAGACCAAAACAGGTCAGTATGCCACTGGCGAGGAAGAACTTCAAAAACTCAAAGATAAGCACCCGATTATCAACGCTATACTCGATTATCGAGGTCTCAAAAAACTTGTATCCACCTACACCGAGGCACTGCCCGAACTTATCAACCCCGCCACAGGCAAGATACATACATCATTTAACCAAACAGTTACAGCCACAGGTCGCCTCAGTAGCACCAATCCAAATATCCAAAACATTCCCATCCGCACACCCGAAGGTCGCCGTATCCGAGAGGCGTTTATAGCCTCCGAGGGCAACGAAATCTACTCTGCCGACTATTCGCAGGTGGAACTCCGTGTAATGGCGCACGTTAGCGGCGACGAAAATATGATTAACGCTTTTGCCCACGGCGAGGACATTCACCGAAGCACCGCCGCCAAAATCTACGAGGAGGATATCGACAAGGTGACCAAAGAGCAGCGCAGCACTGCCAAATCTGCCAACTTCGGCATAATATACGGCATTAGCGCATTTGGTCTCGCCGCCAACACTGGACTTTCGCGAACCGATGCCAAAGCCCTCATCGACAGTTATTTTCACAACTATCCGAGCATCAAAAACTATAT
The DNA here is from genome assembly GCA_017962175.1 of Bacteroidales bacterium. GTDB lineage: Bacteria > Bacteroidota > Bacteroidia > Bacteroidales > UBA3824 > UBA3824. The sequence continues at coordinate 3,476 of JAGCVU010000083.1, read as the reverse complement.
CGAAACCACCATTGCCCAAGCCCGCAAAAACGGCTACGTATCCACAATGTTCAACCGCCGCCGCTATCTTGCCGACATCAATTCGCGAAACCCCGTTGTACGCGCACAGGCCGAGCGAAACGCCGTAAACACAACAGTTCAAGGCACGGCTGCCGACATTATCAAGATTGCGATGATAAACGTTTACAACAGGTTCAAAGCCGAAGGTCTGAAATCAAAACTGATTATCCAAGTGCACGACGAACTTGTGTTCGACGTCTTCCCCGACGAAAAAGACCGTGTGCAGCAGATAGTTACCGACGCAATGGAACACGCCGTCACCCTCAAAGTCTCCCTCAAAGCCGAAGGTAATTTTGGCAAAAACTGGTTAGAGGCGCATTAGAGCGAGGGTCTAATACTAAATAGAATGTCCGTTCAGGCGGATACCATCCGCCACCAAAAACAAATAATTATGCCCACAGAACCATTTGAATGGCAAGAGCCCGGAGTATGGCGAAAGCCTTGCATCGTACACGTAACAATGGTAGCAAAAGACCGCCGTCAATTGTTTGGCGAACTATGCCATAGCGGAACCAAGGCATACATAAAAAGAACACCGCTTGGCGAGATGCACATCAGTCTTCAAAAAAAGATGCTCGAAATGAACCCCGAAATCAAAATACTTGCTGACAAGGTGATGCCCGACCATTATCACATAGTCCTTCAAGTAACACGGACAATGAAACGCAGCATCAAAGAGGTTGTACGAGGTTTAATGCAAGGCTGCAAAGCCGAGGCTCGAAAAATGGGCATAACAGGAAACATATACGACGCACCACCGTTTTTCCGCACGCTCTGCCACAAAGGACAGCTGGACGCTATGATCAAGTATGTAAAAGCCAACGCGGAACGGTCGTGGCAGCGGAAACAGAACCCCGAACTTTTCCGCCTGCGACGTCAAACCGTGATTTGCGGACTTACATTCACATCGTTCGGTAACCATTTTCTTCTTGATTGGCCTGATAGTCAATTGATAGAAGTGTCACGCAAGGCCACCGACGAACAAGTGGATTGCTTATTGCAAAAAGCCTTAACATTCGCACGTTACGGTGTAGTAACATATACCGCAGCCGTCAGCAAAGGCGAACAATTAATAGCACGCACAATTCGGGAGCAAGGTTTCCCATTGGTAATATTGCTCAACGATGGTTTTCCAAAAGAAGGCTCGCCACACGAAAATTATTACAAGCCCGGCGGTGTCTATTTTGAAGCGTGCTCTAATGGCAGACTACTACTTTTGGAACCAACTGAACAGTCGGTTATTTCAGACTCTGTACGACAGGCAACCGAGGTAACACTACGGAAAAAGGCAGACGAAAAGCATTTGGCATATACGCCTGTGCCAGTCTCGTCACTTCGTTATAGATTTGTGGCGCTCAACGAGATAGGTAAGATGCTGTGCGGGCGGATGGTATCCGCCACGAACTGACATTCTTGGCGTTTTTTTGTTCAGAAAACAATTAATGATTTATATTTGCAGTATTAAACAATAAGCAGAAATGAAACCATTATCACAAAAAGACCAAGTAATTCAGGCGTTGCGAGACGAAGGTGGTTATGCTACGTTTAAGCGTTTGAACGAAATCCTTGACTTTTCTACTTGGAAAACCAAAACACCCGAAGCAAGTGTCCGCCGCATTGTACAGGAAAGCGAACAAATATATCGAATTAGACCCGGACTTTGGGCTTTGAAAGAATTGCGCGATGAAGTTTTTAATAAACTCGAACTAAAAGAAGGCGATTCCAAAAGTGAAGAAAAATTTACTCACGGATATTATCAAGGCTTGCTTGTGGAAATAGGTAAATTCTACAAACGCAAAACATACATTCCTGCACAAGACAAAAGCCGCTTGTTTCTTGGTCAACAGTTGGAGACTATTACAGACACAACAGAAATTCCTATTTTTACTTACGATTATATTTTGCGCAAGGCAAAAACAGTTGATGTAATATGGTTTAACGAGCGAAATCTTCCGTCGGATTTTTATGAAGTAGAGCATACGACCAACATAAAAAACTCATTGACGAAATATTTTGAGTTACAGGACTTTTTTGCAAATTTCTATATTGTTGCGGACAAAAAACGAAAAGAAGAATTTGAAGACAAACTGCACGTTTCAATGTTCAATCCGATAGAAAAAAGGGTTAAGTTCATAGATTATGACCGTGTTGTTGGAATGTATGAGAGTCTAAAAATCGTTGATACAATAAAGTGGTAAGTTATGAATGAATACATTTTTTTCACGGCAGAAGGCCATACACAACCACCCCAGTGGGACAAAGAAGTAAATAATTGTCAAATATTGGGTAGGGCATTCGGTGAAGATGAGATAATGGCAAAAAAGACTTTGCTCAAAAATAATCCGTGGATTGAAGATTGTGGTTTCGACCCAAAAAGAATTGAGGTTGCACAATTGTTTAATATATGTTGATCAAAATGATCATTTTAAGTTATTTTTCAGAAAAAGTGTTTTCCATTGTTTGCGGTTAAAACGATTGTTATTATATTTGCAGTGTTAAACTATAAAATAATTGAATGAAATATAAATAATAAAAGTATAACACATATTAACAAACATAGCGTTTGCTATTTGTCTATTCGCAGTGAAACGTAGGGAATTTCAAGAATACCAAGAAAGGCAAGTGCATACCTCCGCATAATGCGGGCGGCTTGTCTTCTTGATTGGTTATTCCTACGGCCACACTGCGAGCAAGTTTGCCCGCAGTTTTTTTGGGTCGTAGTCTATGAATATGAAAGGTGGCATAACGTACAAATAGCAATAGTTATGTCAATAGCATTTCAATTGGTACACGGAGATTGTTTTTATGAATTGAAAACAATCCCCGACAATTCCATCGACACCATCTTTGCCGACCCGCCGTATTTCCTTTCCAACGGAGGCATTTCGGTTCAAAGCGGCAAACAAGTCTGAGTTGACAAGGGCGATTGGGACATAGGCGGAACGCCAGATTATATTTATAATTTCAATCGTAAATGGTTGGAACTATGTCGCCCGAAACTTAAAGACAACGGTACAATTTGGATTTCAGGTACTTATCACAACATTTTTGTTGTACAAAGGTGTTTACAAGAGTGCGGTTACAAAATCCTAAACATCATCACTTGGCAGAAAACCGACCCGCCGCCAAACCTTTCGTGTCGCTATTTCAACTTTTCTACTGAATTGATAATTTGGGCTCGTAAATCCCCGAAAATTCCGCATAAGTTCAACTATGATGTTATGAAAGAACTCAACGGCGGCAAACAAATGACCGATGTTTGGCGGTTGCCCGCCGTTGGCAAATGGGAAAAAACTTGCGGCAAACACCCCACGCAAAAGCCTTTGCGCCTGCTATATCGCATCATTTTGGCATCCACCGACAAAGGCGAAACTATTTTAGACCCTTTTGCAGGAAGTAGCACCACTGGCATTGCG
>JAGCVU010000082.1 GCA_017962175.1 Bacteroidales bacterium | reverse complement strand
ATGCAAAGGAAAGAAATAAAAAGAAAGAAGTCAATAGGTAAAAGTTAAGTAATGGTTAAAAAATATGGAGAATTTTAAGAATTTTTCTATCTTGCGGCACTTTAATGAATTACCAAAAATGCAAAATTTCAAGGCTATAATTCAATACGACGGCACCAAATATAATGGTTGGCAGATTCAGCGCAATGGCGGAGTTACCATTCAGGGCAAAATTTCGGATGTGCTGTCGCAAATGGCGGGTAGGCAGGTAGATGTTGTTGGCAGCGGACGTACCGATGCAGGTGTCCACGCATTAGGTCAGGTTGCTAATTTCCTCTTGCCCGAAAAATTCTCCACACCTTATATATTAGACTACCTAAACCGCTATCTGCCCGGTGATATCGCCGTAGTGAAGATTGAAAAGGCTGACGAGAGGTTTCACGCACGGTTTTCGTGCAAGAGCAAGACTTACCGTTATAGAATCAACAACAGTCTGATTCCTAATGTGTTTGAGCGTAAATTTATTTACCAATACACCGACGCCGTAATTGAAGTAGAACGTATGCGCAAGGCGGCGACGTATCTTATTGGCGAAAAGGATTTTAAGACTTTCTGTGGCAATCAGCACATCAAAAAATCTACCGTCCGCACTATTGCCGAAGTGTCTGTTAATAAGCGCGATAATGAAATCTATATCGACTACACTGGCGACGGTTTTCTCCAAAATATGGTGCGTATCCTTACAGGCACGCTCATAGAGGTGGGGATTGGTAAAATTTCTCCTGAATCAATGCCTCAGATTATAGAATCAAAAAACCGTGCGGCGGCAGGTTTTACTGCTCCACCACACGGTCTTGTGCTGTTATGCGTTGAATATTAACTATTTGCCGATAATAATAAACGGCGACCAGAAATACGGATGAGCGAATTTGCCTTCGGAAATCATTTTGAGTTTTGCGTTGTGGAGTTTGTCGGTAAAGCCTGTTCCATCTTTCTTGCTGTTTTTGAGTAAGTTGGAGTAGAAGTTTATCATCAAATTAGATGTAGATGCGTCGCTCACTTGCCACAGCGAGCAAACGATGTTTTTGGCACCGGCGTATATCAGCGAACGACCAAGACCAATTACACCTTCACCTTGCGAAATCTTGCCCAAACCTGTTTCACAGGCTGACATTACTACAAGGTCGGCGTTGAGTTTGAGGTTGTATATTTCGCCATTGTAGAGCATTCCGTCGTCGGTAGTACCCTCTTTTTGCGAAAGCATAAGTCCGCTAAGTTCAGGATGTTCGCTGTTGACAGTGCCGTGAGTGGCTATGTGGATTACGTTGTAGTTTCTCAGGTCGGTAGATTTGATGGCAGTTTCCGAAGCATCTTTGCGCAAGAGGTATTCGGCAAGCATTTTTTCATTTATGATTTTTTCGGCAATGGCTTGCACCTCGGTAACGGTTTCGGGAATTGCCCTTACCTGTTCGCCCTTAAAGGTGCACGGGTTTTCGGCATCGAATGCGGGCGCAATGCCAAGCCAATTGATGTTGAGATTGGTGCGAGGCTGTGTCATACGACGTAGCGCAAGAAACGACGAATAGTTGTAGTTGATTTGATATTTTTTTATGAGGTAAGGCATTTTGTTAAACGAATTGTCGTTGGCATTAACGGCTTCGGTGAGCAATGCTTCAAAAGGAATCACAAAAAGACTTCCGTCGGGTATAATGGTGATTTTGGTGATGTTAGACGGAATATTGTGAGGAAAAATGTTTTCGTAAATCGAAAATGCTAATTCTTTGTATTTTTTTACACTTTCGGTATTGTATTTTGTCATATTGTTAACCAAGTCGGCGGTAGTTTTAGCCAATTGGTTTTGACTTTGCCAATAGTTGTTGATAGTGCAAGTGGTTTTGGTTACTGTAATGTAATACACTTCGTAACGTCCTGTAAAATAACTGATAAGCATTTCGTTGGCTTCCAAATTTTGTTGAATTTCGTAGAGCGAAGGTATTTTTTGCGAAAATTTGGCAGCGTAGTATTCGGGATACTCTTTTTCAAAACGGTTGATAAGTGCATTTAACTTTTTGGTTACGTCGAAGAGTTGGTTTTTGAGATACGATGTGGACTTGTGGTTCTCCTCGTCGGCAATCATTTTTTTGAAATATGCAATTTTGTCCGATAGGTTTTTCTCCTCGGCAATCAGTTCGTCGGGAATGTCGGAAAATTCTGTTGCACCGGTTTGTGCCAATGCTTCGAGCAGAGTGGCTGCTTTGCTTTTTTCAGAAAACATAAACGCCGATGCGAGGTTAGCCATATCGTAAGGCGACTCTTTATAAATATTGTTGGCAGCGTATAGTCCACATTCAAACACCTCTTTGGTTAATGCGCTAAGCGAAATACGGTCGGCTTCAGAAATGATTGATTTGCGCACATCGTCGATAATGTCGGCGGTTTGCTTGATACATTCCACGGTGTTGGTAAGGAGTTCTTTTTGCTTGATGCTGTCGTAGAGTTGCAGAGTGGCACGAGCCTTATTTTTGAGTGCTTCGATAAGTCTGATGCCGTTTTGATATCTGCCCAGATTCGGATTTTTGTAGATGTCGGTGCTGTCAAACTCGTAGTGATCGAGATTGCACATTATACTTTTCTGATAGTTGATGATGGCGTTTTTGTAGTCGTTGAGGTTCATATAAGTGGAACCGAGATTGATGTATGGCTCTATCAGTTTGGCGTGTTTTCGGTTGAGCGATTTGGAAATAATGTTGATACTTTTTTCGAAGTTTTCGGCAGCTTCGATGTTCTTGTTTTGGTGAAGGTTTACGATTCCCACATTGTTGCACACAACACCGTAGTCGATAGATTCTTTTCCGTATGTTTCGCCAAAAACGTTCATAGCGCGGTTGAAGAATTTAAGAGCTGCATCGTCGTTTTCGTTTGCCTCGTAGATAAGTGCTATGGCGTTGTAGATATTGCCCAAGTCGGGATGCTTGTTGCCGTAATGTTTGGCAAGTATGTCGCCCGATTTGAGATACATTTTGAGCGAATTGTCTAAATCACCGTTTTGATAAAGCACCATAGCTTGATAGTAATAATCTTTGTAAAGTTGCAAACCGTCTTCGCCAAACATCTGTTTTTTTGTTTCGATGGCTTTGGTGATGTATGTGTCGGCGTTTTCGAGTTCGCCCTTGGTAATGTAATTAGAACCTAAGCCGGAATAGATGTCGCCAAGAAAACGGCTGTTTTCGTGAGTTTTTTCTACAATTTGCAGAGCTGTGTTGTAGTATTCGTCGCTCTTGTCTACATTGCTTTTGGCGTTTTCAAACTGTCCGAGCGAAAGGTAAATCTCAATCAAGTTTGGCGATGTTTCGCCTTCGAGTTTTATAAAAGTTTCTTTGGCTTGCTGAAAATGCACCAATGCAGAATCGCCATTGCCCACAAAAGCCTCAATAGAAGCAAGGTTTCGAGTGGCGTTGGCTGTTTTGCGGTGTTCTAATCCGTATTTTTCCAAATAGATGGAGTAAGTTTTTCTAAAATATTCGGTAGCCTCGTTTACCTTGCGGGTGTTGGAATAGATTTGCGCCTGAATGTTGTAAAGCTCTGCCATAAGGTCAAGGTTTGGCGGTGTAAGAGTGTCGGCGCCTTGAATAGCGTTGGTAATGGTTCGCTGCGCATTGTTGAAGTCGTTTTTGTACATATACGCAGTGGCGAGGGCGTGCTGCACCGTAAAGTAGTTTGACATATAGTCTTTCTCTTTGAAAATAGCCGACGATTTTTCAAAATTTTTGACAGCGAGGTCAAATTGCGCTTGTGATAAAGCCTGATTACCTTGGTTGTAAAGGTTGACGGCATCGTCGAATGACTGCGAAAATGCAGTGGTACTGCCAGTTGTGATGGCAATTAGAATTAATAGTAATGTCTTTCTCATTTTGTTCATTTTTTTTGAGCATAAAATTAATCAATTTTTTTGAAACTTTTTCGTTAATCTTAATATGTTTGCAAAAAGTTTTTTTTATTTTTCAACTAAGAATAAGTTAAATTCGAATATGAGCAGGATTTTAACGGCTATAATGCTGTTGTGGTGCGTTACTCTCAATGCACAAACTATTGAAACCCCTGAAATACTGAGCGTTTCGGTGGATACTGTGAGCGGACGTCCCGTAGTTCGTTGGAAAATGGCTAATCCGCAAAGTGTTGACGGATACGTTATTAAGCGACTTATTTACGATGGGGTAGGAGTGATGCCCAACACCTATAATAATGTTACCGTGATCGACAACAATATGGTTTTTGAATGGGTTGACAATGCTACAGAGTATTCTACCAAGGCACTTCCCGACGAGCGTGTGGAAAAATATCGCGTGGCAGCATTTGTTGACAACGGACAGCAACGCAAATACAGCCTTATGAGCGAAGAGGTATCAACTATCATTACCACAGCATCTTATGATAAATGCACTCGTGAATATTCGCTCCATTGGACCGGCGAATTGGGTGTGGATGTAGACTATTTTTATGTTTATTCAGGAGTGAACGGTTTTGGCAGTAGAATTGCCGTGGTAAGTGCCGACACTGTGTTTTCTACCACTTTTGATGATTTTGTAGAAAATCGCACTTTTGGTGTGGAGGCTGTGCTCAAAAACGGCGAAACGATGTTTTCACCATTAACAAGAGTTTTTGCCCCAAAAGTGGATGTGCCTGATATGAAGGTGGTTTCAGTATCGGTAAACGAGCAAAATACATTGGATATTACTGTAAATGTGGCTGAAAGTCAAGATGTGGTTAAAACTGTACTTATTCGCCGTCAGACCCTTGGTGCACACGACCAAAACGACACTATCCCCCTGCCGTTGCATACCGACGGCAATTATGTGGTCAACGATCCAAATGTAGATGTGTCAACAAGATACGATTATTTAATTGCAGTTTTTGGCGAGTGCGGCACACCTTTGGAGTTTTCGTATGCGGCTCAAAATATAGTTTTGGAAGTTTCTACCGACGATGCTACCAGCAATCATCTTTCGTGGAATTATCCTCCCGGCTTTTCTTCAAGTGCTTTTACAGTATTTTCGATTGACGTAAACGGTGAACGAACTATTCTTGACAATGTGACAATGGAAACCGAATACACTCACCGACTTAGTAACATCATAGCCAATAGTAATGATAACACAGGTAAATTTTGCTATCAAGTGTTGCAAACCGACCTTTCATCTTCCTCCACAAACAATGCCGTGGGGTATTCTAATATAGTGTGCGTGGATCGCGACCCGGTTTTGTTTGTTCCCAATGCCATAAATCCCGATGCCGACATTCTCGACAATCGTTATTTTCGTCCCCGTGCGGGTTTTATCAACGATTATAAGATGAACATATATAATAAACGTGGCGAATTACTCTTTACCACCACCGACCCCGAAAATGGTTGGGACGGTCGCAACCGTAGTGGCAAACTTTATCCTCCCGACGCATACGTATATATCATCACCTACCGCACATCTTCAGGCGAAAACAAACAAAAATCTGGAATGGTAAATCTTGTGTATTAATAAGGTGTGACTGCCCGAAATCTAATTGTTAAAAAATGTTAAACACCCAAAAATTCTCCTCCAAAAATTTGGAGGTAATAAATTCTCGCCATATTTTTGCAGTGTACTAATACATTAATACACTATGATACATATACAGGATTTAAAATTTGGTTACAACAAACACGAGGTGTTTGATAACCTGAGTATTAACTTCAACGATGGTAAAATTTATGGTCTTCTTGGACTTAATGGAGCTGGCAAATCTACATTGCTATATCTAATGAGCGGATTGCTTTTTGCCGATGGTGGTAAGGTAGAATTTAACGGCATGGATATGCAAAAACGTTTGCCTAAGGCTCTTGAAGATCTTTTCCTCGTTCCCGAAGAGTTTGAAATGCCCGACCTTACGCTGCAAAAGTATGTGAAACTTTATTCTCCGTTTTACCCAAAATTTAGTAGCGAAACTCTCTCAAAATGTCTCGAAGGTTTTGGAATGGATCAAAACATTTCGCTCAAAAACCTTTCGATGGGTCAGAAGAAAAAGGCGTTTATGTGTTTTGCCCTTGCTGCCAACACATCGCTTTTGATTATGGACGAACCCACCAACGGATTGGATATTCCATCTAAAAGTCAATTTCGCAAAGTGGTTTCGTCGTGTATGAACGATGATCGCACAATCATTATTTCTACTCACCAAGTGGCTGATGTACAAAACCTTATCGACCACATTACTATCATCAACAACAAACAAGTTGTATTCGACAAACCGGTTTCTGATATCGAAAGCAAAATTATCTTTACTGCAAAACCCGGCGAAAACGTACTATATTCGCAAAGTTCACCTCTCGGCGAGGTTTATGTTTGTGCCAAATCTTCTGACGGCACTGAAACACCATTGAATATCGAACTACTTTTCAATGCTGTTTTGGCAGATACCGACAAAGTAAATAAAATCTTTTAACCCAAAGGAGGATTTGTTATGAATCAGTTTTTTAACATCAAACGGTTTGCACACGTGTTTAAACAAGACCTTGTGGTAAACTACAAAAAACTAATAGTTGGCATATTATTGATGGCTTTGTCAGTTGTGCTTGCGTTTTCTACACTTGAACTAAACAACAAAGTGGCTGCAATGTTTTATTTTGCGGTTATTTTTGGAGGAATGGCTTATGTGGTAATATCATCGTCTAATCTTAGTAGACATTTTTATTCAAAAACGCAGTGTATCAATTATTTGGTATTGCCGGGATCTAATTTTGAAAAATATCTGTCAAAGGTTATTTTCAAAACCATCATTCCATTTTTTCTATGGATGTTGATGTATTATATTACTTATATATATATTGATAGTGAAACTTTGAAAACACCACAAGATTTTTATGGAGGAATGGTTTTCCTTGGTGCATTGCTTAGTAGCATTTGCATATTTTGGGGTGCAGTTTTCAGGCGTTTTGCTATTGTATTTGCGGCTGTTGGGGTTACTGCATTTATAGTTTTTCTTCGAACGTTTATCGAAAAAATCAACTTTATGTTTTTAGACCCCATACGTATTTATATTCAAAGCGATGAAACATCTACACGACTTTTTATTGTGTTGACAATCATCGATGTAATAATGTTTTTGGTATGTGCTGTTTTAGCGTACTTTATTATAAGTCGTAAACAGCTTATTTTAAAACCTTTAAATCTATAAAATATGGAGAAATTTAGTTTAGATAGATTTAAGAAAATTCTTAAATTTGAATTAGCTAATGCTCGAAAAAAATATATATTTGGCATTATATTTATTTTTTCGATAGAATTGTTGGCTATTGCATTGCACATTTATTTTCATTATCCAATATTAAAGGATGCAACAGCATTTGTTATTTGTGTTCCCATTGCTTTGGCTACAAATGTTACAGGTTTCAATGGCGATAAAAAGAAAATAATAAATGCATTGATGATGCCGGCTTCCGTTACCGAAAAATTTTGGGCAAGGTTTATTGTTTATTGGTTGATACCTATGCTGTTTGTATTCGGTATTTTTTGGATTTTGCCCCATTCATTAGGCTCACATTTTGTGTTGGAAAATGGTGAATGGGTAGAACCTACCACTGTGGAGTTGCTTTGGCGTGAACATCGTTTTTTCTTTTGTTCAACTTGGTGTTTAACTGGGCTATTGATTCTTGGCGGCATTTTGTTTAAAAAAGATGCTTTTCAAAAGACATTAGCGTTAGTTGTTTCAATATTCATTCTGTTTTTCTTATTTATGTCATTTTTTGGAGATAAATTGTTTCCAAAAACCATTGTTGATGTCAACGGTAATGTTATACAACAAGGATTTACTATCCACTATGTTACTATGTTTCAACTGATACTTTCATTTTCGGTAGTGTCGGTATGCACCACCATAGCCTATTACAAATTTAAACGTTTAACCCTAAAATCTTAATGCCTATGGATTTCAAAGAAAGTAAACCGATATATATGCAGATTGTTGACCGAATTTGTGGCGAAATTATTACCGAAAAATTCAAAGAAGAAGAACGAATACCATCGGTGCGCGAATATGCTGCAAATATTGAAGTTAACGCCAATACTGTGGTGCGCTCGTACGATTTTTTGCAAAACAAAAACGTGATCTACAACAAGCGAGGTATAGGATATTTTGTGGCACAAGGTGCGGCAGATAAAATCCTTGAAATGCGTCGCGAAATATTTATGAGCGAGCAACTTAACGATTTCTTCAACGAAATCGATATTTTAAAAATTCCCATTGAGGAGATTGTGGAACTTTATAAAAAACGTAAATCATGAAAAAGTTTATTTACCTAATATTAATTATGACTGTTTGGGTTGCCTCGTGCAACCCATACGGCAGTCAAATTTCGCAAGATATGGTTGGCAACTACATTAACCCACATACCGGCGAATGGAAATACGGACTTTTTGAAGAGTTCGCCATTTACAGCAACGATTTTTGGGATTATGAATCCATTACCGATTCTGAAATTGTAATATCCAACAAATCAGGCAAAAAGTCCACTCTTACAATTCAGCAAGAAAACGATACTTGTTTAATTGTTAATGGCGAAAAAGTAGTAAAATATGACGAGGAAGTGGATGTGAATATGTATAGAATGTGGCCATTTGTGATGGTAGACCCTCATTATGCTGCATGTGATGGCATTAAACCGGATTCTTCTTCTTTTAAAAATCACGAATACAAAATTGATACTGCCGTTGTTAGACTTTATATGCGAAACACTGCAAAAGGTATTCGCGCATTAAATCAACGTGATATTAATTATACGCATTATATTCAACTATTTAATTACTTAGAAGCCAAAAGTATATCGGCAAAAAATCTATATTCTACCGATCATTACGGCTATTGTTTTGAATATAAAATTCCTGTTACAGGGGTATCCGAATTGCCAATTTCCGAATTATTAAATCATTCTGTTTATGGGTATAATTCTTATGCTAACAAGTTATTAAATTATGTTGTAGAACCAAATGACACATTGATGTTTTATGTTTATATTGATAATGTTGGGATAATAAGTCTCAACGGTATTGGTGCTAATACATTGTGTTCAGGAACTAATGGAAGATTCAATACCGAAAAAAATGCCTTGATGGGTATGGATTTTTTTCCAAAATCACTTATGAATAATGTTGATGAATTGGTTGAAAGTAAAAGAAAAGAATCTCTAAGATTACAAGAGATTATGTATACTAAGAACATTAATCTCTCAGAAAAGTTTAAAACAATGGTTAAAAACAAAATGCATTATATTTTTCTGAATTATATGTGTTCGCTCGAAGGTGGACTTGATTCTATCAAAAACTTTTATCCATTCAACGAAGAAGAGATTTTTTCTACCACTACCGCCTTTGACTTTGTGTGCAAATATTTTTCGATGGCTAACAATGACACATTGTCATGCAATCCCGAAAACTTGGCGCTCCATCCCGATTGGATTATTACCGAAACCAGCGATCATGGTTCTCGTCTCAAAAATCCGCAAATTCTTAAAGATATGGGATTTAGCGACAATTTTATAGAATTTTTCCGCCTTATGCACGCTGTACAATTTTACGATGATTTTTCTGTATTTACAGGCGGCTTAAAAGATTTTGAACTTCACGCTGTTATGAATCAGATAACCAAACCCGATTACAAAGCATATTTGGAGGACAAAATCAAAGAAAAACATAAATTTCATCGTTTTGAGTAGATGTTGAACTTTATAAAAAACGTAAATTATGAAAAAGTTTATTTACCTAATATTAATTATGACTGTTTGGGTTGCCTCGTGCAACCCATACGACAGTCAAATTCCACGCCAAATGGTGGGCAATTATGTTGATCCCAACAACGGTAAATGGGAATATGGATTTTTTGAAGAGTTTGCCATTTATGATAACGATTTTTGGGATTATGCTTCGGTAAAAGATTCTGAAATAACGCTTTCAAAAGCTTCCGGCGAACAAATTTCTTTGAAAATTGAACAATCTGACGATCCCTTTTTGATTGTCAATGGTAAAAAAGTTATGAAATATAACACTGTTTTAGAACCTAATACTAATAATTTTAGTATTCAATATCAGCAATTTAAGGGTATCGAAAAAGACACTACGATGTTTAAGCCTATTACATATAATATCGATACAGCTGTAATACGTATTTATATTAGAAATACCGCCAAAGGCATTCGCAGTTTTTCGCGTCGCAATAATAATCGTGTTCACACTGTATGTGTTAACAATAATATAGATAGTCGATTCTATTGTGTGCCAATGCTCAGTAGTAATGATCATTACGGCTACCGTTTTGAATTTAAAGTACCTGTACTGGGTGTTTCTGAACTTCCAATGTCTGCACTTCTCTCGGATTATGGTTATTATGACGAACTGTCTATAAACTATATAGTTGAGCCTAACGATACCCTTATGTTTTATTTTGATGAGGATATTGAGTATATTCGTAATGCTTATGAGTTAATTAACTGCATAACGCTATGTTCTGGTGGCAATTATAGGTTTAATACCGAAAAAAATGCTACTGTTGGTCTTCAGTTTTTTGGAGTGGAACCCAATGGTAATTTAGATTCTTTGGCAAAGCGTTTCAACAATGCTATTGATAAATGTGCTGTTCCAGTATCAGAAAAGTTTAAGAAAATTGTGAATTTAAAATTTTCGAATCCAATTATTCATAACGCAGATTCCATGCAGTTAGGCATAAACGAGAGCGATATTTTGCAATCTCACACAGAATTTTATTTTGGTATATTATGTGACGAAGTATATCATCAAAATTATTATTATCAATCTTCGCTCGATAGCTTAGCTGCTCATCCCGATTGGATTGTAAAAAAAGGTTGGACTATGCAAAAAGATTTTAAGCAATTTCTACGAACTCATCCAAATATCCCTAATCAAAATTACGCCGATACTATTTCTTCTGAGCCAAATTATTTGATTGATGTTCAAAAATTTAGAGATTTTGGTTTTAGCGATGATTATATCGAGTTTTATCGTTTGAAACTTGCAGTTGATTTTTTTAATCCTGATTATGAAAACAATCATCTTCAAGATTACGAACTTGAATCAATAATGCGTAATATCAAACGCGCTGATTATAAGGCATATTTGGAAGATAGGATTAATTTTTACAAAATTTTTAACGGTTCAATGTAATATTTTTCCCATTCCATTGTCTAATGTCCGGAATAGTCCAAAAAACACATTAATAATTATAAAATGAAAAAACTTCTACTATTTTTAATCATCTTGTTGCCGATGATAGTTTCGGCGCAAAAGACAATTGATAATCCGGTGTTTGCTACCAAATCGTTGGGGTCTACAAGACTCGGTATCGAAAAGGTTGTGCTAAAAAAAGACACAACAAAACTTTTTATGTATTACACTCATCCTGGTGGTTTTAATATGAACCGTGAAAGCCGTCTTGTGGCTAACGGCAAGGAACTACACGTAATTTCATCCGAAGGTATTTCGCTTAGCGGACCTTATTTGGATGGTGAACCCGGCACTAAAACACATTTTGTGCTTAACTTTCCTGCTGTGGGCAACGATGTTGACCGATTTGATTTTATCGAGGATTATTGCCCTCAATGTTTTCAAATATTCGAAATTGCTCTTACCGACAAGGCTGCCGAAGAAATCAAGGCTAAACGTCCTGCTGGCATTCCTGAGGATATTAAACAGTTATCTACCAATTTAAAAGACGACGGCAAAGGACTCGAAAAAGAGACTTTTTCGTTAGAACCTGCTATTATCAAAGGTCGTCTGTATGGTTTTGACCCAAGAACTTTTTCGGGATTGCTTGATAATGTTGACGTTACGGTTTATGTTAACGATCCTTTTAAATACGATCAAGAAGCCATTACTGTTAAACTTAAAGCTGACAAATCGTTTGAAATATCAGTGCCTATGGTGGTTAAACATCAAGAGGTTTTTTTAAGGATTCAACCTTTCTTTAATCAACTCATCCTTGTTACTGGTGGCGAAACCGTTGTAGTGGATTTCGACCTCAATGATGTTGCTACAAAGGGTTCTAACTTGTCGCCGTATTTTTCGGGTGCAAATGCTGATATCAACTATGCCTTGTGTCAGCCGTTTGTGCAAGACTTCTCTCAATCAATGTGTTACAGCGACAGTGCAATGAAAAAAATATCAGAATTTACCTCATTGAATCAACTAAAAAAATATATTATAGATTATTATAATGATGCTTGCAAAACTGTTGATACAATGAAGATTACAACGCGAGCAAAAGAGGCTGTTAAATTACATTTAAAGAGCTCATCTGGACTATTTCTTACGATGGGTCCTCGGTATATCCCAAATTTTTACGCCCGTGTTAACCACACAAACGAAGTTCCAGAAGAAAAATGGATGACTGTTGATGAGGATTATCTCAACTATGTTAAAGAACTTGATCTTGATAATATTATGATGTTTTATACCCATTCTTTTGATGGTAATTTGTATGGTTGGATTTCAAAATGCAATCAATTTTTCCATTATTACAATTGGTACGACACTTTTGGAGATTTTTATGCTAATATGTGGGAAACTTTTGCCGCAAATGAAAAATTGTCGAAAAAGGAGAAGGCTCTTGCCTTATCGCTTGCTAATTTAGAGCGAAACCGCGATACTATTATTCCTCCTGCTGAATCAAGTTTTAGTAAAAAGTATCGTGAAAAATACGATAAATATTGCGAAGATGAAAAACAACGTCTTGCCGAAAGAAAAAAAGCATATTTAAAAGAGGTGTTTAGCAATGGCGAAGGATATTTTTTGGATTTTGCCAAATTGGAAAAAATATGTCATGGATATTCTCGCGGCATTGTTGTGCCCGACTCGTTGGTAAAAGAGGTTGAGCAAATGCGTTTCCCATTTTATGCTCAATACGTTAAAACCAAAAATGCTGCTCTTAACGCAAAAATCGAAGCCGAAAAACAACGTGGTGGTTATTACGTGCATAAGGCTGGCGACAGCGAGGGCGATTCGCTCTTAGTTGAAATTGTTAAAGACTTTCAAGGCAAAGTTGTGCTCATCGACTTTTGGAATACTTGGTGTGGTCCTTGCCGTCAGGCATTAAAAGAGATGGCTCCTATGGAAGAAAGTTACGAAGGCAAAGATGTAGTATTTGTTTTTGTTGCCGATACATCGTCGCCCGAAAACGAGTATAATGGCATGATACCATCAATGAAAGGTCATCATTTCCGTTTTACTGAAAGTCAAGCATCTTCGTTGAAAAGCAAATGGGGTTTCAACGGCATCCCTTCGTATGTAATCATCGGCAAAGACGGAATTGTAAAAGATTATCACACCGGCTTTTACGGGAATGAATATTACAAACAGAAAATTGATGAAGAGTTGAATAAATAATAATACTTTATAAAATGAAAAAACTTCTTCTATTTTTAACCATCTTGTTGCCGATGATAGTTTCGGCACAAAAGACAATTGATAATCCGGTTGTGGGTGCTCGCAGTATGGGTGCTTGTACTGGTTTCTTTATCGACAAAATTCAATTAGATAAAAACGCCACCAAACTCTTTATTACCAATTACCACGGTTACAAAGATGGATGGTTTCGATTGGCATCGGGTACTACGCTCCGTGCAGGCGATAAACAATGGAAGGTAATTTCTGCCGAGGGTATCGAATTCGACAAGCAAATTTACCCCAAAGACGTTGGCGAGTTTGTAACTCATTTTGTGCTCAATTTCCCCGCCATCGACCAATCGTTGCAAACTGTTGATTTCTACGAGAGCGACGACCTCAATTCGTTCATTCTCTTCGAAATTGCTCTTACCGACCAAGCTGCCGAGCAAATCAAAAAGCGTATTGCTTTTCCCGACGCTATTCGCAATTACTCGCTCAATATCAAGGACAACGGCGAAAGTCTCGAAAAAAATGAATTTACAATGACCCCCGCCATTGTTAAGGGCAAAATCTACGGCTTTGACCCGCGTGCTTTTGGCACAAGAATGGACAATACTTTTACCGTTTATATTTACGATCCGTTTTTGGCTGAGCAGGAATCTTATTCGTCGAAAATCAACGCCGACGGCACTTTTGAAATATCCGTGCCGATGATTGCAAAACATCAGGTAGTGTATTTTGCTGTGAAGCCCATCATTAGTGGCGATATGCTAATTTCTGCCGGCAAAACCGTTGAGGTAAACTTCAATTTCCAAGAGATTTACAAGCCGTGGGAATTGCCAACAGGACGTTTGAACAACTATTTTGCAGGCGAAAATGTTGACATCAATTATGCCATATCGTTAGGTTTAATGCGCAATGTTTACCCTGAATTGCTCGACAATCCTACCGCCGCTACCAAAGTGGCAAATTTTTCAATGGCAGAGTTCAAAGATTATGTTATGAAATATTTTGATAATCTCAACACCCGAATAGATGCTATGCCGGTTACAAAGCGTGCCAAAGAATTGCTGCGTATCGAACTGAGAGCCAACGAGGCGTATTATCTTTCGATGGGAAAACATTGGATTGAAGATGCATACCGCAAAGTCAACAACAAGAGCTATCGCGATCCGATTCCCGATTTTGTATCACCCAAGATGGACGAAAGTTATTTGGATTACGTGCAATTGCTTGGTATTGATGATATTATGATGTTTTATGCCAACGATTTTTCTTATAACATCACCGGTTGGAATATGTGTCTTCAACAAGTATCTAAATTTTATACTACTGACGATGAGTTTAAGGAACTTATTGAAAAATCGTGGGGAAGTATTTCGTCTAAACAAAAACTTTCAAAGAAAGATAAAGCCTTGTGCGCCTCTATTGTTGACAAAATTAAGCATCAAGACACCACTCGAACTGCTGAGGAAAAGGTTTTTGCCTCCAAATATGAATCTATTGCCAATAGTTATATTAATGATTATTTTACAATAAAAAAACAGGAGTATGATAGACTCCTTAATAAATATCTTGGCAATGGCGATGGATATTTTAAGGATTTTATCAACTTGCAGTCAATTTGTAGACCTTTGAGTAGTCAAACCGTTGTGCCGATTAGCGAAGTAGAAAAAATGCGCATTCCTTTTTACACCGAGTACGTTAAGGCAAAAAACGCCGAAATTGTTGCCAAAATTGCTGCCGAAAAAGCGCGTGGCGGCTACCATCTCCATCAGGTGGGCGAAAGTGAGGGCGATGCCTTGTTGGTGGATATGATAAAGGATTTCAAGGGCAAAGTCATTTTGATAGATTTTTGGAACACTTGGTGTATGCCTTGTCGTCACGCCATCAAGCAGATGGAACCGATGAAAGAAGAGTTTGAAGGTAAAGACGTTGTGTTTATGTACATTGCCGATGAATCGTCGGCGCAGAAAGAATACGATGGAATGATTGTTTCGATGAAAGGTGAGCACTATCGCCTCTCAGAGAGTCAGCAAAGTTCGCTAATGCGCAAATGGGGTTTCACAGGCATTCCCTCGTATGTAATCATCGGCAAAGACGGAATGGTAAAAGACTATCACACCGGCTTTCAACACGCCGAGTATTACAAGCAGAAGATTAATGAAGAGTTGAATAAATAATAATATGAATTGAGTTTCGATCGAAAATCCGCAGCCCCGCTGCGGATTTTCTTTTTCTTTTCTCCAACTCTCCACTCCAAAATCCCCATTTGTTAAAAAATGTTAAAGCCATAAAAAATCTTCCAAAAATATTTGGATTATAAAAATTCCCGTCATACATTTGCACTGTACTATTAAGGTGGTACAGTACAACAGTACAACGTAATTAATTTTATTTTTAACTTTTTAAATATTAATACATTATGAAAAAGATTATTTCTATTATCGCATTGCTCATAGTAGCAACAACAGGTATCACTAAGGCTCAGGACGCAGCTTTGGTAGACGAAGTAAAAAAATTTATTGAACTGCAAAATACCCGCGAAACTTTGGCGGAGGCTATGGCTTTGCAGTATAGACCTTTGGTGGAACGCGGTCAAATTGCCATTGACGATGTTGATGCCATGTCGCACGAAATTGCTGACGCTTTGATGGTTAAACTTAATGACAAACTTGTGGAGTTTTACACCCAAAATTACACTCTTGACGAAATGAAGGCTCTCAACGCTTTTTATTCAACTCCCGTGGGTCAGAAAAGTATCAAACTTTCAGCAAAAGCAAGCTATCTCGGCACAGAAATAACACAAGACCCGGCTTTTGCCATTACTTTGCAAACCATTATGACTAAACACATGAAATAATAGTCAAAAATCTCTAATCAGGTGTTTGCATCCCCTTGCAAATGCCTGATTACTAAAAAACTAACCATTATGATCGAAATCAAAAACATATCGTTCAGTTATCCAATCGACATTAAACTGAAAAAACAACGCCCAAAGGTGTTCGACAAGTTTTTTCTTAATTTCAAAGAAAACAACATCTACGGACTTCTTGGCAAAAACGGTATGGGAAAATCTACTCTCCTTTACCTTATTAATGGGTTGAACGACACTCAATCCGGGTCTATTTATATTGATGGCGACATGGTTACACACCGCAATCCCGTTACACTCAGCAAGATTTTTCTTGTGCCGGAGGAGTTCGATTTGCCCGAATTGTCGCTCAAAAGTTATGTAAAACTCAACCGCGCTTTCTATCCCGATTTTAGTATGGAGATTTTAGAAAACTGTCTCCGCGATTTTGAACTTGAAGATTTTGGCAAACTTAGCGGTTTGTCGATGGGTCAAAAAAAGAAAGTGTATATGAGTTTTGCCCTTGCCACCAATGCCAAATATTTGCTTATGGACGAACCTACCAACGGTCTCGACATTCCTTCTAAAAAGCAATTTCGCAAGGTGGTGGCGCAAAATATGACCGAAGACCGCACCTTAATTATTTCTACTCATCAGGTTCACGATTTGGAGCAACTGTTAGACCATATTGTTATTCTTGGCGAACGTCAATTGCTTATGGATAAGCCTGTTGCTGACATTATGAACGAATATGTTTTTGAATACCGCCCGTCTGACCAAATGGATGGAGTAATCTATTCCGAACCTAACTTTCAGGGCAATGCTGTTATCGCCCCACGCCGTGCCGGTGATGCCGAAACGCCTGTTAATATCGAACTTTTGTTTAACGCCGTTAATAATGGAAAACTATGAAAACATTTACTAACAGTTTCAGTTTCAATAGGTTCAAAAGCGTTTTTTGTTGGCTTTTGGTACTGAATCGTAAAAGTATTATAAAAATTCTAATCGGCACTGCATTGGCAACGCTTGTTTTTGAAGGTATTATGTTGCTGTGGCAGGTTCCTTTTGACGTTACTGTGTCGGTTATGGCATTAGTATTTTTTATTGGCACTTCGGTTCTGGCATCAAAATATCTTTCGTGTGTACTTGACCATAAAAGCAATCGAATACAATTTTTGGCAATGCCAGCCAATAACCATGAAAAATTCTTTGCTGCTATTTCTTTGTTTTGTTTCAAAGTATTAGGTGTTATAATTGCCATTTCAATTGGTGATTTTATACGCTATCTTGTAGGAGGAATGGGAAACGGTTTGTTTTTCAATTACTTACATGGCGGTAACAATGTTTTTGAATTATTGTTAGATCTTGGTCTTATATTCTCTTTTTGGATGCTTCTTATGGGGTATAGAACAGCATATACAAAATTCGGTTCAATAATGTTTTTCATATATTGTGGAGTTTTGTTAATTCCAATGATAATTAATATCCCCGCTGTAATAGAAACACATTCTTTGTACAGTCTTGTTCCTTCTCACTCTTTTATTCACGGAATGTTTTGCGGCTTTTTACCAGCTGCTACCATTGTACTTTTGATATTCACCCTTATTAAGGGTATTCAGTTGAATGATAAACACCCTTGGTTTAATTAATTTTAAAACTAACCATTATGATAGAAGTAAAAAACATACAGTATAGTTATCCAATTTCGGTTTGGAGAAGCAAACAGAGCCCGAGGGTGTTCAACAATTTCTTCCTCACGCTCGAAGAAAACAAGATATACGGCCTCCTCGGCAAAAACGGAACAGGCAAGACCACTTTGCTCAACCTTTTGGCAGGTTTGAACTGGGGTCAGAAAGGTTCTATCCACGTTGACGGCGAAGACATCGAAAAGCGCGAACCATCTACCCTCGGCAAAATTTTTATCGTGCCCGAAGAGTTTGAACTGCCCAATATGTCGCTCGAAAAATTTGTAAAACTCAACCGTCCGTTTTACCCCAATTTTAGCGACGAAGTGCTGCAACGCTGTCTGCGCGATTTTGAACTCGACAAGATTCAAGACCTCTCCGCACTCTCGATGGGTACCAAGAAAAAGGTGTATATGAGTTTCGCCCTCGCCACCAACACAAAGTACCTTTTTATGGACGAACCCACCAACGGCCTTGATACTCAGTCGAAAAGTATATTTCGCAAGGTGATGGCGCAGAATATGACCGAAGACCGCACTATTGTGATTTCTACTCATCAGGTGCACGATGTGGAGCAACTTATCGACCATATTCTTATTCTCGGCAGCGATGACGGTAGCGATAATAAGTTGTTGATGAACAAGTCGGTGGCAGAAATTACCAACGAATATTCTTTTGAATATCGTAGTGCCGACGATACCGACGGTGTTATCTACTCTGAACTCTCTGTCAAGGGCAACGCTGTAATTGCCAAACGTCGCGGCAATCAAGACGAAACCCAACTTAACCTCGAACTTTTGTTAAATGCTATCAAAACAGTACAACTATGAACATAAACAAATTCAGTTTCAGCCGGTTTGCAAGTTTCTTCCAATGGTATGCAGCGGTCAACACGAAATCAATTGTCAAGTTTTCAGCCGCAACAGTATTTGGAACGTTTTTAGCGGTTCTCATACTCAATTGGTACGCTATTCCAACCGACAACAGTATATATCAAGCTATCTTTCTTGTAATGTCGGGTGTAGCATCATCAATGGTGCTTTCCGAAATAGACAAACAACCTATTAGACAGCAATTTTTGTTGATTCCGGCTTCTCGTCTCGAAAAATACATTTCTATTCTTTTTGTGGTAATAATCAGAATAATAACCATTTTATTAGCACTATACTTAGCTGATTTTATGAGAGCGGCTTTTCAATTCCTCAAATTCAAGGAATTTACAATGGTAATTCATTCTTTTAATAATACGATTATTCCCCAATATCCATCCTTATTAATCTTATTCTGTTTATTTAACTTAACGGCAGGTATGTCTGTGCGCAAATATGCATTTTTATACGGTTCTTTTGTGGGATTAGTAATATTTTTGCCTGCATTAAAATTTGTAATAACAGCAATTAGGCATAACGTAACAGGTGAGGGAGATATCAATATTTATACAGGGCAAGAATTTAATTGGCCTATAATTGGGGTTGTAATCTTTTCTGTTTTAGCATTGGTTTTTAATTATTTCTCTATATTCAAACGTATTCAAAAAGATTCATCATTTTTTCACGGTGATTTTTACGATTATAACGTTCCTTTATATTCATTAAGAAGTACGGAAAGCGAACAAAGAACATTTCAGAAAAAATTCAAGATTCTAAAAAAATATAGTGTTAAACACTATAACTATTGAAACATTCTCTAATATGTTCATTATCAATAGATATAAAACGAATGTAGTAAACAAATCGAAGTAATGGATTAAGACTTTTAGCCTATGAACTTCACCAACGATAAAGCGATATATATGCAGATAGCCGACCGTATTTGCGACGAGATTATTTCCGGCAAATATAACGACGACGACCGTATCCCATCGGTGCGCGAATACTCGGTTTTGCTCGAAGTTAACACCAACACCGTGGTTAAGGCTTACGACTATCTTGCCCGCGAGGAGATTATCAACACCAAGCGCGGTCTCGGCTATTTTGTTACAAATGGCGCTAAACAGCACATCTTAAAAATGCGTCGTAACGAATTTATGCAACAAACCCTGCCCGAAGTGTTTAGGCAGATGCGTTTGTTAGGGATTGAAATTGAGGAAGTTGTTAACTTATTTAATAAATAGGGAAAATTTACAACTCGTTCTTTAAAAAATATTAATTAAAGAACAAATGTTATATATTAACACTTATTAACATTATTACCTGTAACATTTTTCCCCTTTATCTGTCTAATAGCCGATTTAAAAATAATTATGCATTATGAATTGAGTATAAAATGATACATTTAGAAAACATCAACAAAACCTACTACGGTGCGCAGCCGCTGCACGTGTTGAAGGGTATCAGCCTCGATGTTAATGAGGGTGAGTTTGTGTCGATTATGGGTGCGTCGGGTTCGGGCAAATCTACTTTGCTTAATATCTTGGGCATTCTTGATAATTACGACTCAGGACTTTACACCCTCGCAGGCGTTCCCATCAAAGACCTCAGCGAAACCAAGGCGGCTGAATACCGAAACAAGATGATTGGATTTATTTTTCAGTCGTTTAACCTGATTGGCTTTAAAACCGCTGTTGAAAATGTGGAACTTCCGCTTTATTATCAAGGTGTTAGCCGAAAAAAACGCCACAACCTTGCGATGGAATATCTCGACCGTTTGGGCATTAAAGATTGGTGGCACCATTATCCCAACGAACTTTCGGGCGGACAGCGTCAGCGTGTGGCAATTGCCCGCGCACTTATCACCAAGCCGCAGATTATCCTTGCCGACGAGCCCACAGGAGCACTCGACAGCAAAACTTCGGTTGAGGTAATGCAGTTGCTCAAAAGTCTCAACAGCGACCAAGGTATGACCATCGTGGTGGTTACGCACGAAAGTGGCGTGGCAAACGAAACCAACAAAATTATTCACATCAAGGACGGAATCATTGGCAACATCGAAGAAAATCTCGACCACAACGCCTCTCCGTTCGGCATAAATGGTATGATGAAATGAGAGATATTTTTACCGAAATATGGGCTACGGCGCGAAACAACAAATTGCGCACTGTGCTTACGGGTTTTGCTGTGGCTTGGGGTATTTTTATGTTGATAACGCTTTTGGGCGCAGGCAACGGACTCATTCACGGCATTACGCAACAGAGCGAAGGACGTTTGGCCAATTCTATGGTGGTATATGGCGGCACCACATCGATTCCTTACAACGGATTAAAAGAAGGTAGATATATCCGCGTAAAAAACAGCGACATTAACATCACTGCCACCGAGTTTCCGGGCGTTATCGACGATGTGGGCGCAATGCTCTATCAGGGCAATATCACCATTAGCAACGGTGCCAACTATATTTCAACATACATCGCCGGCGTGGGCAGCAACCACAATAAAATCAATAAGATAGAAATGCTTTTGGGTAGATATATCAACCAAATTGATATAGACCAACGTCGCAAGGTATTGGTAATAAGCAACAAACAGGCAGAGGAACTTAATCCCAAAAATTGGCGCGATATGCTTGGAAAATATGTAAAGGTAAATTCGTTTGCGTTTCGCGTGGTGGGCATTTTTAAAGATGAGGAAAACGGTCGCGCCGATGCTTTTTCGTCGTATACCACTATTCAAACCATCTTTAACCGTGGCGACGATGCCGGACGTATCGAGTTTACTTTTCACGGGTTGCCCGATGAAGCAAGCAACGAGGCGTTTGAAAATCTTTACCGCACACGTCTCAACGTCAACCATCAAGCCGCTCCCGAAGACCAAAGTTCGTTTTGGCTCTGGAATCGTTTTACCCAAAATCTTCAAATGCAAGACGGTATGGCTATTATTCGTACATTTCTTTGGGTGGTGGGACTTTTTACCCTTCTCAGCGGCATTGTGGGCGTGGGCAATATTATGCTAATAACTGTAAAAGAGCGCACTCGCGAATTTGGTATCCGCAAGGCTATCGGCGCAAAACCGTGGTCGATTCTTAAAATGATAATTATTGAAAGTGTGATAATTACAACGTTTTTTGGATACATAGGAATGTTTCTCGGCGTGGTGGCTACCGAAATAATGGACCGTCAGTTTGGACATTCGGAATTTGATATGGGTTGGGGCAGCGAATCTATTTTTGTGAATCCCACGGTTGACATTTCCACCTGCATTGAAGCCACTCTTGTACTTGTAATTGCCGGCACTATTGCTGGGCTTATCCCCTCAATCAAAGCGGCTCGTATACGACCTATTAATGCTTTAAATGGATAAAACAATAAAAAAA
This sequence comes from Bacteroidales bacterium, assembly GCA_017962175.1. Lineage (GTDB taxonomy): Bacteria > Bacteroidota > Bacteroidia > Bacteroidales > UBA3824 > UBA3824. The sequence goes on along the minus strand of JAGCVU010000082.1, from coordinate 9,081 downwards.
TGATAGAACTTGATTCATTAACAAGAAACAAAACAAGGACATTCCTTACCGGTTTCGGAGTATTTTGGGGTGTGTTTATGCTTGTGGCATTGCTTGGCGGAGGTCAGGGAATGAAAGACCTGTTAAACGGCAATTTTGCAGGTTTTGCCACCAATTCGGCAATGTTGTTTTCGAGCAACACTTCAAAACCATTCAAAGGATTTCGCAAAGGTCGTCGTTGGAGTTTGGAACTTACTGATATTAACCGCATTAAAAGCGGCGTAAACGAATTAGACGTGGTAACGCCTATGCTATTTGCAAGTGGTGGCAATGCCCTTTACAACGACCGCAAATCAGAGGTGGGCATTACTGGCAATAGTCCCGACTACCGCTTTATCAACGAACCTAAAATGCGTTTTGGACGATATATCAACGAGGTGGATATTATTCAAAAACGTAAAGTTTGCGTAATAGGCAAACGCACATATCAAGACCTTTTCCCCGACGGCAATGATCCATGCGGCAAACGTATCGAAGTTAACGGTATTCATTATCAGATAGTTGGCGTAGATTGGAATGTTTCTGGCGGCATATCGTTTGGTAGTTCGCCGGGTACAAATATGATAGTACCTATTACAGTAATGCAACAGATTACGCACCGAGGCAATCGCATTGATATGATTGCAGTTACGTGCAAAAAAGGCATTGTAATGAGCGACATTATACCCAAAATGCGCGAAACATTAGCACGTGCTCATGCTTTCGACCCTACTGATAATCAAGCACTTGAAGTAATGAACACCGAAGTGCTTTTTCAAATGATAGAAAGTATGTTTAAAGGTGTTAGCGTGCTGATAATAATGGTGGGCATAGGAACGCTTTTGGCTGGTGCAATTGGCGTTAGCAACATTATGATGGTAACGGTAAAAGAGCGCACCACCGAAATAGGAATCCGCCGCGCCATTGGTGCCACGCCACGTGTAATTCTTATGCAGATAATTGGCGAAAGCATTGTGCTAACGTTGATTGCGGGTATGAGCGGGATTATTTTCGCCGTGCTGATTTTGCAAGGAATGGAAAGTATGCCAATGGACGACCCTGCGCATTTTCAAGTAGGCTTTTGGACGGCAGTGGCTGTTGCCTTCGGCGTTTGCGTGGTGGGTGTTTTGGCAGGTCTTGCACCATCTTTAAGAGCCATGGCTATAAAACCAGTTGACGCTATGCGTGAAGAATAAAAATTAGTAGTTAAATCATAAAACAATATAAAGATGAAAAAAGTAATAATCTTATCAATTTTGGCGATAATATTTATAGGCACATTCATTTTCCTTTGGAGCAAATCGCAGCCCGAAGTTATTGAATATGAGGAAGTCCATCCAACTTTCGGAACGGTGAGCAAGTCAACAATCGTTACCGGAAAAATTGAACCTCGCAACGAGGTGAATGTTAAACCGCAAATTTCTGGTATCATAACCGAAATACTCAAAGACCCCGGTCAGAAGGTTGCCAAGGGCGATGTTCTTGCCAAAATCACAGTGATTCCCGATATGGGTCAGTTGTCGAGTGCCGAAAGCCGTCTGCGTCTTGCCGAAATCAACCTCAAACAGGTAGAAACCGACTTTAAACGCGACGAAAATCTTTATAATCAGAAACTTATTTCTGCAAACGATTATGAAAAATCGTCGCAGGCATTAAAACAGGCTCGCGAAGAAAAATCTGCCGCCGAAGATGCTTTGCAGGTAGTTAAGGAGGGTTTTTCTAAGTCGAATGCAAGCGCGTCGAGCACTTTGATTCGTTCCACAATTGCGGGCGTTATCCTTGATATTCCTGTAAAAGTGGGCAACTCGGTAATCAATTCCAACTCGTTTAACGACGGCACCACCATTGCCACTATTGCCAATATGAACGACCTTATTTTCCGTGGCAACATCGACGAAACCGAAGTAGGTCAGTTAGTTGAGGGAATGCCAATGAAAATTACCATCGGCGCTTTGCAAGATGTAAGTTTCGACGCTGTTTTGGAGTATATTTCGCCCAAAGCCACCGAGAGCAACGGCGCAAACCAATTTGAAATTAAGGCTGCTGTGCGTGTAGATGGCGAAACCAAAATTCGTGCAGGTTACAGTGCCAACGCCGAAATTGTGCTTGCCAAAGTGGAAAACGTGATTGTAGTTCCCGAAAGCGTTTTGGAGTTTGAAGGCGACAGCACTTTTGTTCTCGTTCCCAACGGCACCGAAACCGACGGAATGAAAAACTACGACCGCAAAAGCGTTTCCACAGGTCTTTCCGACGGTGTTAACATTGAAATCAAATCAGGAATCGACACCACAGCAGTTTTGCGTGGTCAACAAATTATAAATGAAGAATAATTATGAAAAAATATTTAGCCATATTTTCATTGGTTTTAACGGTTTCATCTGCCTCTGCACAACACGAATGGACTCTTCAAGAGTGCACAAATTACGCCGTTGAAAACAATATTCAGATTAAGAAATCTGAGCAGAGTTTAGAAAGTCAGGAAATCCGCCTTAACTCTTCGCAAAACGCTTATCTTCCAGAAGTTAGCGCAAGTGCAAGTCAAAATTTTTCATTTGGTCGCGGACTTACTGCCAACAACACATATTCCAACACCAACACCCGCACAACATCGTTTAGCGTGGGTGCAAGTATGACTTTGTTTAATGGTTTTCAACGTCGAAACAATGTGGAACTCAATAAGTTGAACCTTTCTGCATATTCTGCCGACCTCGAAAAAATTAAAAACGACATCCGTTTGCAAGTGGCTCAGGCTTATGTGCAAATTCTTTACAATATGGAAATTGAAGACGTTGCATATCGTCAAACCCAAATAGATTTTGCACAAGTAAATCGTTTAGAAACTTTTGTGGCAACCGGCAAAGCATCCGAAGCCGAACTTGCTCAGCAAAAAGCAGCTCATGCCAACAGTATTCTTACTTATACTCAGGCTATTAACACCCGCAAGTTGTCTTTATTAACTTTATCCCAACTTTTAGAATTACCGAGTGCAGATAGTTTTGCCATTGCTCGTCCCGACACCTCTTTAATGCATAATGCACAATTCATAATGCTTAATGACTCAATTAACTATGACCGTCCGGAGATTAAAGCGGAAGAAATTAGATTGGATGCCACACAATATAGTTTAAAGGTTGCCAAAGGCGGATATTATCCCACATTGACCCTTAGCGGAGGAATGAGCACCAATTATTACACAGCGTCTAATTTGCCGAGCGAATCGTTTAGCAAACAGATAGATAACAATTTTAGTCAGTACATTAGTCTTAATCTCAACATCCCGATTTTCAATAGGTTTAGCACACGCAACAACATCCGCGATGTAAAGATACAGCAGCACAGTCAGCAATATACTCTCGACCTTGCCCGCAAAACGCTTTACAAAGATATTCAGCAAGTTACGCTCAACGCTGAAAACGCTGCCGCCAAAGTTACAGCCGCCCGCGAAGCCGTTGCCAACAGTGAAACCGCCTTTCGCCTTGCCCAAGCCCGTTACGAAAACGGCAAATCCACCATCACCGAATTCAACGAATCCAAAAACAGTTATATGAAATCACAATCCGACCTTGCCCAAGCGGTATACGAATGTATGTACTGCGCCATGCTTGTAAAATGGTATCAAGGCGAAGAAATGGGGTGGTAAAAAATGTTTTTATATTTGGATTTTTGTTATACTTTATATAAATTTGCAATATTAACACAAAGATAATAACTATGATAGCAACACAAACAATAACTCCGTTAAATCCTGTACAACGGCACATTTTGGATATGTTTAGTTTTTGCCGTAGTCAACAGACTGTTGATGATCTTAAAGACGTTTTGGCTGCTTTTTACGCCGACAAAGTGCAAAAGGAGGCCGATCGTCTTTGGAATGAAGGGATTTTGGATAACGCGGCGATTGACAATTTATTGAACGAACATTTACGCACTCCTTATAATCATCAATAATGCGAAAGATTGTTCTCGATACCAATTGTTTGTTGGTTACGCTTCCTTCTCAAAGTCCGTATCATAATGTGTGGCAAAGTTTTATCGATGAGAAATTGGCCTTATGTGTGTCAAACGAAATTCTTTATGAGTACGAAGAAATAATTGCTAAAAAAACATCTCCAATTTTTGCTGATTTGGTAATTAATACTTTGCTTAACAAGAAAAACGTTGTTAGAGTGGCACCTACGTGGCGTTTCGATATTATAAAAACCGACCCAGATGATAATAAGTTTGTAGATTGCGCAGTCTGTGGAGGTGCAGAATGTATTGTTTCTAACGACAATCATTTCAATATATTGAAGGAAACTTATTTCCCGTATACTACTCTGTATACTTTACAGGAGTTTTGTGATACGATATAATAGGTATAGAAATATGTAAAAATACTACCATATTAAACACTTGAATTTTGATTATTATGTTAGAAATCAAAAACTTAATTAAACAATTCGGACCTAAGACCGCGGTTGATATTCCCGAACTGAAAATCTCCACAGGCGAAACCGTTGGTCTTGTGGGCAACAACGGTGCCGGAAAGACAACTCTTTTCCGTCTGATACTCGACCTCTATCAAGCCACAGAAGGTTGCGTTCTCTCCAAAGGTAACGACGTAGCCAAAACAGAAGAGTGGAAAGAATACACCGGCGCGTTTATCGACAACAGTTTTCTCATAGATTTTCTCACACCCGAAGAATATTTTGACTTTGTGGGCAACACTCGTGGCGTGTCGAAACCAGATATTGATGAAAAAATCTCAATGTTTCACAAGTTTTTCAACAACGAAATTCTTGGTCAGCAAAAGTACATCCGCAATTTCTCATCGGGAAACAAACAAAAAGTAGGTATTGCAGGAGCGATGTTTTGTCGTCCCGAAATTGTGATTCTCGACGAACCGTTCAACTTTCTTGACCCAAGTTCGCAGATAGAAATCAAACATCTTTTGCGTAAGTTTAACGAGGAATTTGGCACCACAATCCTGATTTCGAGCCACAATCTCGACCATATTGTTGATGTCAGCACAAGAATAATCCTTATGGAAAACGGCAAGATAATCAACGATATCAATAACCAAAACAACGAAGCATCTCAAATTCTAAACGATTATTTTCAAACTAAATAAGACGGTAGGAAAATATGAACAATAACTTATCATACTTATTAAAGTTAAAACGGCAAAGAAGACTTAGTGTAGACAATTCCATTACAACAATCATTCTCATAGTGCTTGGTGTCTTTTTTGCTATGCCATTACCTTTCTTTGGTTTTGGATACGCAACTATTATACAACCAAACACTGTATTCGATGAATTGACAAAAGTGATTGTTTTTGCATTGACATTCGATGTAGGTATCAAATGTGTACTCAGCAAATCATCAATTGCGGAATTATGCGCATTGAAATTGTTGCCTATACCAAAATATGAATTATATCTTCAAAATATCAAGAACAAGTTTTGTTCTGTTGTTAACTATATCACGCACTTATTCACTTTGCCATTGATTGTCACGTTATATGTACGTTCGCAGTTAACATTGTCGTATTCAATCATATTTTTAGTTTTCTATACGCTTTTGACGCTCACTAACACCTTTATTGTTATATGGATAAAAAGTTTCAATGGGTGGAAAAGAGAGTTCCTATTGGTATTATTTTATATTTTATATCAATCATTGGCTTTACTGTGTATAGAAAACAGTAATGTGATGTCATTTATATCCAATAATCTGATTCAAAGCCAATTATTACTGTTGGTATTTTCAATCGTTCTGTTAGTGCTTATCGTCACTTTGTCGATATATCAATACGAAAATGAGTTTATCAAATTCTTAGAAAACAAATCTAATGCAAGCACGGATATTGTTTCATACGGCATAGGTTCAAGGTTCAACCTTTCGCCTTTGACAAGATTGATTATTAAAGCCACAATTAAAAATATAAATGTGATTGTTTGTGGTTTAATGTGGATAGTATTCTTGTTTATCATTTTTCGCAATCAGGAAATATCACAAAACCCTCTTTTGGTTTCTATGGTGATAGTATTTTTATCATCTCCATACTTAGTTATGAACAACTCGATCGCTAATATATCTTTGTGTTTCGAAGGAATATCGAGTCTATATAATGATTTGATATCTCAAATAAACAAAACCGACATAAAAATAAATTACATATTTGCCATAGTCGTTTCTTTGAGCATATTGATAGCATCAAAAGATATAAACATTGCTCTAAATGCATTTTTTATAAGTGCAGGAGTTAATGCCTATCTATTTTTGTATATCAATACCATCAGTGCTGATAGGTTTGACATTATGAGTGTTTCGTTTTTTGGCGGGCATTATAGCAACGCAAACTTGCAAAAATTTCTATGTGCAGGAGTGGAAATGATTTGTTGTTCTGTCATTTGGTATTTCGTTGAAGACAAATACATTATAACAATAGCCACTTCGGTGATTTTCGTCATCTGCCTTATATTCCAAAAACGAATTCTTGAATTTATTAGTGAAAAATTCAACCAAAACAGATATAAGAATCTAAGTATAATGAGAGGATTTTAAGAAATTACATGTATTATTCGTAGAAAAGTATAAACCAAATGTTAGATTTTTGGGCAGAAATATTAGAGCATATACGGGTTCGCGCCAATCAGACGCTATCCTCGTGCATAGGCATTGCGTGGGGTATTTTTATGATGGTGATTCTGGTGGGCGTGGGCAATTGCGTGGAAGGGTCGCTTATCAAATTGCTTACCAACGAACGAAACAATTCCGTAACCGTAATGGGTCGCACTATCACAAAACCTATGAAAGGCGGTGTGGAAGGTGCTACGGTTCAGTTTGAAAAACAGGATATTAGCGACCTTTGCATTGCTATTCCCGAAATCGATGGCATTTCGCCTTATACATCTTCGTTTGTGAATGTAAGAAGCGATAATTCTTACGGAAATTTTGAAATTGCAGGCGTTGACCAACCGTTTTTTAATGTTCAAAAACTGGAACTTGTTGATGGTAGATTGCTAAATCATAGAGATTTTGAATGTCACGAAAAAAACGTTATGATTTCTACCTATATGCGCGATGTGCTTTTTGATAAAAAAGACCCGCTTGGCAAGTATGTAGTGGTCAATGATATAGCGTTTAAAGTGGTGGGTGTTTTCTCTATTTTGATGTACGATAGAATTATGATAACGCCTTTCGACAGTTTTGTTTCGGCAGTGAACAACACGCCAAAATTCAATACTTTTATATATACAAGCGGTAGCCACAATGTAAAACAAAGAGTTAAGAATTTTCTTGGTTCGCGGTTTGGTTTTGAACCCGGCGACAACAACGCCCTTTATTTCCAAACCTACGAAGAAAGCCTTCAATCTATCGACCAAGTTTTCAACTATGTGCGTTATTTTCTGTGGTTTATAGGCGTGAGCACATTGGTTGGCGGCATTATCGGCATTGCCAACATTATGGTGGCAAACGTTCGCGAGCGCACAAGAGAAATTGGAGTGCGCATGGCCGTGGGAGCCACTCCGCAAAGTATTAAAAACCTGATACTTGGCGAAACTATCGTGATTACCCTTATGGCGGGTGCAATAGGTATTTCGGTAGGGTGGATGCTGCTCCAACTTATTGGTTTCCTGATAGATGCAATGGGTGTTGACAGCGTTGTCGCCCCGTCGCTTGATGTTACCACCACATTTTTTAGTATGATAGTTTTATTAATAGCGGGTTTGGTTTCGGGATTGCGTCCGGCTACTATGGCGTCGGAAATGAAACCGATCGAAGCCCTTCAATCTGAATAACTATGAAGACAATAAGAACCATAATCATTTGTGTTGTAGTGTTTTTGCTCGGCTTTGTAATTGTCAAGGCTGTGAAAAAATCCAATGAAAAAATCCAAACTGTAACCATTCAGCGTGTGAGTATCGACAAAACTCTTACAATTTCGGGTTATATCGAACCCGACCGTGTTATTGATGTACGTAGCAATATATCAGGCACTTTGCAAAAACTTATGGTAAATCTTGGCGACAAGGTAGAACTCGGTCGTGCTCTCGCAAGCGTAAAATTTGTAAAAGACCCAATAGAACTTCGCCAACTAAAAGATAATATTGAAGTTAGCCGCCGTCGCCTCGATGCCAAACGCGTTCAATTTGAACGTACTCAAAAACTTTATAATCAAGGGTTTGTAAACAAAGAAGAATTTGAACAAGAACAAACCGATTACGAGGTGATGAAAAAGAATCACGAAACCATTGTTGCCGAGTTGGAAATGGTTGAAGGTCAGCAATCTAAAAACAAAGTGTCGAACATAATAAGCGCCACCAACAGCGGCACAATCATCGAACTTCCGGTAAAAGAGGGTGGTTCGGTAATGGCTCGCGGCACTTACAGCGAGGGTAGCATTATTGCCCGCATTGCCGATTTCGCTTCTATGAATTTTGTGGGTTCGGTTGCAGAAAACGACATCGACAAGGTGAAAATCGGAACAGCCATCGACATCACCACTGCCACCGACCGCGAATCCACAATCCGTGGCGTTGTTACCGAAATTGCACCCGTCAGCACACGCAGCAACGGCATTGTAACTTTTGAAATTAAAGCCGCTATCAACAAATCCGACCTTGATTCGCACCACATTTATTCGGGCAGTTCGGCAATGGGCAAAATCTCTATCGCTAAGCGAGATAGCGTGTGGGGAATCAATGAAAAATACGTTTTTTATCGCGGCGATTCCACATATTTCAACACTGTTGACGATAAGGGACGCGTGCAAAAAACATTTGTAAAACTTGGCGTCAGCGACGGCATCAACGTTGAGGTCATCTCCGGCGTAGACTCCACAACGCTCATCAAATCAGAAGAAAACAAATAATTCATAACCACATAATTCATAGAAAAATGGAAGAAAACATTATCCAACCCACCCAAAAACAGAGTTTCAAAATTCCGTTGATAGTTTTGATAGTCACTTTTATTCTTAATGTTATATTGGGATACGTATCTATGGCTAATATGACAGTAGAAGATTTTACAAATCTTATGAGCGTTACACCAGGTGGCGACAGGTATACACCT
>JAGCVU010000081.1 GCA_017962175.1 Bacteroidales bacterium | reverse complement strand
GTGTATTGTGCCCTCTTCCACAGCCTTTTTAACGGCGCAACCGGGTTCGTGGGTGTGGGTGCAGTTGTAAAATTTGCAGTTTTCTAATTGGGCAAATATTTCGGGAAAATTGTGCGAAATATCCTCTTGGGTCATTCCCACCATTCCAAAACCCTTAATGCCGGGGGTGTCGATAATGTTGCCGCCAAAATCGAGGTGAAACATCTCGGCAAATGTGGTGGTGTGTTTCCCTTGAAGGCTGTACATCGAAATATCGCCCGTGCGCAATCCTAAACCCGGGTTTATTCTGTTTATCAATGTGCTTTTGCCTGTACCGCTGTTGCCCGAAATCAATGTGGTTTTGTCTTTGAGCATAGTGCGCAGAGTGTCAACGTTTTCGCCTGTTTGTGCCGACACCGCTATGCAATTGTAGCCTATTTTGGTGTAAATATCCATCGTGTCTTTTAGCACTTCTTGCAAATCGCCGTAAAGGTCTGATTTGTTGAATACTATAATTGCCGGCACTTTGTAAGCCTCGGCAGAAACAAGAAAACGGTCGATAAATTCCAACGGTGTTTCGGGTAATATTAGCGTTGCCACAAGCATACATTGGTCGAGGTTGGCGGCTATTATGTGGCTCTCTTTGCTTAGGTTGATAGATTTTCGTACAATGTAGTTTTTGCGCGGAAGTATCTCTGTAATAACGCCTTCGCTATCGTTTGAGAGTTCCACGCTAACATTGTCGCCCACAGCCACGGGATTGGTGGTGCGTATTCCGCTGAGACGGATTTTGCCGCGTATTTTGCAGTTAACTATCTGATTATTAATTTCTACCAAATAGTTGCTGCCGGTTGATTTTATTACTAAGCCTTGTGTCATAAACGGTTAAAGTTTTTCACCAAAACAGAGATCGCCAGCGTCGCCAAGTCCGGGCACAATGTATCCGTGACTATTGAGAGTGGCATCTGTTACCACTGTCCAAATGTCGTAACTGCACGGTTTGGCAAGGTTTTCAACTGTTTCGATACCCTTTTGGCTCGAAATTATGGAGGCAAAATGTATGTGTTTTGGTGTTCCGAGGTTTTTGATTAAGTCCATTGCTGTAACAATACTTGCGCCTGTGGCAAGCATCGGGTCGGCAATTATAAGCACCTTGCCGTCTAAACGGGGCGAGGCAACGTAACCCGATTTAATATCGAACCCACCGTCGCTATTGTAAGAACGGTATTCGGCAAGAAATGCGCTTTCGGCATTGTCGAAAATATCCAAGAAACCCTCGTGCATAGGCAATGCAGCACGGAAAATGCAGGCAATCACCACTTGATCGTTTAAGGTGCGACATTTGGCTGTACCGAGCGGTGTGGTTACGTCTACATCTTTGTAAGTTAACGTTTTACCTATCTCGTTGGCAAGAATATGCGACAGACGCTTTATATTGTTGCGAAAACGCAGAGAATCTTTTTGAACATTTACATCGCGCATTTGTGCTATGTGGAGGTCGGCAGGCGACGGATATTGAGTAATTGTATGAACCATAATTATTTAATATTAAAAAAATTAAACAGTTTCGATATATTGTTTCTTATATAATAAATGTGTGGGTAGGGGACAGCGTCGAAAAGTTCAAGAGTTTCGGCATCGTAACTGTCGTATACGCCTCGTTTGTTGGTCTTTATATAAAGTGTAAAATTTTTGCCCGAGAAATAGTTGATAATGGTGTCTAAAAGTTCGTTTTTGATGGTTTTGTAATCTTTTTGATTTTTGTTGACGCTTATGTCGGTAAGGTAAATCTCTGTTTGTGAGATAAATACCACCACGCAGCCGAGTATTATTTTGTCGGTATTGGCAAGCGCAAAAATCATACAATTGCCCCGTTGCTTTACTTCTTTTATAAGGTTGAAATAAAGCATACTCTCTGTTTTATAGTTGTTTATCAAAAAAAACGAAGCACATTGCCTTACGTCTACGGTGTAAATTTTGTTGAGCGAGGCGGGCATTTGAAACTTGCGATTTTTGTAAGGCTGCAAAAGGTCTATTTGGTAAACTTTTTCGTGGTGAATCAATCCGTTTTCTACGTTGGATATGTTGCAGAGTTTGTTGAGATTGAGGTAAAGCCCGTTGTAATTTTCGGGAATACTGTTAAAAAAAGCCTCTGTTTCTTCGTTCGATGGAATTTCGCTGCCGTAAATGCCCAACCATAAAAGGTATTGTTGCATTTGTTGGTGACGACCTTCAAACACCGGTATTGGCATAATGTGTCGGTAATCTTTGGCAATAAGGGCATCCCAAGTGCTGCAAACGTTGTCTAAATACCACGAATAGCCAAACAGCGAGCAGTAGGGGGTTTGCGACACAGCACTGTCCCACCGCTTGCGATCAATGTCCTCGTTTTTTACCAAAGTTATCCCGAAATCCATAGTCAGGTATATTTTCGTTTGCAAAGGTACTAATATTTTGCATACGTACAAAAACAACAAAAGCAGGTTTCCCTGCCATTGTTGCTACTAATTTTTAACCTAAACCTAATATTATGAAAAGACAATTATTTACTCGGAAAAGCCGATATCTCATCGCTTTTTCCGATTGCAAAGATATGGCGGTTATTTTACATGGTTATTAAACAAAGTTACAATAATCGTTAAAAATTTCGCCCGTGGAAGTACTGATTTATAACATTTTGTAAAAACAAGTTGGATTTATTGTTAAAACTACACTTAAAACAAAAAAAGGAGGCCTCAGCAAGCCTCCCTTTTGGTTGTTACTATTAAACTCTGTATTTATGAAAAAGACAATTTTTTTTATTCCTGTTTTACGATGCAAAGAAACAACTTATTATTGTTAAGAGGTTTAAAAGGTAATTAAAGAATGTTAATTACCAAAAATTGTCTTTTAAAACCATCTGTGCCTAATCACAAACCACGTAAACCGCACACCTAATATTATATTCCTATATATTGCCGAAATAAGTCCGTAGTGGTGGCGCATTATCTTAAAACGCTCTTTCAACCCCGGTACGATGGTTTTGCGGGTTTGTCCGCCTTCGAGAAAAAGGCTTATCACCTGTCGCGAATTGTACACGCTTTTAGATTTTTTAAGAATGCGAATGCACCAATCAAAGTCGGCGGCATAGCGGTAATTGAGGTTGTAACTTTCCACTAAATTGCGGCGGGCAATGAAACTTTGATGGCAAACCAACATTCCGCGCTTAAAACTTTTCCAATTGAGCCTTTCGGGTGGACGGTGACGGCGCGAGTGTATAATGTTGCCCTCAGAGTCGGTGATGTCGGTGTCGCCATAAACCACGTCGGCAGATGCGGCTTCGGGGTTAGAAAAAATTTTTTCGAGAATGTCGTCTGATGAAAATTTGTCGCCCGAATTGATAAAAACCACAAAATCGCCGGTGGCAAGGCTGATACCTTTGTTCATAGCGTCGTAAATTCCGTGGTCGGGTTCGGATATAAGGGTGGAAATATTTTTTTTGTAACTATTAAGAATGTCGATAGTGCCGTCGGTGCTTCCGCCGTCTACTACTATATATTCAATGTGGTTATATGATTGATTTATAATACTTTTAACGGTATTTTCTATAAGTGCCTTGCTGTTGTATACCACAGTTACAACAGATATTTTTGGATTGTCCATAATTATTTTTCTTGGTACAATAATAAAAATTAAAATTTAAATCCGCAAATTTTTTTGTTGGTATCAAGAAAATTTTGTTACTTTGCGCTCTGATTTGTAAACACAATATTTGAATATAAACAAAAGCATAAAATAAAAGAGAAATGGCTCATCATCATTCAGCAAAAAAGAAGATCAGACAGGACGAAGTTCGCAGACTTCGCAACCGTTACTATGCCGTTACAATGCGTAACGCAGTAAGAAAACTCCGTGCAACAAAAGAGAAAGAAGAAGCCGAGAAGGCTCTTCCCGGTGTTGTTAAAATGATTGACAAACTCGCTAAACGCAGTGTCATCCATCAGAACAAGGCCGCCAACCTGAAATCAAAACTGCAATTACACGTTAACAAGTTGTAATTTCGCAGATATTTTGTTGTCATAATATCAAAAGAGGTCTTGACTGTGGATGTTAAGGCCTTTTTTTATATCCTTACGCTATGCCCATCAAAGATTGGAACGAAGACGACCGCCCGCGCGAAAAACTTATCGCCAATGGTCCCGAGGCTTGCTCGGTGGCAGAACTTATTGCTATACTGATAACTAATGGAACTCCTGAGAGGTCGGCTGTACAACTCGGTAGGGATATTATGACCCTTGCAAATAATGACCTTATTAATTTTACTCGTCTCACTACCAGAGAGATAGAATCTATTAAGGGAATTGGTACTGCCAAATCGTCGATTATTCGCGCAGCGCAAGAATTGGGCAAACGAATTTCGGCGTCAAGTTTTGGTCAAACTGTTAAGTTGCTCAATAGCAAATCGATTTACGAACTTATGAGAGATTTGCGCACTCTCACTCACGAAGAATTTTGGGCATTGTATACTCAAAATAGCGGCATCCTTGTTCGTAAAACCAAAATTTCGCAAGGTTCGGGGGGATGCACAAAACCCGATTTTAAATTAATCTTGGCAAATGCCTTTGAGGTTAACGCCACACGTATCATTCTGTGCCACAATCATCCGGGCGCAACATGCTATCCAAGTCAAGGCGATATTAACCTTACTAACAACCTTGCTAAAATTTGTAATCAATTAGAAGACCTTACCGTAATAGAGCACGTAATCATTGCCGGAGATAGTTATTATAGTTTTTGCGATGAGGGACTAATTGGCTAACAGAGTTTTATACTGCGAAATCATTTTTTGCGCAATTGCCTCTATCGAATAATTGTTGCGGAAATATTCGGCGTATTGTTCCCTGTTGGTAACTTGTGGAATGTGGTTGAAAAATTTTAGCAACGAATTGTAATTGCTTTCTACTTTTATACCAAGTTGATTTTCAAATAATTCGGGAAAGTTGCAACCGTCGCTGATAACGGGGACGCAACCTGCCATTCCTGCCTCTACCACCGATGTAGGGAAACCCTCCGACTGCGATGGTAAAAGAAAAAATGTACATTCAGCCAACAATGCTTCCTTTTCCGCTCCATAAACCGGTGTGTTGCTGAGATATACGTTTTTGTTTTCGGGTAGAGTTCGGTATAATGTTTCAAGCCGAGGAAACTCTCCATCGTCAGGACCAACTATTTTTAAACAATAATCTCCATTGCCATACGCTTTGGAATCTACCCACGCCCTGAGTGTCTCGTAGACGCATTTTTTGGAGTTCAGCCTGCCAAGAAACAAAAGTGTTATCGGCTTTGTTACCGCTGAGTAACTTTTAATAACTGCCGCTCCGTTGGGTATGTGAACCACTTTTTTGAAATCTTTTTTGAGATTTTCCATTTCGGGTTTTGAAACTGCCCTAATGGTTGCCGCACGCTTTATCATCCGTTTTTCTATAAAGTGGAAATAAAGCAATTTTTTCAACCATTTTAACCTCTTGCTCCACGGCTCTAACATTCCGTGAGGTGTGTAAACCCATTTGAAACCGTTTTGTGCAGCATTATTTCCCCATCGTGTAGGGAAACGCCAACTGCCGTGAGTTATAATTATGGTATCTTTTGGCGAAAAACTCTCTAAAATATTTCTAAACTCCTCAGTGTCAGTGTTATCTATGATAATTGGTTCAACATTATAGAGAGTTTTAACATCGGGCAAATCGTCGATACGAGGGAAAACCGCAAAGCATTTCACCTTATATATATTATAAAGTGTGGAGCAGGGTAGGAGGGCGGCGTTCCAAATGCCGAAATTAACCTTGTCGATACGGTCTATGATGTTGATAATATTCATATTTTCAGCAACTTGATTACCTGTTGAGCCCAAATTTCGGGGGTGAAGTTTTTGATTATCTCTATTGAACGGCGGCTCATGGCGTTGAGTTGTTCCACGGAGAGTGCGTCTACTTGGTTAAATGCCTGTATGAGAGATTCTTCGGAGGTTTCGTCGAATGTGTATCCGTTGCCGTCTACCAAGTCGGGCATGGCTCCCACGGCATTGCTGCATATTACGGGCAAACCTGCGCTCATGGCTTCGTTTACAACTAATCCCCACGGCTCAAAGGTGCTGGCAAGTACAAACATCGAACTGTTAAAATATATCGTAGGTAAATCGTTGTAAACAGCCCAATTGTATAGTTCCACATTAAGGTTTTCTTTAAATTTTTGTTCAAGAGTTTCCTTCAATGGACCTGCGCCTACCAATTTTAATTTCCACGTTTTGCTCAGCGACGATTTTAAAAAGGCGTTTATCAAAAATTCTTGATTTTTTTCCTTGCTGAAACGCGCCATGCAGAGCATTGTTTTGGTGTTTGGATTGTATTCGCCCGGGTTGGCAAAATGTGCATTGTCTACCACCGAGTAGGGGATGGCTATTTTTTCGGGCTTGATTTTCAGAATGTTAGCAGTAAAATCTCTCGCCCTTATGCCCGACACCAAAAACACATCGGCAAACATGTTTAAAAACCACGACTTTAATATATTAAATGGTGTGCGCCGTCCGTACCAACTCTCCGAAAAAATCAGCACCTTGCATCCGCGAAGTTTTGCGGCAATTATCATCCGTAGATATTCAATACGTCCGTAACCAGCAAGGCAGCAGTATTTTATGTTTTGAGTTTTGATAATCTTTTTGAAATTTTTCAACCTTGTGCGCACGTCCTTTTGTTCGGCGGTTTTAGAGGAAAGCACAAAATGGTTTTCAATGTTTTCGGTTTTCCACTTATATAGGTTGTCGGCGGCGGCAAGGTCGGCGGTAAACACCAATCTATTGCCTACCACCCCCCGCAACGCCCTTACACGTGCAAGATGATAATCACCGATACGGTCCCAAACAAGGAGGATGTTGTGCATAGTTGATTTTATTCTGTAAATAAATTAGTACGCAAAGAAAACATTTCTATACGAAATTTCAAAATATTATATTACAGTCTTGTTTATTCATCCTTTGCTAATCCAAAAAAGATATAACTTTTTTGGATTAGGAGTTTGAGAGATTATTTGTTGTGAAAAAAATTTTGTATTATTGCTGCTGATAAACTTATTAAAATCACAGGAAAATGAAAGGACTATATTCTTTTGCAGCCGTGTTTGCTACGGCTATGATTATCGGCGGAGGAGCAATGGCTCAGCAGCCTCAGCGTCCGCAGATGCCTAAGGCTCCCGAACCGGCTAAAACTATCGAACTTTTTACCAAAATCCCCGGCGCTAAGGGTGAACCCAAAAAATGCGACGAACAAAGCGCTAACATTTTCTTTATGCGCTGCGTGTCTACTCCGCAACTTGCTTATTTCCCTGCCAAAGAACCATCTGGCGCATCGGTGATTGTTATCCCAGGCGGAGGTTATGCAGGATTAACTTACCTTTTTGAGGGTTTGCAAACCGCTGAGTGGCTTGCCTCGGTGGGTATCAACGCTTTTGTGCTAAAATACCGCCTTCCCGAAGACCAATTTATGCAAGACCGCTCGGTAGGTCCGCTTATCGACGCGCAACAAGCCGTCCGCTATGTTCGCGCCAATGCTAAGGAATACGGTATTGACCCCGACAAGATTGGCGTGATAGGCTTTTCGGCTGGTGGACACTTGGCTTCGGTAATCTCTACGCATTACAACGACAATGTTTACAAATCGGAATACAACGTTAGCGCACGTCCTGATTTTTCTATCTTGATTTACCCCGTAATTACTATGGAGGCAGAAACCACACATATGGGTTCGCGCGAGGCCCTTATAGGCAAGGATGCTCCTCAGGCTCTTACCGACAAGTTTTCGAGTCAAAAACAGGTTACTAAGGATACTCCTCCGGCATTTCTTGCTCACGCTCTCGACGACAAACTTGTGCCCTACGCCAACAGCGTTATGTATACCGACGCTCTCCGCAAAAATGGTGTTGAGGCAGAACTTCACCTCTATGCCAAGGGCGACCACGGTTTGCAGGTAAAAGCACCCACCGACACACAAGCCTTTTGGCACGACGCCTGCGAAAAATGGATGCGTATGCACGGATGGATTAAGTAATTCTTTCTTGCATATAAGATAAAAACACCCCGAAAGTTTCTTGTATACAAGAAACTCTCGGGGTATTTTGTTAATTATCAAGTTATTGTTAGTTGACCAAAATATTTATCTGATTTTTTCTGCACTCCACAAGTCCGCCTGAGATTTCAAAAAACTCTTCTTTGTCGCCGTTTTTGATTTTGATCTTGCCCTTTTCGAGGGTGGAGATTATGGCGGCGTGGTTTTGCTCTATCTCAAACGAGCCTTTTGTACCCGGAAGACTTACTAAGGTTGCCTCGCCGGAGTAGATTTGCTTGTCGGGTGAAATTATTTCTACTTTCATCTTTCAGACGTTTATTTTGATTCTTTCAAAAGTTTCTCGCCTTTTTCGATGGCCTCTTCGATTGTGCCTACAAGGTGGAACGCTGCTTCGGGATATTGGTCTACTTCGCCGTCCATTATCATATTGAAGCCTTTGATGGTGTCTTCAATCGGGATAAGTTTGCCTTTGAGACCTGTAAACTGTTCGGCAACGTGGAACGGCTGCGAAAGGAACCTCTGCACACGGCGGGCGCGGCTTACGGTGAGTTTGTCCTCGTCGGAGAGTTCCTCCATACCGAGGATGTTGATGATATCCTGCAACTCGTTGTAGCGTTGGAGAATCTGTTTTACCCTCTGTGCGGTGTTGTAGTGCGCTGCGCCTACGATTTCGGGTGTGAGGATTCGCGATGTACTGTCGAGCGGGTCAACGGCGGGGTATATACCGAGCGATGCGATCTTACGGGAGAGCACCGTGGTGGCGTCCAAGTGGCTGAATGTGGTGGCGGGAGCGGGGTCGGTCAAGTCGTCGGCAGGTACGTAGATGGCTTGTACCGAGGTGATTGAACCGTGTTTTGTAGAAGTGATTCGCTCCTGCATTGCGCCCATCTCGCTCGAAAGCGTGGGCTGATATCCTACCGCCGAGGGCATACGTCCCAAGAGCGCCGAAACCTCAGATCCTGCCTGTGTAAAGCGGAAAATGTTGTCGATAAACAGGAGGATGTCGTTTCCTTTGCCTTTTTGGTCGCCGTCGCGGAAATATTCGGCTACTGTAAGACCCGACAGAGCCACGCGTGCACGTGCTCCCGGCGGTTCGTTCATCTGACCGAACACCATCGATACTTTGGAGTTTTTAACGGCTTCGGGGTCTACCTTTGAGAGGTCCCAACCGCCTTTTTCCATATCTTCCATAAATTTTGGGCCGTAACTCATAACGCCCGATTCGAGCATTTCGCGCAAGAGGTCGTTGCCTTCACGAGTGCGCTCGCCTACTCCGGCAAACACCGAAAGGCCCGAATAGGCTTTTGCGATGTTGTTGATCAACTCCATAATCAACACCGTTTTGCCTACGCCTGCACCACCGAGAAGACCGATTTTACCGCCTTTGGCGTAAGGCTCAATCAGGTCGATAACCTTGATACCTGTGTAAAGTACCTCGGTTTCGGTAGTAAGTTCTTTGTACTTAGGTGCTTCGCGGTGAATGGGGTATCCGTTTTCCTTT
>JAGCVU010000080.1 GCA_017962175.1 Bacteroidales bacterium | reverse complement strand
AGCGTGTTGGTAAACCCGAACACCGCCGATGTGTTCACCCCCTTCGAGTTGATTCGCGGACTCTTGATGAAAGCGTAATAGGCCCTGTATGCCAGCGCGTAGGCATCGAGCAGGAAAAGCGTTTTGTCTGCCATCTTGTTTATTTTTAGTAGAGCGAAGGTAAGAAAACTCATCTTAAAAAGTATGTTTTTTTATATTTGTGCCCGACATACAATTGTTTAACAAAACAAATTTGCCTATGGCATAAACGAATAAGAAATTCACACATTTTATAAATAGGGAAAAGCAAGTAGCTTGATTTGGGGCTTTTGAAACTTCGACAACTTCAAAAAAAATTTACCAAATGAGAGCAACAATATTCCTCGCCTTGCGCGTGGTCATAAATTGTTGTAATCGGTAAAATTTAGGTAGTCGAAGACCTCAAAAGCCCCGATGAAAACGAAGGAGTGTCACGCTTTTTTTATGTGCGAACCCAAACAGTAGCCCGACACAATATTTATAGATAAATTATTTAAATTCAATTTAATAACAATGAAAAATATTTTGAAATTAGGCTTGATGGCTTGCCTTGCAACAGCATTTGTATTTGCCGGTTGCAAAAAAGACGATAACAATAATTACACTGTAACATTGAGTGCTAACAACGCTGAATGGGGCGTTGTGGCTGGCGGTGGTGAATTTGCCGATGGTACTGAAATCCAAATTATGGCAACCGCCAACAGTGGTTACCATTTCGAAAAGTGGAGCGATGACGACACAAACAACCCTCGCACAATTACCGTTAACAAAAACATTGCTTTGATTGCCATTTTTGCCGAAGGCAATGGCGGTAGTAATAATTCTGGAAACTCGGAAACTGTAACAGGCGATATTCTACCTAAAAAAGTTACGAAGATTGTGAAAACAAAAGAAATATACAAAGGAAGTAAGAGTGTCAGAACTTATCTTTTTGATTCTGAGGGGAAAATAACAAAATATTCAAAGGATGATAATTCGGGCTATACATTTGAATATTCTGTTAATTCAATTGTTAGAACTTTTTTTGATGGAAATAACAGAGGAGAAACATCCACTTTTAAAATTGAAAACGGACGAATTGTGTCAATCGACCAAGGGGGCGGAAAAGTAAAAGAGTACGGATATTCACCTGACGGATATTTGATTTCTATCGGGAATGAAAAATACACTTACGAAAGTGGATTGCTGACAAAGGATACATATTCTGAATCGAATAACAATACGGAATATTATTGGGAAGCAAAATACACTTATGGTAGCAATCATAACAATTTGAATGTCGATTTGACGCTTCTGTTTGTTGAATTTGATGATGAAGGTGTTTTTAGTGGACTTTATGGAAACAGAATAAAACTACTACCATCGCTTATTGAAGAGTCTGACTATCAAACTGAAAATGGAGTAAAAGGTGATGTTGAATATCAAAAAAGAGAGTTTACATACGAGTATAGCAGTGAATACATCACTAAAATTATAGAGAAAGAGACTAACGAAGATGGAACAAAAGTATTGTATAATAATACTTACGAAATATTCTACTAACATATTTTTATCCTGAAAAAACGCCGCAACCAAGCAATAACCTTGTGTTGCGGCGTTTTCTGTCTGTTATTTGATAGCCGCCACAGAATACAACGGCACGTTGGTCAGTTGCTGTTGTTGTTTGTAAGGCAGCATCGAGAATCGGACCGCTGTTATTTGCGGGTTGTCTTTCAAAAAGTTGCTCAACGAATTGGCTCTGACGTTTCCTCCTGCCTTAACTTCGATGGGCAACAACTTTGCCTGATGCTGAATTAAGAAATCAATTTCGAGGCGCGAATCATCGGCCTTGTGGTAGAAAATCGGAGCCACGCCACAACTTTTCATCTCTTGCAACACATATTGTTCCGTCATTCCTCCTTTATACTCGGTGAAAATTTGGTCATCCACAACAACTTGTGCTGCCTCCACATCGGCCATTGCCCCTAAAAGCCCAATGTCGAGCAAATAGAGTTTGAAAGCCACCAGATTCTCGTAAACAGCAAGCGGTAGCGCGGGTTTAGTGCAACTCGGCACTTTGCTGACCAATCCTGCATCGGCCAACCAATTGATTGCCAATTCAAAATCGGCAGCACGAGCTCCTTTTCGAAGCGCACCGAAAATAAACTTGCGATTTTCCTTGAAAAGTTGCGACGGAATTGATTTCCAAACCAATCTGATTCGTGCCACAAGCTCTGTTGGCGCGTGTTTCGAAAAATCGCGGTCGTAACCGTTCAAAATCTCTTTTTGAATTTGCCTGACTTTCTGAAAACCACCTGTTTCTGCGTATTTTGCAACAACTTCGGGCATTCCTCCAACAAAATAATATTGCCGGAGCAAATCAATATACGAATCGTGTAAAAGGCTGATAGTCTGAAAG
The DNA here is from genome assembly GCA_017962175.1 of Bacteroidales bacterium. GTDB lineage: Bacteria > Bacteroidota > Bacteroidia > Bacteroidales > UBA3824 > UBA3824. Next base: position 1,402 of record JAGCVU010000080.1, on the reverse strand, counting down.
TCATCTCCGCTCAACAATTTGTATTTTTCCGTCTCTCCAATTGCCAATAAAAACTCACCGAAGCTCATTGGGAAAACATCTATTTGGTTCACTTTACCCACAGGGAAGGAAACACCTGCGTGCATTGACAAACCCAATAGCGAGCCAGCCACAGCAATATGGTAGCCAGGAGCTTCCTCGCAGAAATATTTAAGCGACTCGATTGCCAACGGAACATCCTGAACCTCGTCGAGAATTATGAGCGTATCGCCTTCGGTAATATCGGTTTTAGAAATGGCGCTTAACGCCCTGATTATGCGCATCACATCGAAATCGCGGGCGAATATCTCTCTTACTATCGGATTTTGGCGACAAACCACATACGCCTCTTTTTTGTACTCACGACGGGCAAACTCACGCAAAAGCCACGTTTTTCCCACCTGCCTTGCTCCATTCAAAACCAAAGGCTTTCGGTTATTGTCAGACTTCCATTCAATAAGTTTTTGTAAAACAAACCGTTCCATAGCGATTTGACATTTTTTTGCACATATTTTTACCGTAAAAATACATTTTTCTGCACATATTTTATGCTATTGACTACATTTTTCTGCACATATTTTTGCAAAGCAGATACATTTTCCTACACGTATTTTTGGCAAAACAAAGGCCGCCTCAAAACTTTGAAACGGCCTTTAATTCAATTTTCACGCTTTTCTCAACCCCCAAAACTCCACCCGAAATCGCCGTGGTAAATCATCTGGCGCGTCATTCCGCCATCGATGCAGATGTTTTCGCCCGAAATGAAGCCGGCTTTGTCCGAGCAAAGGAACAGCACCATATTGGCAATGTCCGCCGGATTGCCCACGCGCCCCACAAGTTGCTGTGTGGCGTCGGGGCCGGTGTAGTTTATCTGTTTTGTGTCAATCCAGCCGGGCGAAATGGAATTGACCCGCACCCGTCCGGCAAGGCTGACGGCAAGAGCGTGGGTGAGCGCGGCAATGCCGCCTTTGGCAGCCGTGTAACTCTCGGTCTGCGGCTGGCTCATACGGTCGCGCGACGACGAGATATTGACCACGGCCGCACCCTCCGCAAAATGCGGCGCAAACAGTTTGGTCAGGTAGAACGGCGCGGTTACGCCAACGCTCAGCGCATACTGAAACTCCTCAAACGTGCACTCGTCGATGCCCTTCATCAGCGGGGCGGCGTTGTTTATCAGATAATCGACGCGCCCGTTTTTTTCGACAACGCTTTGCGCGAAATGCTCGAGCGTGGACTTGTCCGACAGGTCGCCAACAAAATGGTCACCCTTCTGGCAGTCGATTATGCAGACGCTGTCGCCGTTGCGATGGTATTCATTGGCTATGCAGCGTCCAATGCCTTGCGCTCCGCCCGTAACAACGGCCACTTTACCTTCGAAATCGTT
>JAGCVU010000079.1 GCA_017962175.1 Bacteroidales bacterium | reverse complement strand
CGGCAAGATTTTTAGCCGCGTTCAATTCGCCAGAGGTAAGCATTTGGTACGCCGCAGCAAGGTCTTGATTGGGTTGTTGCTGTTTGCCGCACGCCGCCAAAAGGAGCATTATCACTATTATAATGGTTGTTCTCATCGTTATTTTTTTTCGTCCACAAAGATAAATAATAATATCAGCTTAAAGCAAAATCGTTGCACTTTTCTCCGCTGCAACGATGCAACACGTTAAAATAATGTTAGTTACAAAACAGTCAAATGCAACACCCATTGCAGTATAAAAGATGCCTCCATATCTTTGCCTCAAAAATTCTAAAACACATAACCAAATGAAAAACATTGCATTAACACTTATTATTATAGTTTCAACGCTTATTAGCGCAGATATTTTTGCCCAAACCATAACGGGCGAGGTTTTCTCCGAGAATAATTCGCCCGTTATTTTTGCCAATGTGGTTTTATTAACTCCTGATTCAGTGTTTGTTGACGGCACTATTACCGACCAAGACGGACATTTTTTGCTCAATAGCGACCCAAGGGCAACAAACGTGTGCATATCGTGTATTGGATACGAAACTAAAACATTGAATATCAGCAATAATCTATCAAAAATTATCTTGTGCGAGTCAGATATCCAACTCGGCGAGGTTACTATCTCTGCCGATTTGCCCAAAACACGAATCAAAGATGGCGCAATGATTACCGATGTGCACAACACATTGTTGTCTAACTCGTTAACTGCATCACAAATGCTTTCTAAACTTCCCGGCGTAACGACAACCAACAACGGCATTGAAGTTTTTGGCAAAGGCACGCCCGAAATATACATCAACAACATTAAAGTGCGCGACGACAGTGAGTTAAAGCAACTTGACCCCAAAAACGTTAAAACCATCGAAGTAATCAACAATCCGGGGGCAGAATATGATGCCGAAGTGCAGGCTGTAATCAAAATTTTCACTTTGCAACCTTTGGGCAATAGTTTTACAATAGAATATACAAGCGTGATGTCTTACTATGAAAACTCTGATTTTTTAAACAGAGCAAATATCAATTATCGTAAAAACAATCTTGATATTTTTGCCGGTGCCACACATTGTGATAGTCGCTCATTTTTGAAAACAAATATACATAACTATCTCGCATCTAACGCTATATGGGAATACAATCAACACGAACAAGTGGATTATTTTAGCGGAACATACATTTTTACAGGAGGAATGAATTATCAATTTGATCAAAACAATTCGGCAGGATTCAAGTTTAAAATCGGGAGCGATTACAAAGATAAAGATAATGGCAACGGCGATTTAATAGTGTTTAAGGATGGGTCTGCATTTGACAAAATCTCCGAAAAACACAACACCCGCCTTGATAAGTCTACATTACAGACCATTAACGCATATTACAGTGGCAAAATTGGCGGAATGTCGGTGGATTTCAACACCGATTTGTATGCTCAGTCTGTTGACAAAAAATCGAATAATTATGAAAACGCCGATAATCAAGACAACCGCGTAATTGCTTCTACCGACCTGATAGACAGTAAAATGATTGCCGAAAAACTTGTTTTATCCGAGAATCTTTTTGGTGGAAAACTCTCGTTTGGAGGCGAAAATACTGTTTCGGATTATTGCGACAATTATAAAAGTTTTGCCGAAAAATTCGTGCCTACCGTTGAAAGTCGTAGCAAACAAGTTACAACGGCGGCTTTTGTGCAATACGGTTACAAAATTACCGACAAATTAGGTGTAAAAGCTGGTCTTCGTTACGAAAATGTTGATTTTAAGTATTTTAACGGTGGAGTATTGGATCGCGAAATTTCAAGAAAATACGACAATTATTTCCCGTCGGCATCGCTGAGTTTTTCGCCTTGCAATATTGAAATGAACCTTTCGTATGCCCAAAAAACAAAACGTCCATCGTATTTTATGATGCGAAATTCGTATATGTATGCCAACAGATACTTTATCGAGGCGGGCAACTCGGCACTTCAACCTCGCAAAATCAGCGAATTTGCATATCTCTTGTCGTGGAAATTTTTGCAGCTTAATGCCTCGTACCGAAATGTCAAAGACTTTATAATGTATTGGGGCATAGTGGATAACAATAATCCGGAGGTGCTACTAAACCGTCCCATAAACTACAACAAAAATGTGCAAGGGTTTGCATTAAATTTGTCGGCCTCGCCCGAATTTGGCTGTTACACTCCGCAATTTAATTTCACGTTTACCAAACAAAAATTTGATATTGAACAACAAGGAGTTGCAACACATTTTAACAAGCCGGCTTTCACTGCCGAAATTGATAACTATTTTGAATTTGCCAAAGGTTGGATCATCGACTGTGATTTATATTTTGTGAGCAAAGGACACCGAGAGGATAATTATTATCAATCAAACTATTGTGTTATAGACATGTATGTTTCCAAATCGTTTATGAAAGGAGCTTTCAATGTTGAAGTGGGAGTTTCTGACCTTACCAACAGCCAATGCCGAGATATAAAAACATTGTCGTCGCAAGGTTATATGGAAGTGTTTGACACCTACGACACTAAAGAATATTACATTCAGTTTCAATATCGTTTCAACCCCACCAAGAGCAAATACAAAGGCACCGGCGCCGGCAACGATGAAAAAGAGAGAATGTAGCGTAGAAATTTTTTTTCAAAAATCATCGCCAACTTTAAAAAGAATCCGTATATTTACACGGTTTAAAAATGTGAAAAAGGATTCTGCAAATGAAGATTATAAATACGCATTTGGTATTGTTGGCGATGGTTTTTGCTATGGTGCTTGCCTCGTGCGGCAAGAGCGGCTGCCCGTTGAAAACCTACGAGCCTAAGCAGTTGATTAAGGCTTACCATTACAACTATTTTCCGCCGATGAGGCAGAGCAACGCCGAGCGGTTTGCCATCTACTTGGATTATTCCGGCAGTATGAAAACGGCCTTTAAGGATGCCAACACCGCCAATTTTTATCAGTTGTTTATCAATAGTCTGAAAATCTCAACCGTTGATTTTTACGAAGTTAACAATTTTAGCATCGACAAAATAGAGAACTTAGACAAGAGTCAACTCTACAAAAAAATCAAAGAGGCGGCACGTTTCAAGGGCGACAATGCTCCGCTCAACACCGCTGTAAAAGACATCGTAAACCGCCGACTTGCCGCAGTGTTTATCACCGACGGCGAACTGTGGGAAAATGGCGAACGCGACGACCCTTGGGCTCGCGAGGAGTTTGAACGCTGGCTCCGCGACGGCAACACCATCGAGTTTTTTATCACCGACCATCCCGACGCAGGCAAGCAGAAGCATATTTTCTATATCTGCTTTGTTCCAAAAAATTCTTCCAACAATGTGGCTGCCGACTTTATGTTTTATCTGCAAAATTCTATTGAGGCTAAAAACTACGCCTACACTCATTTTGCATTCACAGCCAACGCCGTAGACATTACCAAAGATTACAGCGTTACCACCGGCGGCGCAAACGAAAACGCAGGTGTTGACGAAACCGCATTTGTTAATGGCGATAGTTTTGAATTTGTGCCAATTATGAACCGTTGGAAAGACCTTTATAAATATATCGGACAGAGTTACGACCAAAATGGAAACCCTGTGCCCGACGGTGCGCCGCTACTCAGCCGCCTAAATGTGGATTTGAGCAAGATGGAATTTTACACTGTGAAAACTCTTGATATTAAGGTAAGCAACGTTACTGCCGATTTCAACCGCTTTAATATGGTGGCAGAGGTAAAGGCAAATCCTCCCACATTTGTTACCGACGAAAAAGGCGAGCCTATGTTAGACGAAAACCGTTTGCCCATAATCTCTTGTCCCGGGCATTACGAGGGGTACACCGCCGACGGCAAACTTATGTACGATACAGTGTTTAAGCCCACGCCACCCGCAAAATTTATCCCCGACCTGTTTAAATTCGACGAAAAGCACTTTGCCGAAACCTACAACACTACTAAAAAAGGCGAGGTATGCATCAAACTCAATTCCAATTTCTCTGAAACGGGATTATCTAACACCGACTTCAATCTCTTGCGTATTGATTTGATACTCAGCGATGTATCGGTAAATGCACAAAACGCCAACTTAGACAAGTTTATTTGGGAAGGCAAGCAGGTAAAGCAAAACCGCAGTATGTACAACAGTATTCTTGGTGCGCTCAACGCCGCCAACCCAAAAGATAAAGTAATTTACACCTATTATTTATACACATTACCTTATTAGAATATGAACTACGAGTACAAAAACATAATGCAGGTAGACGGATTGATATCCAACACCTATATTTTAGCCATAGTAGCAGCGTTGGTATTTGTGGGCATAGCCATACTGATTAGCAGTATGATAGCCTACCAAGGCGGCAAGAATCCCACCGATGCCAAAAAACGCCGTGTATGGTTTTGGATAACGGGCATAATTGCAGCCGCAGCATTTTTCTGCTACAACTATTTTTATGTAAGCGGCACAATTGTACCCACACCAATGCTTCAAGACAAGTTTTTTACCCACACCGCCATAGCCACCGGCGTAACATTGGCAACATTTGTGCTAATAGGATTTGTGATGAGCAAACTTATGAAAAAAGGCAAATTTGGAACAGTGTTTCCATCAAAAAGTCGTAATTAAAATCTTAAAACCAATCGTTTATGGCAGCCGATAAGTCTAAAATATTTCGCAGCAAACCAATGTTATTCCTATACGCTGTTATAGGGGTTCATATTACTGCGGGCTGTGTCATAATGTGGTTTATCAACAACAGCACCGTTACCATTGCCGACACTCAACTTGCCAACCGTTTGTTGTCGAGTGTGGGCATCTTGTTGGTGTTTAATCTTCTGTTTTTTATTTTTGCTGCACTGCTTCAGCGCGATAAAAACAACGCCGATGCTGCCGAAATCGAAAAGTTATCTGCCGAAGACAAAAAACACAAGCAGACTGTGACAGATCTTCAGCAGACTTTGCGCGAGGTTAATAATCAAAACCGTCTTTTGCAAAAGGAACTTGATATAAAACAGTCGGTTATAAAAGTTTACAAGCAAAAAATCGACGATGATGCAGTTCAAATAGCCGAAGCTTCGGCGCAATTATCTGCCAACCGCGAACTTCTTCAAAAAACAAGGGCTCGCGCCGAAGTAAGTGATAGATACAAATCGGCTTTTGTGGCTTGCGTAAGTCACGAAATTCACACTCCTATCCATATCATTATGGGATTTGCCGATATGTTGTGCCGTCCCAACATTTCGCCCGAACGTAGAGCCGAACAAACCGAAAGTCTTGTGGCTCATTCTAAGCGTTTTCTTGAAGTGTTCGACAATATTATGCTCTACTCCAAAATACAGTCGGGCGACATCAATATTACTCCGCAACCTTTTGACCTCAATTTTCTGCTCAACGGTATTAATATGCACGCCGATTTTCTTATCAAGCAGTCGGGCAAGAATCTTACTATACGATTTGGATGCAATTTTAAGGAGAAAAAATTTATTACCAGTTTTGAAGAAGGTCTCAAAATTGTGCTTCTGAAACTTATACACAATGCTGTAAAATTCTCCACAGCTGGACTTATAGGCGTTGATTACCGAATTACCGAAACACGTATTCTATTCTCTGTTACCGATAGCGGCATAGGCATTCCTCCCGACCGATACAGCGAGATATTCGAGAGTTTTTATCAGGTTGACAACTCACTTTCGCGTCATTATCAAGGTCTCGGCATCGGACTTAGCATTTGCAAAGGATTGCTCAACCTTATGGGCGGCAAAATTACCGTTGATAGTCAGGTAGGAGCGGGGAGCACTTTTACATTCGACATTCCTTCGCAACCACCGCAACATCCTTACGACCTATACACCGAAATATCCAAGGCCGCTGATGTGAAACCATTTCACGGCAGTATCCTGTTGATTTCCGACAACGACAACGACATCAATCAACTTACACAGTTTTTTGATAAGTGTGGATGTTCGTTGTGCGTGGCGCGGTCGTATCGTCAAGCCTTTGATATGTACAAAGACCTCGGACGAATTTCGTTTGTAATGCTTGACATAGATTTTCCGGGGGTAAACACACTTGCAGTTGAACTATCGCAAATTGATATTCAAGTAAAAATTATCATCATATCCAAACCCGGAGCCGACCCTGCTCTGCTGGCTTCGGCACCGATTGTAGGTCGTGGAATAATAACCAAACCATTGACCGACAGCTCTATAATAGATACAGTAAACAATCTGCTCATACTTCGCAATGAAACTTTAGTATTCAGTCAAACCTAAATATATGACTAAGAATGTCGACATATTGACAAATGAGCCGATGGATTATCAGAATCTGTATACACCTATGTTTACTTATGCCGACAAGATAATATGGGCCAACGAAGCTGCTTTGCATTTTCTCGACGCCGATAATCTTGGTGAAGTGGCAGGTCGCCGTTTTGAAGATTTTGCTCCGGGTATTCAGCCTGATGGACAGAGCGTTACTGCCAAAATTGATTTTGCGTTGTCGGCTGCTACATCAAGCGAACTTGGCAATATTCGTCTGCAGTTTTTCACAGCTTTGGGTAGATACAAGTATGCCGAGGTTACTGTAATGAAACTACCTGAGAAATTTCTCTTTGTGTTTCACGATGTTACATCATATATGGAACGCGAACTTGAACTCCGCTACCGTATCAACCGACTCGAAAGGGCTATTGCAACAGGTTCTGACTCCGTTTTTCAATTGAATACCGATTTGCGAACGTTTTATTTTTTTCCATCGCTTTACAAATTGCTCGGCTATTCTACTAATAAGTCGTCGATGATGATTGAAGACTTTGTAGCCCTTGTCAACGAAAACGATCGACCCATAATTCGCAGTGTATACGCCGAATTTTTAACACCCTCTTTCCGCGAACGAAACGACGAAATACGTTTACGAAATGCCAACGGACAGGATATTTGGTTTTGGTTTCGTGGCACTATCGAAACCCTCGGCACTAATGGAATGCCTTTGGTGATTAGTGGCACTGTTACAAATGTTCAGGTAAGAAAAGAATCTGAAAAACACCTCTTAGACAAAACCGCTCAACTACAAAAGGTTAACAAAAAACTTGCAGAGGTTAACAAACAACTACGCATTAGCGAAGAAAAACTCACCAAGCAATACAATGTGCTTCAAGCCCTATTGCAAAACGTGCCTGTGGGTATTTATATGATAGAGTTAAAAACTCGTAATATGCTTGGTGTCAACAATAAAGCAATGGAGATACTTGCCTACGACAATGAAGTTCCTCAAAGTATCGACCAAAATACGCACAAGCATTGGTTTAAAGCTAAAACCAACATAGAGTATCCCACAGAGCAATTGCCTATTGTAAAAGCTCTTCAAACAGGGCGTTATGCCGAAATTCGCGACCTTGAAGTGGAGAAATCCACCGGGCAACGTATATCAGTGTTTATGGCTGCCGTGCCCGTTCACGATTCGCGCAACAATGTGTTTGCGGGATTGGTATCTGTGTTTGATATTACCGAAACAGTTCATCAAAACGACCTTATCAAAGAACAAAACTATCAATATCAATCGCTTAACGAGGAACTTCGTATGGCAAATGCCGAACTAATGCAGGCCACCAAGCGTGCCGAGGAGAGCGACCGTCTTAAAACTTCATTTCTCGAAAATCTTAGCCATGAGTTTCGCACGCCAATGAACGGCATTATCGGTTTTACCGACCTATTACGCGACGACGATGTGGATGAAAGCGACAAACTACTCTACATCGACATTATTCGCAATAGTGCAAAACAATTGCTGGGTATTATTTCCGACATTGTGGAGATTTCAAAAATCGATACGGGACAGATTTCGGCGCGGATGAATGATGTTAACGTTTATAAAACTGCGCTCGAAGTTTACAAGATAATTCAAAAACAGGCAGAGCAAAACAAAGATATAGTTTTTGATTTTATCTGCGCCACAGAAGTTCGCGATATTGTAATAGTTTCCGACGAGGTAAAACTTAAACAAGTATTTACCAATCTAATGAACAATGCCCTGAAATACACCAAACGAGGATATGTTCGTGTTCGTCTTTCTCAAGAAAGTGGCACCATTGTATTTTCGGTAGAAGACACGGGTTGCGGCATCATACCCGAAAACATTCCGTTGATATTCCGTCGATTTGTCCGCTTAAATAATAGCGACACAATTGGCACCACCAACGGCGCAGGTCTTGGTCTGGCCATAGCCAAAAGTTACGTGGAACTTCTCGGCGGCACCATCGACGTTAAATCAGAATACGGCAAAGGTTCGGTGTTTACTGTACGGTTGCCGATGAAGGGGTAAGGCTTCTCAACCTTTTAACAGCCTCCTCTACCTCGTTTTTCTCCATTTTCTCCTCATGTGCATAGTTTAAAAACTTTATCATTCTAAAAGCATCAAACCACGTAAAGAATCGTTGCATAAAAGTGCGTTCTGAGGTGCTGTTGTCTACCATTTCTTGTGTGTGGCTATAAAAATCGTTCAATTTTAAAAAATCATCTAAAATGGGGTCAATATCAGGCATTTTACCTTGACGTATGGCGGTTGCAGTGGAGAAAAACCGTCTGAGAATTTCAAACGCCGCCGGATTGTACACCTTGTATTCACCATTTTGAGCGCAGATTTTTTCTACCGAAACACCTGTGCCGAATGGTACACGATTGGAATATCGCGGCGAGGGATACACCACGGCATCATTTATTTCGCCATAATGCATTCGTGGAATTATCTTTTGCAGAAAATAAAAATCTTCGCCTGCCTGACGACGGTTCATTCCGCCAACTGCCGCGTATGCTTCTGCCCTTACCGCAAATGCCGACCCTACCGTGTGATATGCGTAGGGGAATCCTGCGTATCGTTGTGCTTCTACAAAATATCTTATATATAGTTCGTATTTGGCTATGGCAGAAGCTGTTTCGGGGGGTAATCCTTCTTTTGGGTGTTCAAAACTGATAGATGCGCCTTCTTTTTTGGGGTTGTTGATAAAATAGCTTTCTATTGCGCTGAGATATTGAGCGTTGCAAGTGCAGTCGGCGTCAAAGTTGATAATTACACCATCTTTGCGTTCAATAGAGTCGAAACGTCTAACTGCCTCGTCCATACCTATTTTGCGGGCAAAACCCACTCCGGCATGTTTACGGGGTAGGTTAGGGGCGTGGATAGAGTAGATTTTAATATCGTTGCGGGTGTTGGTTTTGGCAAATTGCTCTATTTGCAATAGTGTTTCGAGATTTTGTTTTAGAATAATGTCGGGAGCATTTTCGGGCGAATTTACCACTACAATTATTTCCACGGGAAATTGCGTAGGGGCGCACTGTGTCAGCGCATTAAGCGGAATGGTAATATCAGGTTCGTTGAAACACGGAATTACCACAATGCTATGCAAATCATTGTCGGGAGGGTAGGGAATATGCGCCTCTGCCACATTAAAACGACTGTAATATGTATCGAAACACTTCATCATTGCAAAGATACAAAAATAGGCGAACCAATAGTCCGCCTATAATATATTAAAGTGTAGTTTTTGGTTATTTTGTAGAGAGTGAATCTAAATTAGTGGTGTTTCCGGCTTTGTTGTAACGGTTGTTGAGTGCTGTGAGAATTTCATTGGTGATATCAGCGCTCTTATCGCCGTAGAGAAGTACGCCGCCCATATTGTTGCTGATGATAAAGCGGTATTGTTTTGTGGCGTTGTACTCTTTTACGTAAGATTGGATGCTGTCGTAAACCATGCGAGTGATTTTTGCTTGGTCGTCGCTGAGTTCCATCATTTTTTCATCGCGCCATTGGAGCATTCTCTGCTGTTCGAGTTGGAGGTTTTGCTGTACTTCTTGAGCGCGGGTGGGGGTGATGAGGTTCTTTTTGTATTGGTTTTCGAGATCCATAGCTTTACGTTCAAGCGATTTTTGTTTGGTTTGCAACTCTTGTTCCAACTGGTTCTGCTTGGTCATAAGCTGAGTGCTGAGGTCGTTGTACAAGTCGTATTTGTCTACGAGGCTGTCCATATTAACATAAGCTATGTCGTTGTTGGTGGCTGTGGCAGTTGTGCCAGCTTGGTTGCTGTTGTTGGCGCAGCTCATAGCCATGAGTGCGAATGCGATTGCCAAAGTCTTGGCGGTGTAGCTGAAAATCTTTTTCATTGTCGTTATTAAATTATACTGTGTATACCGTTTAAAAATTTTCGGCAAATATAAATGTTTAAAACGTAAACCATAAACTTTGACGTTAAATTTTGCTTTTTTTGGGGCGAAAACTTTTTTTTAAACCAACTATTGTGCTAATTTTGCAGCATAAATAATTACCATTACAAGAAAATTTTAACAAACATGGATCTTAAAGGTATTCTTACAATTGCCACATATCCCGGACTTTACAAACATGTGGCTCAAGCAGTTAACGGCATTATAGTAGAATCGATAGCTGATGGAAAACGCACTATCGCCTTTGCTACTGCCAAAATCAGCGCACTCGAAGATATTTCGATATATACAACCGACGGCGACACAAGGCTTTCTGATGTTTATCGTAGTCTTCACAAAGTGCTCGACGGCAAACCCACTCCGTTTGCTCCCAAAAAAGGTTCTGAGGCAGAAGTTAGAGAACTCTTTGCCAAGGCATTGCCAAACTACGATGTTGACCGCGTATACGTTTCAGATATGCGTCGTGCTTATTCTTGGTACAACTTGCTCCTTTCAAAAGGCTTGGTTGACGATAAAGATGAACAAGCAGAAACCACTGAAACCGCAACCGCAGAAGCTCCCAAAGCTGAAGAAAATGCCGATGGCATGAAAACTCGCAAGCGCACTAAGAAAAAAACCGCTTCGGACACCGCCAAGAAAGAAGAATAGTTTTGAAAAAACTGTGTTCAAAAATATTGATTGTGTCATTGTCTGCCTCAATGGGCATAGCCAAGGGGCAGACTTTTGTTCCAGTGTCGGACGATATTGATCAGTTAGACACGTGGACACAGAGTGGTGCATCCGGATGGGAACAAAAATCCGGAGGCGACCTTCCCGATGGCGTAGTCTTTTTTAACGATACAGTTTCAGTTAATAGCACCGATCGTATTTATCTTCCCGTTTCAAATCTTTTTCCCGAAACGGGCACGATCAATTGGCGGTTTTCGGTGGTTTGCAATTATGCTAACAATTCTACCAACAACTTTAAAATAACTCTAATGGCCAACGATTCGGTGGCTGTAGACGATAGTTATTCAGCTTTTGCTATTGGCACCGGATTGAAAACCGGCATTTATTCACAGTTGTGTTTGCTGCAATATCACGGCAAAGATTACGAAATACTTGCCGCTACCGATATTATGTTTGGCAGCTCCAAAAATACCCAAAATTTGGAAGTGCAGCGTACATCTTTGGGGCAATGGTCGATCAATGGCTCAGTTGTGTACGAAGAACCATCGCCAAAAATGTATATGGCAGATTATGTGGCTGTTGAATATAAACATTCTACAAGCAAAGCTCACAAAGTTTTTTATGTGGCGCCTCAAGAAATGTCGTTTGTGCATACCGGCAACACTATTGAACCTAAATTATCAGATGCACAAATTTTAAACAAAGGCGTTGTAAAATTGTCAGTAGACGGTCGTGTTGACCCGGTGTCTGCTGCCAAACCTCAAAATTATACCTTAAATAATGCGATTCCCGATTCGGTGCATTTTTTGGGTAGCGCTATAGATTTGTTTTTTGATACTACGATATTTGACAAAACGCAGTTGGTATTAACGGCAAAAAATATCAAACAGGCGGATGGCACCGATATGCCCGATTACCAAACCACACTGCTGTTTCCTATGCGTGGCAACATAGTGATCAACGAAATTATGTGCGACGTGTCGCCAGAACCTGCCAACCTGCCGGCAGCTAAATATATTGAACTTTATAATCCTACCAATTTTGCTTTCAGTTTAAAAAACTGTTCGTTGCTGGCGGGCGACTATCAGTTCGATTTTCCTGACACTGAAATTGCGGCAGGCGAATATCTGTTGATATGCCGTTCTGAAGGTTTTGAGCAATACGCCAAAACCGTTACCAAATTTGACGATTCAAAACTCACCACCAAAAACAAAAAACTCACTCTTATTAATCAATTGGGTTTTGTGGTTGATTCACTTACATATACTCTTGAACTTTACAACGACAAAGTTAAATCTTCGGGCGGATATTCGCTCGAGCGTCGCGACCCGTCAAACCTTTATATGGTTGAGGGCAACTGGACTGCGTCTATTGATGTTGCCGGCGGCACTCCCGGACGTGTAAATAGCACAAAATCAACAGTGTTGGATAATATACCGCCCGTGGTTACCTCTACCTCTGTAATCGACAACAACACTATTGCAATTGTTTTTTCAAAAAATATAGTAGTTGACCCCACCAAGATTTTGTTGAATGGCAACACTCCGTCAGAATGTGAGTGCAATCTGCATACACTTACAGCAAAATTTTCAGAAGCTCTTCGCGAGGGTAAAAACACTCTCAAAATCAAACCTTTGGCAGATTTAGCAGGAAACCTTTCAAACGATACTGCTATTACTTTTGTTTATAACCGCATGAAATTGCAGAAAGTGTACGCTGCCAGCCAATACCAACTCTGCTTTGTATTCAACAATGATTTAGACAACAATATTCTGCCACGTTTTTATGCCAACGGCAATGCCTACTCTACTATTGAGGTTAAGGGTAATTCTGTTTTTGTTGGATTTGCAAAAGATTTTGCCGCCGACACCAAAATAACAGTGGCTGCAGCCGGTATCAATGATATTTATGGCAATAAGATCGACACAGTGTCATCATCGGTGATTTATCACAATACGCAACGTTTTGACATTCTTATTACCGAGGTGCTCTTTTATCCTCTTTCGGGTCAAAAACGTTTTGTAGAATTGTACAACAATTCTGACTATCCTGTGCCGCTAAATCAGTTTGTGATAGTATATTACGACAATGCCGGCACAGAAAAACAGTCGATTATTCAAGGTGAATATGTACTTGAACCTCAGCAGTATGCAGTAATATCTGCCGACACAGCCAACATTCAAGAGCAATACACTTGTGGAGGAATGTTTGTGCAAGATTCAAAACTTCCGGCGTTTGACAATTCGCGTGGAAGTATAGTTTTGCGCAGTCCGTCGGGCGTGGCTATCGACTCTATGAGATACAATCGTACCGAATCTAATGTATTAGAAATCAACGTTCAAGGGGTATCGTTAGAACGTGTTGGTTTTAATCCCAATTCTACCGACCTTTCGGCGTGGAAGTTTGCCACAGCTGCATTTGGTTACGCTACTCCCGGCTTGCCAAATTCTAATAAAGAAACGTCGGCATCAGATCTCTCCAATGGTGTAACTATTGTTAATGAGTTGTTTACTCCCGATGGCGATGGCTACAATGATGAGGTGGAGATTGTGCTTAATTTCGACACTCCCGACACAGCCGTAGATGTTAGCATCTACAATCAAAACGGTGTTCATATTCGCATCCTCGCCTCGCGCGACAATGTAGGCACATATGCCAACTATTTTTGGAACGGTCTTTCCGACTCGGGCGACCGCTGCAAAACCGGCATTTACGTAATATATGTCAAAACCATCTCGTCGAACGGAAAAACTGATGTATATAAAAAGGTGTGCGTGCTGAACAGAAAATATTAGTGTAACATTGTAGATGATTGCAACATACGCTCATCAATGGTGCAACTCGGATAAAATTATTTAAAAAAAATTTTTTTTATTCAAAAAACCGCCGTACATTTGCAAGCCAAAAAATACGAAAATATTTAAAGTAAAATGAAAGCAGGAATACATCCCGAATCATATCGTTTAGTGGTTTTTAAAGATATGAGCAACGACCACACTT
>JAGCVU010000078.1 GCA_017962175.1 Bacteroidales bacterium | reverse complement strand
CACCGAACCGAATTTTTTTATCAATTTTTGAAGCGAAACTTCGCCGATGCCGGGGATATCTTGAAGAACCGAGTGAATCATCGCCTTCGATCTTTTGTTTCGGTGAAATGTGATTCCGAAACGGTGCGCTTCATCGCGTAATTGCTGGATAATTTTGAGCGTAACGGACGTTTTGTCCAAGTATAGTGGAATTGGGTCATTCGGGTAAAAAATCTCCTCTAATCGCTTAGCAATGCCGATTACCGAAATCTTGGTTTCAAGACCGAGTTGACATAGCGTTTCGTATGCGCAGCGTAATTGCCCTTTTCCGCCATCAATTACTATAAGTTGAGGCAATGTATCACCTTCGTCGGAAAGTCGCTTATAACGCCGAAAAATCACCTCTCTCATCGTTGCAAAGTCGTCGGCTCCCACCACAGTTTTTACGTTGAAAAGTCGATAGTCTTTTTTGGAGGGTTTTCCGTTCTTAAACACCACGCACGACGACACAGGCAGAGTGCCCTGAATATTGGAGTTGTCGAAACATTCTATATGCCGCGGCTCTTCGTCTAACTGCAAGTCGTTCATCATTGTACGCATAATATTTCGCACACTTTGGTCTGGGTCTACAAGCGAACGTTGACGCTGTTGTTCGTCCATATATTTGCGACAATTGTTCACAGACCATTCTAAGACGGTTTTCTTGTCGCCTAACTTGGGAATTGTTATTTTAACATTACTTAGTTCAAAGTCAAGTTCAAATGGCAAAATAATTTCAACAGCATCGTTTCCGATGTTTAAATCGGAAAAATGCAGGTCGGTAATGGCAGTAGTAAATATATCTTTATCGTCGTCGTCAAACTTAATTTTAAATTCTCGCGTAACGGAGCGAATAATAAAACCATTAGAAAGTTTCATAAAATTGACGTAAAGATATTCGCCGGCACCGTCTTTTACCATAGAATACACCTCCACAGTTTGAGGCACATTTACCGAAATAATATTTTTTGCGTGATAGGAAACTAATACTTCGTAACGCTCTTTGATTTCTTGAGCCTCCTCAAAACGATATTGCGCTGAAAGTTCCATCATCTCATTTTTGAGCGAACGGATAACTTCGGAGGTTTTTCCTTCAAGAATTTTCTTGATATTATCGATGTAAATTTGATAATCTTCTTTGCTAATTTTGCCTACACAGGGACCACAGCAATTCTTGATATGATAATCGAGACAAACATCATATTTGCCGTTTTGTATTCCATCGAGCGTAAGATTTGTTTTGCATGTGCGCAAATGAAACGCACGACGAAACATATCAATCACATTTTTCATTGCATTGAGTGAAGTGTACGGACCAAAATATAGCGAACCGTCGTCAACTTTTCTACGGGTAAAAAATATACGTGGAAAATCCTCATTGCTTATGCAAATCCAAGGATAAGTTTTATCGTCTTTGAGAAGAATGTTATATCGAGGTTGAAACTTTTTTATCAATTTATTTTCGAGCAAAAGAGCGTCTTGTTCGGTATCCACAACTATGTGCAAAAGGTCGTGAATATGTTTTACGAGTATTGCAGTTTTGCCCACTTGGTTCTTTTCGCGGAAATACGAGGAGACGCGATTTCTTAGGTTCTTTGCTTTTCCTACATAAATTACCTTTCCATCTTTGTCGATAAAGTTGTAAACACCGGGACTCAGCGGCAAGGTTTTTACTTTATATTCCAACGAATCTTTTTCCATAATCAAGCAAAAAGTGTTACATATTCGTCTTCTTCAAAATTATAAACACCATCATCAGTAATCCTAATTTCGGGCAAAAGAAGTGATGTTAATGACGACAAAATCGTAAAAGGATCTTTTAATTTACAACCAAGAGTTTTGCAAATCATCAAAAATTTGTTGTAAGATTCTTCAAAAATTTCACGTGAAACATCGGTCAAAAATCCGCCAATGGGAAGTTTCAAATCGAACACATTCGTACCTGTACAAACGGCAAGTCCTCCTCTATTGCGAACAATAGTATTGATGGCTTTTATCATACTTTCATCGTCGGCACCTACGCAGAGAATATTCTGTTTGTACCAAGATGTGCAACAAGCAATAGCACCAAACTTGAGATTAAAACCATTCACAAAGGCTTTAACGGGTTCTTCATTTTGTGTGCGATTTATGTACAAAACTTTTAAAATATCGTGCTTGGTATCGGAGACAAGATTTGAATTTTGTACAAGAGGTTTAGCGGATATTTGTTTAGTTTCTAATGGTTTACTAGAAATTTGAATTACGTTGATTTTTGAAGTTTTTGCAGGTATGAACAAATCAGAAACAGAAAAATTCTTACAATGAAATTTATTAATAATTTCGGATTGTCCTACTTGATAAGTGGGCTTGCTATTATCAAAAACTTTATTGCCGGAGATATAAACCGACTCAATATTGAGCGATTTTAAATCGTCGATGAGAATTAAATCTGCCGAATCACCCTCTTGCAAAAGTCCTACATCCAAAGCAAATTCAGTTATCGGTTTAACTGTACAAGTCTCCAAAACTTCAAAAAAATCTACTTCATCATCTAAAAAAAGAAAGAATGCACTCTTTAGATTTCGTTTTCCATATTCATCGGTGCGACACAATAGCGAAGATAATTGCACATTTTCGTAATCATCTTTATCTATAAAGGCAATACTATTGTAATTTGCTTCATAGAAATTGGTGCGGACGCAACCATAAAAATTTTTATTCTTGAATAATTTCAAAACCTTATCAGGATCTAAATCGAAATAATCACAATCAAAAATATTTTCAAGAAGTTCGCCGGGAGCAAGATATTTGCATTTAAGCGGAGTTTTATCA
This sequence comes from Bacteroidales bacterium, assembly GCA_017962175.1. Classification (GTDB taxonomy): domain Bacteria; phylum Bacteroidota; class Bacteroidia; order Bacteroidales; family UBA3824; genus UBA3824. The sequence continues at coordinate 3,203 of JAGCVU010000078.1, read as the reverse complement.
AACTCTCGCATCACATATTCAAAACCTTTTTTACCCAAAACAGAACAACAACCTTTAGGATAAAGCAACAAGGAAACAACTCCATATTGTAAAACACTTGCGGCATATTGTTGGGGCGAAAGCATCGAGGTTTCAAACATTGTGTATGAATCTACAAAGCCCGGCATAATATACTTATGGGACTTCACCTTGCAATGATCTACCTTTGTAATCTTACCATTTTCGATAGAAATTCTTCCATCGAAAATGGTTTTAGATACAACATCAACAATTTTTCCTTCAAGTGTTTCCATACGATTATCGCAATTTTTAATATAAGTTACACGTGAAACATTATCTTCCCAAGGCGACCAAAATCGTGTTTATATCTGCGGGACTTACGCCCGGAATGCGTGACGCCTGCCCTATCGAGGTAGGTTGTATGCGTTGCAATTTTTGTCGTGCCTCAGTGGAAATGCTCTTGAATTTTGAGAAATCAAAACCATCAGGAATTGTAACATAATCAAGACGTAACAACTTGTCAGCCAAATTGTTTTCACGATCGATATAACCTTGATATTTAAGTTTTATTTCAGCAGATTCAAGTTCGATTTTTGAATATTTTGAGAGGAAGGGCAACGTATCAATCAAATCGGTTAATGACACTTCGGGGCGCAAAACAATATTTGCTAATTTGTTTCCCTGAGTCATAGGTTTGCCTCCTTTGCTCTCAATATAAGGATTTATCTTATTCATACTGCACGAATAAGTCTCGCAGAATTGAAGGATTTCTTCAACGTGTTTTTGCTTATTCTTATAGGATTCATAACGATGATTTGAAGCCAAACCTATTTCGTGCGACTTCTCAGTAAGACGTTCATCGGCATTATCCTGACGAAGAAGTATACGAAATTCTGAACGAGATGTGAACATTCTGTATGGTTCGTCAACGCCTTTTGTTACCAAATCGTCGATTAAAACGCCGATATAAGCATCGCTACGGGAGAGTGTAAAATCAGGTTTCCCGTGAAACGATAAGGCAGCGTTGATTCCTGCAATAAGTCCCTGACAAGCAGCCTCTTCGTAACCTGTTGTACCATTTACCTGACCTGCAAAATATACGTTTTTAACCACTTTTGATTCCAATGTATGATGCAATTGTGTGGGGTCAAAATAGTCGTATTCAATGGCATATCCCGGACGGAAAATCTTGCAGTTTTCAAGTCCCGGAATAAGGCGGATGGCTGCATATTGAACTTCAAAAGGCAACGAGGAAGAAAAACCGTTGAGATAGTACTCACAGGTGTTATTTCCCTCAGGTTCAAGGAAAACAGGATGTGAATCTTTATCGGCAAAAGTAACGATTTTGGTCTCCACTGAGGGGCAATAACGCGGTCCAATGCTCTTAATTGTACCATTAAAAAGCGGTGAACGGTCAAAACCTTTGCGCAATTCGTCGTGTACTTTGGGATTTGTATATGAAATATAGCAACTCATTTGGGGCAATTTGCTCAAAGAAGAGTTGAGATAAGAGAATCCAACAATGTCGTCATCACCCTTTTGTTCTTGCATTTTAGAGAAATCAATTGTGCGTCCGTCGATACGCGCGGGAGTGCCGGTTTTCATTCTTGAAACTTCAACACCCTCTTTCAGAAGGTATCCTGAAAGGGTATCAGCAGAAATCTCTCCTATCCTACCCCCTTTATAACTACGGTCGCCAACGTGCATCAAACCGTTAAGAAAAGTACCTGCGGTAAGCACAACTTTTGAGCAGCGAAACTGAACTCCAAAAACAGATTCCACGCCCACAGCCTTGCCATTTTCCACAATTACCGACTTAACAGTATCCTGCCAAAAGTAGAGATTCGGTATCTTTTCGAGTTGTTGACGCCAAACAAGCGAAAACTTGGACCTGTCACACTGCGAACGAGGGCTCCACATAGCTGGACCCTTACTTTTGTTCAACATACGGAATTGAATCGAGGTCATATCGGTAACAATGCCCGTTAGACCACCCAAAGCGTCGATTTCTCTAACAATTTGACCCTTTGCTATACCTCCGATTGCAGGGTTGCACGACATTTGTGCAAATTTTGTCATATCCATAGTAATCAAGAGCGTTTTAACCCCAAGATTGGCGGCTGCCGCAGCGGCTTCACAGCCTGCGTGACCCGCTCCCACTACTATAATATCATATTCATCAATTATATTCACAATTACAAACTATTATATATATTCAAATAAAAATCTTCCTTACTATGAATTTCAGCCTCTTGTTCGTCGGTCTGATCATCGTAACCAATCAGATGCAAAACGCCGTGAATCATAACTCTGAGAAGTTCGTTTTCACGTGAAACATTAAAGATTTTTGCATTCTCGATTATCCTATCGATACTAATAAAAATATCACCAGAAATTTTACCATTTTTGACATAATCAAACGTAATCACATCAGTAAAATAGTCGTGGTTAAGATATTTTCTGTTAACATCTAAGAGATAGTTATCTGAACAAAAGATATAAGTAACGTTTCCCGTGAAACATTTTTCAGTTTCTATGGTTTGATTTATCCAATTTTCAACTATTTCAAGATCTGAAAATTGAAATTCTGCATCCTCAAATTGAAAGTTTATAGCCATTATAATTTAAACTTAATTACGAGTTCAGAGCCATTATTAAAGAATTCTAATCCATCAGAAAGTTGACGTATTAAGAAGATACCACGACCGTTGGTTTTTTCGATATTCTCCTTTGCTGTGGGGTCGGGAAGGTTGTTATAATCGAATCCTTCGCCTTGGTCGGAAACTGTAACGGTTAGAAGTTTGTCTTCTAACTCAAACGAAACATTAACCATCTTGGAGGAAATCTCCTTATTGCCGTGAATAATGGCATTGGTAACAGCCTCAATGGTAGAAATAGATATGTTGCCGTAAAGGTCGGCGTTTACATCGTACTTTGCGCTGAAAGTATCGATAAAATTCTCCACCAATGAGATGTTATCCATAGTGGAACTGAACGAAATGGAGTTTTTCATATTATAGTTATTTAATTTTTTGCATATAGTTATTATATTTGTTAAGATAAAAGAGGTCGATATCTAAATAGTTTCTAAAAATAAACTCTTTACTGCCCTGCTGTTTGTTTAACGGAAAATTAGGCTCAGAGGTTTTGTTGTCGAAATTATTACCTGAGCGGGATTCACGCTCCTCGTCGAACTCTTGTTG
>JAGCVU010000077.1 GCA_017962175.1 Bacteroidales bacterium | reverse complement strand
TGTACGCGGTATCAGCATTTTGTATTTCGATGTTTTCCTGCATTTTACTACGTTTTTGCGGGTGTAAAGATAGATATTTTTGTTAAACAGGCAAAAAAAATCATTTTCACACCTTCATTTTTTTCCTATCACAAAAATATTCCTTAAATTTGCAACGTGAAGTCTGCCGTATTGGTGGACGGAGCAAAATATAAAAGGCGTTACTTTTACGCTTTGTTTTGACTTCCCGAAACTTGGTCGTTTCAAAACTGATTGTCATATACAAAGCAACATTGTAATGCCCAACGGTATGTATTATCTCAGACCGTAATGGTCTGTTCATACATAAGCGTGGGGCTTTCGGTGTTGCTCGTTTCTGACAATCGGGCAAGACCAAGGCCTAAGGAAGTGGGACGAGTAGCGAAAGAAAATCCCACGTCTTTTTATAATCAACAATATAAAGTACCTGTTTCGGGATTTGACAGGAAAACGACAAATAAAAAAAATGAAAAAAATAATCAGTATTGCATTGTCAATCTGTCCCACATTGCTGTTTGCACAAGAGCCTGATTCCACAAACATTATTGAAGGAGGTTCACTTCCCAACGTTACCATCACCGCTCAAACTGCCAAGGATGGAAAAACACCTGTGGCTGTAAGCACAATTTACGCCACTGAAATTGAAAACAAACTTGGTTCGAGCGATTTTCCAATGATTTTGAAAAACACACCCGGTGTTCACGTCAACAATCAAGGTGGCGGTTGGGGCGATTCTGAAATATGGATGCGTGGATTCGACAATTCAAATATTGCCGTAATGATCAACGGTGTTCCGAGAAACGATATGGAGAATGGCTCGTTTTATTGGTCAGATTGGACGTGCCTAAGCGACGTAGCCGCTTCGATTCAGACACAACGCGGCATTGGCGCAAGCAAAGTTAGCACACCTTCGGTTGGCGGTACAGTAAACATTGTTACCAAAAGCAACGATGCCAAACGAGGTGGTTCAGCATATTATATGATTGGTAACAATGGATACAGTAAATTGTTATTGGCATTAAATTCCGGACTGACTCAAAATGAATGGTCGATAAGTGTTCTCGGTAGCAAAACAACAGGTGATGGGTATGTACAAGGTACAGATTTCGAGGCATATTGCTATTTTGTGAATGTTTCAAAGCGATTGAACGCAAACAACCAAATCAGTTTTACAGCCTTTGGAAGTCCGTCGAAACACTACGAACGTTCCAATGCCCTTACCGAATCTGAATGGTATAGGGTGAAGGCGAATTATAGCACCGAAACTGATTACAGAAGGTATAATCCCGACTATGGATTTTACAATGGGCAACGCAAGTCAATCGACTTTAACACATATCATAAGCCACAAATCTCGCTCAACCATACGTGGCAGATTAATTCCAAATCTAATTTGAGTACAAGCATTTACGCCACTTGGGGACGAGGCAACGGATATTCGGGTTTCGCCAATAGCGAGACTTTTTCCGAAGACGATATGTACGGTGCAAATTACGGTGAACTCAATACTGTTTTTCGAAACATCGACGGCACTTACAATTATGGAAAAATTTACGAGATAAATGCTAATTCTGCCAATGGTTCAGAACTAATTCTCACAAAACAAATTGGCAATCAGGATTGGTATGGGCTTATTTCAACGTATTCCACACAGATAGGCAACAAATTCAATTTCTATGGTGGAATTGATTTCAGAAGTTGTAAAGCCGTTCATTCCAACGAGATAGCGGATTTGTTTGGCGGTAGTTATTTTGTGGATTATTCTCGGAGCGAAGTATCAGAAAAAGACAACATTAACGCAACCAATGATTCTTGGGTCAACGAACAATTGGGCATTGGCGACAAGGTGAAGCGCGACTACGATAGCCATATAATTCAGGAAGGTTTTTTTGCACAGTTAGATTACTCGAATAACAGATTATATGCCTTCTTAGGTGGTTCTATGAACTTCAACAGTTATTGGCGTTACGACAGACTTTATTATGACAAGTCAAATGCGCGTTCCGAAACCAAAAACCTCACCGGCGGAACAATCAAGGCTGGTATCAATTATAATGCAAATCAACAAAACCGCATTTATTTCAACATTGGATACATATCAAGCGTGCCGCAATTTAAGGCGGGAGTCTTTATGTCGGCAAACACCTCACACGCCATCAATGAGGACGCTAAAAATCAAAAGGCTTTCAGTACGGAAATTGGCTACGGGTTTAAAAACGAGGTATTTAGCGCAAATATCGGTGGGTATTTTATCGAATGGATCGACAAAACAATGACCAAAAAAGGCAAACTCACCAACAAAGAAAAATATTATATGAATATGACCGGTGTTAATTCATTACATTCAGGCATAGAATTGGATGTGAAGGCAACTCCTGTACAATGGCTTGACCTTTCGGCAATGTTGTCGCTCGGCAATTGGCGGTGGAAAAACGACAAGGTTAAAGGTTACGCATACGACACCAAAGGACAGGCTATCACCCCTGACGGAGAACCTACGTCTGCCGGTTCAGACAACCACGCTTGGGCTATTATTGATATGAAAAACATCCACGTAGGTGGTTCAGCACAAACAACGGCCGCATTTGACGCAGTGTTCAAAATTGGCAAAAACATAGATTTGAGCGGCTGTTATAATATGTACGGTAGAAACTATGCATATTATTCTCTATCTGGTGGTAATCTATCGCTTGGTAAAGAGATGGTAGCAAGTGAGCCTTACAAAATTCCGACATCTCATTTTATGGATATGAGTTTTTCATACAAGTTTCCTGTTGGCAAGATAAACGCTGTGCTGACTGCAAAAGTGAACAATGTTTTTGATGCTCATTACATCGAAAAGGCTTGGAATCCATCAAACATAGATACCGAAATCAGCGATGTCAACTACGATGAAGTTTACTATTTCTATTCTTTTGGTCGTACTTGGAGTATAAAACTCAAAATTGAATTCTAAAAATGAGGTTTCTGCAAGTAGTAAGAAGTTATCTTCCTAAATACAAACGCTATCTGATAATTTACATTATATTGTTGATTGTCAGTGCGGTATTGAGTGTGTTTAGTTTTGCGGCAATTATTCCTATTTTAAAAATCCTTTTCGGAATTTCCGACCAAAGACTTGAATACACCGACCTTGGCGGCTGTGATTCTTTTTCAGATATTTTGGATGCTGTTAAAAACAATATCTTCTACCATTTGCAGGAACAAATCTCAGTACAAGGCGCAGACATTGTGCTGATTTGGCTTTGTGTTTTTTTGATTATAACATCGCTTTTAAACAATGTTACATCGTATTTCGGATATTATTTTAGGATTCCAATAAGAACAGGAATAGCCAAAGACATACGCGGCGACCTATTCAAAAAAATCACCGAAATAAGTCCAAGTTATTTTGCGAAAGAAAACAAAGGCGACTTTGTGTCACGAATGACAAGCGATGCAGAAGAAGTTGAATTTGGTGTGGCATCTGCAATAGATATGATATTGGAAAACCCTGTAAGTATCATTGTGTATTTGGCAACGTTGTTTTCAATATCTTGGCAGTTGACACTATTTGCCGTGTTTTTGCTTTGTATATGCTGTTTTTTTGTGCTCAAAGTGGGAGTATATATGAAAGACATCGCATTAAAAGCACAAGCATTTCGAGGCAAAATACTTGCACATTTTGAAGAAGCGTTGTCATCATTACGTGTGATAAAAAGTTATAATCTCGAAGATAAAACTATTGACAAATTTGAAAATATCAACGACGACACACGCAAAGCCTTCAATCGTTTGAACCGTCATTATTCTATTGCATTTCCTTTCGCTGACTTTCTTGTTACCACAGTAATCGCTGTAATGCTTTGGTACGGCGGACGTTATGTATTACAAGGAGATTACATTCTTGATGCATCAGTGTTTGTATATTATTTGATTGTGTTTCACTCTATAATACGCCCAATGCGTTCTATGCTTAAAGCGTCGTATGCTATACGCAAATCCACCGCCTCGGTTGAGCGAATAGATAAAATACTAAAAATCAAATCTAATATTCAACAATCAGACACAGTACAGCACTTAAAGTCATTTGAT
>JAGCVU010000076.1 GCA_017962175.1 Bacteroidales bacterium | reverse complement strand
ACCGCCGCCACAAAATTTGCAAGCGAACTAATTCCATATTTTACACCCGAAACAAGTGCTTGAATTTGAGGGACAATTTCCTCGTATTTTGATATTTTTTCTGATTGTGTCATAATGGGGGATATTTTATTTCCATCCTCCAATCCACCTATTCATATCGGTGTCTTTAAATTCGTCGGCTTTGCGGATGTTGGTGTCGGAGGGTTTGTTGAAGAGGAATTTTTCTACAAAGCGTTGTACGGCATCGTTTTCGGAGTCGCACGCCATACAGTGAGGATGTCCGCCTTCAAACACGTAGCCAAAACGGTCGGAGATTCCAAACTTGTCCCAAACTTTGGATGCGGCTTTGGTGCTAACATAGCCCGAATAGTCGCAGAGCCACGGATAGTCGGAGTTGCCGAGCACCAAAACGGCGCGGGGTGCAATCATCGAAATTATCTGGTGATGGTCGTAGGGCAAGCGGTTGAGTTTTCCGTTGAAATTATCCTTAAACGAGGGGGCGAACCAAGAGTAGTTGGTGTTTTCCACACGTTCTACATTAACATTGGTTGTGGCTGTGTGATAGTCGCTTGCACGCCATGAGTTGATGCCGCCGCCACCCGATTCTTGAATTATTGTGAGGGCAATGCGCTCGTCGAACGCTCCGGCAAACATAGCCATTTTGCCTGCGTAGGAGCAACCCGTTACGGCAATGTGGTTTACATCGGCGTGGATTTGGTCTTTTACTTGGTAGAGCGCGTCGATTAGGCGGCTGATTCCCCAAGTCCATCCCGAATAGTTTCCGCTGGTGTTCTTATAGTTGGGAAATAGTTTGTAAAATGCTGCGGCACTGTCTCTTACAGCCTGATGACTGCTTTTGATAATTTGGTCGTGTTTAAACGGAACAAGTATGCAACCCTTTACAAATTCGGGACGAATGCTGCCTGAGGGCATATTCATTCCGATAATCACGGGGAAAGGTCCGTTGCCTTCGGGAATGATTATTTTTGACGAAAACTCCAAACTTCCGCCTTTGGTGTCCACCTTAATATTAATGGTGGTTTCGGCGGCGTTGTAGGTGGCGGTAACTTTTTTGAACGAAGGGATAGGTCCTATTTCGTAATCCTGCACCATTCGGGCGGTTTCGTTGCGGTGGCGTTCCCAACCTTTGTAGGTGGCGTTGTATGTACCGTCTTGATACACAAATGGATCGGGGAGCGCTTCGTTGTTGTACGGTAGAAACGACGGTGTTAGAGAATAACCTGCTTTGATACTTTTGCCTGTGTTTTCTTTGGCAAAAACCAAGGGCAAGGTTTGGGCAGATGCCAACGATGTGCATAGCAACGCACCCGATAATAACATTAAACAGTTTTTCATACTTAATTATTTTAGAGTTTTATCTATTTATTTATCTACTCTTTGTTTGTCAACTTTATTTTTTGTCAACGAATTAAACGAATTAAACAAATAACTCTTTTAAAGAATTAATAAAAAATAATCTGCGATTATCTTTTATACGAATTAAACTAATACTTATTTGGAAGAAAACTAATACTTGTTTAGGATTCCTATATTTTTAGATTTAAACTAATATTTATTTAGATTTAGCCTATACTTATTTAGAATATTAGTTTAATTTGTAAAGGAGGTTCCTTTGGAACTTCCTTTTTTATTCTTTAATAGTTTTTTTGTTAAAGTATTAGTTCCATTCGTTTAATTCGTTGACAATTACCTATATCTCAATTTTGAGTTTTGAATACATTTCTTGAACTTTTCGGCGGGCGTCGTCGATGTCGTTGCCACGGGCGAGGAGAACTGCCATACGACGGTGGTCGTGAACTTCGGGTTTGCCAAAAATTCTGATCTGCGTGTCGGGAATGTTGAGGGCTTCTTCAAGATTTTCAAATGTAACGTGGTCGCTGTCGCCGCTTACCACTACGGCTTTTGATGCCGACGGTCCGTGGAATGCGATGTTAGGAATAGGCAATCCGAGAATTGCCCTTACGTGGAGCGCAAATTCCGAAAGGTCTTGTGAAATCATAGTTACCATACCTGTATCGTGCGGACGTGGCGACACTTCGCTAAAAATTACATCGTTGCCACTTACAAACATCTCAACGCCAAAAATACCGTATCCGCCGAGGGCAGTGGTGATTTTTTCGGCAATCTGCTGAGCCTTTTGAAGTACTTCGGGCGTGGTGGGTTGAGGTTGCCACGATTCTTGATAATCGCCGTCTTTCTGCCAATGTCCGATGGGTTCGAGAAAACTTGTTCCGCCCTTGTGACGTACTGTGAGTAGGGTAATTTCGTAGTCGAACTTTACAAACGCCTCCACAATCACCTTGCCTGCGCCTGCTCGTCCGCCTTCTTGGGCAATTTTCCACGCGTTTTCGATGTCGGCTTCTGATTTAATAACGCTCTGACCGTGTCCCGAACTGCTCATAATGGGTTTTACCACGCAGGGTATTCCCACGGCTTTTACTGCGTCTACAAAACCATCGTGCGTGGCTGCAAAACGATATTCAGAAGTTTTGATGCCAAGTTCTTCGGCAGCCAAACGGCGTATTCCCTCGCGGTTCATAGTGAGGAAAGTGGCTCGCGCGGTGGGGATAACGTTGTAGCCCTCTTTTTCGAGTTCCACAAGGGTTTTGGTGGCGATTGCCTCCACTTCGGGAATAATGTAGTCGGGTTTTTCGGATGAGATAATTTCGCGGAGTTTTTCGCCGTCGAGCATCGACACCACATACGATTTGTGCGCCACCTGCATAGCGGGAGCGTTTTCATATTTGTCGAGTGCAATTACCTCTATGCCAAGGCGTTGAAGTTCGATTGCAACTTCTTTTCCAAGTTCGCCGCTACCGCAAAGGAGGGCTTTTTTTCCGCCTTGTTTGAATACAGTACCAAATTTTGTCATATTTCGGGATGGTTTAGTGAAAAATTCGTAGTTTGAGAATCGTTTTACTACTGCAAAATTAGCAATTATTTTTAATTATTTTGTAATAAACATTTTTTTCTTTCCCTAATAAAAGTTTTTACCTTTGCGGCGTTTTTAAAAAAAGAAAATCTTAAAAGGTATTAGTTATGTTTATTCTAATGATTGTAGTGTTTGTGATTGGGTATGCGTGCATCGCCCTTGAACACAAACTAAAAATCGACAAGGCCGCCACAGCCCTTATGCTCGGTGCATTAATGTGGATCCTGTTTGTAATCGGTAAAGAATCAATCCTCAACGACCCCGGTATCACCAACAAGTCGTGGGACGAATATGTGGCTGAAAACCCCGACAAGCCGCACGACGATTCGTTTTTTACCACTTTTATTATTCAAGAGGAGAGCCTTCATCATTTGGGCGAAACGTCCGAGACGCTTTTCTTCCTTCTTGGTGCAATGACTATCGTGGCTATTATCGACAAACACAACGGTTTTTCAATCATTACCAACAAGATAACTACTCGAAGCAAGAAAAAACTTATTTGGATGCTGAGCATTCTCACGTTCTTTATGTCGGCGGTGCTCGACAACCTTACCACTACTATCGTGATGGTGACGCTGCTCAACAAACTGGTGGCCGACAAGCATCTGCGCTGGACTTACGCCGGTATGATTGTGCTGGCTGCTAACGCGGGTGGTGCGTGGAGTCCTATCGGAGATGTTACCACCATTATGCTGTGGATTGGAGGCTATATCACTGCTGGTAAGGTGATTGCATCGCTGCTTTTGCCCTCAATTGTGTCGATGGTGATTCCGCTGATTGTTTTAGGCTTTACCCTCAAAGGCGACCTTGAAGTGCCTGGTGAGGATAAGGTTCTGGTTAGCAAGAGCGAAAACCGCCTTCAATCGTTCTGCCTATATTGGGGTATCGGTTCGCTGCTGATGGTTCCCGTGCTCAAAACTTTCCTCCATCTGCCGCCTTATATGGGTATGATTTTGGTT
>JAGCVU010000075.1 GCA_017962175.1 Bacteroidales bacterium | reverse complement strand
TTGCAGCGTTTTAACAACGATTACATCTCAATATCAAAATCAGCGATAGAATCTTGTCAAAACATCTTGGACGAAGGCGCGGCAATTGTTGGCACGTCGGCGGTTACAGGCACCGAACTCGACTGCATAGTAAATCAATATTCAGGCATTTACAACAATCCGTTCCTTTCGTGGGGACGTTACCGAAAACATTGGTTTAAGGTAACATTGCCAATCTCGTTTCAGTTTCACCACGTTCAGATGGACGGCGGCCACGCAGCACATTTTTTGGAAGAATTGCAGGCGGCGATTAGAGATTTAAAATAATTTTTGCTAACTTTGCGGAAAATAAAACGTAAGGCACTATGGGCATATACCTCAATCCAAGCAATGCCGGTTTCAAAAAAACGTTGGCCGGCAATATATTCGTAGATAAATCAATGTTGATAAGCGAGTTAAACAAGTTTATCGACAGTGGAAACCAATATATCTGCGTTTCTCGTCCGAGGCGGTTTGGCAAAACAATCGCCACAAACATTATGTGCGCATACTATTCAAAGGGTTGCGATTCGCGAGAGATTTTTTCCAAGTTGAAAATCTCCAAGGCTAAAAATTACGAACAGTATCTAAACAAACTGAATTTCATTGCGATAGATGTTGCGAGCGAGTATCAGAACGCAAATGATAAAAATGAAATGCTCAAAGACCTTCAAAAAAAGGTACGTGACGAATTTCAGGAACAATATCCCAAGATAAGGTTTGTGGAGAACGAAACTATCGCCAACTGTATGATGAAGGTATATAAAGAAAACAATGAAACCTTTGTAATCATTCTCGACGAGTACGACTGCCTTGTGCGCGACACATTTGGCACACATCTTTTTGCCGATTATTTGGAGTTCCTGAACGGACTTTTTAAAAGTAACACTCTTAAACCTGCAATTGCGCTCGCATATCTCACAGGAATCTTGCCAATTGTGAGAGACAGGGTTCAGAGCAAACTCAACAATTTTAGGGAATATACAATTTTGGATGCTTTCAATCTTGCCGAATTTGTAGGGTTTACAGAACAAGAGGTAAAGCCATTATGCACAAAATACAAGGTGGACTTTGCACAATGCAAAAAAGAATACGACGGCTATGCCCAAAACGGATTTGAAATTTACAATCCCGAATCCGTAGTAATGTGTATGGAGACCAAAAAGTTTGGCAACTTTTGGGGCAAGACTTCCACGTATATGGTCATCACAGACCGTCTGAAACACAACTACAAAGGCGCGAAAGAAGACGTAATTAAAATGCTTTCTGGCGAAGAAGTGAAGGTAGATGTTGAAATGTATCTCAACACGATGACCGATTTTGTCAGCAAGGATGATGTTTTTACATATTTGATTCATCTCGGCTATTTGGCCTACGACAATAACAAATTTACGTGCAGAATTCCTAATCTTGAAGTCCGCAAAGAGTGGCATAGGGCGGTTTCTACCTTGCCCGAATATTCCAAAACCGACGAAATCATCAAGGCTTCGGAAGAACTTTTGGAACAGACCCTTCTCAAAAACTCCGATGCCGTTGCCCAAGCCTTAGACAACACCCACTTACACGTTAGTTCAAGCCGCAACTACAACAACGAAAACGCACTCGCCGCCGCCGTTTATATCGCTTTTGTTCACGCGCTCAACTACTACAACTGTTTCAAGGAACTATCTACGGGAAAGGGCTTTGCCGACTTGGTGTATGTTCCGGTGGTGAAATCGCCTGAGCATCCGGCAATTATTATCGAGTTGAAAATCAACGAATCAACCGGAAAGGCATTGCAACAGATTCAAAGCCGCCAATATTTCGACGCCCTCGACAACTACAAAGGCAATCTCCTTTTAGTCGCCATCAACTACGACAAGGACACAAAAAAGCACGAGTGCGAGATTACGGAGTGGGAAAAATAAATTTTATAAAACCCTCAAATTATGCAAATCCAAACCGCAACAATCAACGATGTTCCCGAAATTTTGGAACTGCAACATAAGGCGTTTTTGCCTGTGGGTGAGGTGCTTAATTGGCTCGACGCACCTAATATCACTGAAACTATCGAAACGGCTCTCGAAGAGTTTCCTAATTTTACCGTGCTCAAAATGGTGGCTGACGATGGCAAGATTGTCGGCTCGGTGAGGGGCAAGGTGGACGACGGGTCGCTATTTATCGGACGGTTGATGGTTTTGCCTGAATATCAGCGCAATGGATATGCAAAAGAGTTGCTCCACAAGATTCAAGAGGTGTTGCCGCACAACCGTGTTTGGCTCGAAACAACTTCCGACATCACAAGCACTTACACATTTTACGAGCGCGAAGGGTTCAGGACTTTCAAAACCGAACATTTCGACAACGGCGTTTCGTGGGTTTCGATGGCAAAATGGGAACTCCATACCAACCGCATCCTTCTCCGACCGTGGCGTGAGGACGATGTGGAGGCTCTCTACAAATACGCCTCCGACCCCGATATTGGCACTCGCGCAGGGTGGCCGCCGCACAAAAGCATTGAGGACAGCACAGAGGTTTTGCGCAATATCTTGATGAACGACACCACGTGGGCTATCATTCTCCGCGAAACGGGCGAACCAATCGGCTCTATCGGATATATGACCAATTACACATCCACACTCCCATCGCGTCCAAACGAACCGCTCGTGGGTTATTGGGTTGGCAAACCGTATTGGAACAAAGGCATTTGCACCGAGGCACTTAATCTAATGATTAAACACATCCGCGCCGTTAGCGATTATAAGTCGCTCATTAGTAGTCACTTTGTTGACAATCCTGCCTCGGGTCGCGTTATGCAGAAATGCGGCTTTGTACCCACCGGCGAAACCTGCGTTGATTCAGACCTTTCGGGAATGGAAAAACCTATGGCTGTGTTGAGGTTGGAATTTTGAGAACGTCCACCACGCCCTGAGCCAATAATGTTGATGTTAACATAGTTATAATCAATGTAAATACAAACCTGAGCATAATTTTAAGATTTTTGTTTTTTGCAAAATTAGGAAAAAAAAAGAAGAAATGATTAGGTTTTGATAAGACAATTTTCATAAGAGAAAAGATTTGGACAGCAATGGAATTGTTGTGTTAATCACCCATTTGCATAACTATGCATACCACCTAAAAAGTAATTCACACCAAAATACGTCATCAGCACTGTGAGAAACGCAAGTACAAAAAATAGGTGCTGATGGCGGTTGTTTTGAAGGAATTTTAGCGAAATTCTATGAAAACCAACGGCGTAAATCATAAAAGTTATCAATGCCCAAGTTTCTTTCGGGTCCCAACTCCAATATCGTCCCCACGAAATATTTGCCCAAACTGCACCCAAGAAAATTCCTATACCTAACAGAATTTCAGCGGGATAGAGCATAATGCGG
>JAGCVU010000074.1 GCA_017962175.1 Bacteroidales bacterium | reverse complement strand
TCTTAATGTCTGAAAATGGGACACTTGGTTCTAATATTAATGCTGATGGGTTCATAATATGCCAATTTTTAATTACTGCAAAGTTAGAAAAATATTCCAACAATTGCAAATTTTATCGGCTTTTGTCTTATTGATTAAAAATATTGCTTATCTTTGCATTGTTGCTTTATTAAAGCAAAATGTATAACTAATTATAATTTATTATAAAGTAAAAACAGACATAATTTATTAACATATAAAGCATTGACTATTATTCACATTCAAAACAAAAGCCTAGGAAACTATTGATTTTGAATCAGTTGGAATAAAAGCAATTCACGGAGTGTCAAAGATGCTCTCGCTGTACCCAATTTGTTGATGCTCGCACCGCGTAAGGTGTGAGCAAACTCTATGGGTACAGCGGGGTTCTCCTAGGCTCCTCGTGAATGTGATAGAAAGGCTCACGCCTTATTTTATGCCGATAAGTGATTGATAGCAAATGCAAAAAACTATCAATCAAAATGGCAGGAAACAAAAATTTGCACGCAGCAAACAAAGCCAAAAAGGATGAGTTTTATACTCAACTTTCTGACATCGAGAACGAATTGAAACATTACAAAGAGCATTTCAAAGGTAAAACCGTTCTTTGCAATTGTGATGACCCACGTGTCAGCAATTTCTTTCACTATTTCAGTTATGGTTTTGAACATTTGGGCTTAAAGAAACTTATAACTACTTGTTACAAAAGCCAAAACAGAGACTTGTTTTCCAAAAATGATTCTGAACGAGCCATTTGGCTCGAATACAATGGAGATAAAAATGGGAACAGAGTTCCCGACCCCGAAGAAATAGGAATTAACTACTTTAAAGGTGATGGCGATTTTCGTAGTTCTGAATGTATTGAACTTTTAAAACAGGCTGATATTGTGGTTACTAATCCACCTTTTTCTCTGTTCCGTGAATATATGGCTCAACTGATGGAATATAATAAAAAGTTCATAATAGTTGGACATCAGAATGCAATTACCTATAAAGAAATCTTTCCTCTAATCAAAAATAATAAAATATGGCTTGGTTATGGTTTCAAAGGTGGAGCAGGTCATTTTATTTCTTCATACGAAGATGTTGCAACGGCATCAAGTCATAAGGAAGGAATGATTCGAGTATCGGGTGTAAATTGGTTTACAAATTTAGAAATTAAAAAGCGTCACGAAGATTTAATTCTTTATAAAACTTATAATCCCGAAGACTATCCAACATACGATAATTACGATGCAATTAATGTTGACAAAACATCTGATATTCCAATGGATTACGATGGTGTAATGGGTGTGCCTATTACTTTTTTGGACAAATATAATCCTGAACAATTCGAGATTGTAAAATTCAGAAAAGGTAATGATGATAAGGACTTGGCTGTAAATGGGAAATGTCCTTATTTTAGAATTTTAATTCGTCGCAAACCGCAATTAGAATACCACCTTGCTGCCGAACCACAAACTCCGTTCAACTCTAAATAATTGAAAACTATGCAAATCGAATTACACAAAATCACAATCCGTCAACTTACCGATGGTTATCAAGACAATGCCGAAAGCGGTGTTAAGGCTTTTGGCGGCAAACTCGACGTGCGCCCGCCGTATCAGCGCGAATTTGTCTACAACGACAAACAGCGCGACGCCGTAATCGACACTGTTACAAATGGTTTTCCACTCAATGTGATGTATTGGGCTACTCGCGACGATGGCACTTACGAAATCATTGACGGTCAGCAACGTACAATTTCAATTTGTCAGTATGTTAACGGTGATTTTGCGTATTACTTCAAATATTTTTACAACCTTACCAAAGACGAGGCGGAAAAAATTCTTGATTACGAACTTCAAATCTACATTTGCAGCGGCAGCGACAGCGAAAAACTCAAATGGTTCAGAACCATCAACATAGCCGGTGAAAAACTCACCGAACAGGAACTCCGAAACGCCGTATATTCAGGCAGTTGGGTGAGCGATGCCAAGCGTTATTTCTCTAAAAACAACTGTGCGGCATACGGATTGGCGAGCAAATATCTCAATGGTTCGCCCATACGTCAAGACTATCTCGAAACTGCGCTCAGTTGGATTGCCCGCAACGTTGGCATCGAGATTTATATGGGCAAGCATCAGCACGACAACAACGCAATAGAACTTTGGAACTATTTTCAAAGCGTAATCTCTTGGGTGAAAGCGATTTTCCCAAAATACCGCAAAGAAATGAAAGGCGTGGATTGGGGTTTGCTTTACGATAAGTTTCACAACCAAAACCTTAACGTTCAGCAACTTGAATCCCGAGTGTCAGAACTAATGAAAGACTCCGACGTTCAGAAAAAATCAGGCATCTATTCATACGTCCTTGACGGCGACGAAAAGCACCTTGGCATCCGTGCCTTCGACGACAACACCAAGCGCGAAGTGTATGAAAATCAGAACGGTATCTGCAAAATCTGCGGCAAAAAATTTGAAATTGAAGAGATGGAAGCCGACCACATAAAGCCGTGGTGTCAAGGCGGTCACACGGTAAAAGAAAACTGCCAAATGCTCTGCAAAAAATGCAACAGAGAGAAATCGGGGAAGTGATTAACCCTTCCCCTTAATACAGAAACCCAAACATATACAGCGGAATCCTGTTTCTTCTGCCTGTTTCGATGTCGTCAACGGCGAGGAAACTGTCGGGGAGGTCTTTGATTTGGTCGAAAGTCTTCTTGTGTCCGCCCACCTCAAAGAGGTATTTCTGTTGGAAGAGGAAATCGCCTTGCTTGGGATAGTTGACCGCGCCGACGTACGACAGTTGGTTGAGAAAAAACGTCTCTCTCAGCGTGCCCCTGTTGGCGTTTGGCGTGAGCGCATACATCAAGTTGGGGTTGTTGAGGTAAATCTTGTCGGGCTTCGACATATACTTGAAATTTTTGGTTACAGCCGACAACGTGGTAAGGAGGTCGGCACTTTCCAAAAGTGACAACATTTTGAGTCCCTGTTCCCTGCTTGTTTCGAGAGCGGCGTAGAGATCCGACATCTTGGGCGTCTGAGGCACGTTTTCGGCGATAATCATCAGCATCCTCATTATTTTCATCTTGGTAGCCTGACTGATGTCTTCAACGTATGGCATATCCTCGTTGAGTATGCTCAGGATTGTGTTTTGCAACCTCATACCAAATCCCGCCGTGTCTTTCTTGTAAAATGGATAATAGCCGCATTTTAGGTATTTGTCGAAAAGCGGCAGTATTTTCAGTTTTTCAGTTACCTGCATCGCCACTTCGGAGTGTGTCTGCAAAAGGTCTTCAAGAGTGAGTGCGGGAAATATCTGTTGCGTTTCGTATTCAATAAACTCCCTGAACGACAGTCCTTTGAGCGTATAAACAATCTGCCTTCTCGACAAGTCGCCCTTGTGATAGTCTATCTTCAACATCGACGAACCTGTATACACGACGTTGAATCCGGGGTATTCGTCAACGATGTTTTTGAGGAGCGTCTGCCAATTGGGATACTTGTGAATTTCGTCGATAAATATGTGAGTGCCGCCGTTTTTGTAGTGATAGTCAACTACTTGCGACAAAGTGTGATTGGCAAACCAAAGGTTGTCGAGCGAGACGTACAGAGCCTTGGAGAGGTTGTTTTTGAAATTTCGCTTGATGTATTGGAGCATCAGCGTAGTTTTTCCAACGCCCCTCGCACCTTTGATACCAATGAGGTCGTTGTTCCAATTGATTTTATTATACAAGTATCTTGTAAAATCGGTCTTCACCGCCTTCACAATCCTTTCCGAAGTCTCGTAAAGTGTCTCTATTGTAGCGTTTTCCATAGCAATTGAGTTTTGGTTGACACTGCAAAGATAATAACAAAATCAATATTTCAAACTTTTTTTTTGATTAATTTTC
>JAGCVU010000073.1 GCA_017962175.1 Bacteroidales bacterium | reverse complement strand
TTGTTAACCTCTTTGAGATTAGCAATTGCAAGGTCGAGGTCGGCTTGAGTTACGCGTCCGAACGGGTCGAATTTTTGCTCGCTCTTGGGAGCACCCTCTTTGCCTTTGCCTTCGATAATGTGCCAAGTAGCGCACCAGCAAATAGCTTCCCAATGGTCGTAGTCGATTTCAAAATAGTCGAGGTATTCGTCGCTACGTCCAAAGTCGATTTCGCGTCTAAGATTATATGCTTCGGCATAACGCATAAGCATAAATGTGAGGTCTTGACGAGTAATCCATTTGTTAGGAGCAAAATAGTCGCCTAAGAATTCGGGGAAGCCCATTGTCATAGCTCTCAATTCGCCCCAAATGATGGCGTCTTCGTATTTGTTGCCGGCAACGTCTTTGTAAGAAGATTTACGACCTCCCATGTTTGGACTTCCTGCCATTTCGTAGAGGTAGTTCATTACGTATCCGCGTGTAAGACAGTCGCTTTCTTTAACGCCGGGGTCTAAGTCTGAGTATTTTTCCTCAAAAGCTAATTGTCCGTTTGAAGCGTCGTTGATATCAACGTTGAGGTTTACCCAAAGGTAAAGTTGATTGTCGTCGCCGGTAGAAACGTCGCCGCCCAATTTGATATACCATTCGTGGTCAACTCCGTTGTTGGATTTTTCGTAAGTGCCCTCTTTGAGAACTTTTCTGAGGTATGGGGTGTTGCTCAGGTCAATAGATGTGAATTTATTGTGTGCAGCCCAGAGAAAACGCATTTGAGGATTGTTAGAAAAGTCGAGATTTGAGAGTGCGTTGTCTTGACATTGAAGGATAATGAGTTTCGGGTTTTTGCTCAGGTCTAACTCTGTGATTTGGTTGTAGCTACAAGTAAGTTTGTAAAGCTCTGTGTTGTGGCTAACATCCAATTTGTTGATGCCTGTTTTGGCACAGTTGTAAGTTTGCAAACCTTTGAGATGGCTGATTTTAACATCGCCGAGGTGCTCATTGAACCAAATGTCAACACGTTTCAACAGAGGGTTGTGCGAAAGGTCTAACTCGGTGAAATCGTTTTGAAAAGCATCTAAATGTTGGAGTTTTGGGTTTTTGCTCAGGTCGAGTTCGGTAAGTTGACATGTGCCGCACATAAGGTGTTCCAATTCGGGGTTGTGGGTTACGTCGATATGTTTTAGCGGACATGTGTTGCACTCAACGTAAGCCATTTGGGGGTTGTTGCTTACACAGAGATTTTCAAGTTCGTGGTTGTCGTGGCAATAAACCCAAATAAGGTCGTCAAGACCAGTAAAATCAAGTGCTTTAAATTTGTTGCCCGAACACCAAATACCAGTAAGGAGTTTGTTGTTGTCGAGGTTCCAAGTAGATATTTCATTGTCTTGACAATAAATACCACGCAATTCTAACAGATACTCAATACCTTGGAGCGATTTTACACCGGCAGCTTCGCAGTGGATATTGCGTATGTAGAGAATTTCCTCCTCGTCTAAAGTGCCGTCGCCGTTTTTGTCGTAGTCGCGGGTAGAAATAATTGCACGGAAAACCGGGTCGGGAAATGTGCTTTCGTTGATTTCTACAGGAATGATTTTGTCGAGATGAATGATTTCAGGTTTGTCGTAAGTGAATCCGGGATCGAATGGTCCGTCATCGTTTTTGTCTTTGTTGCAAGATATGGCTAACGAGCCTGCGAGCATTAAAGCAATGCTCGGGAGTAGATAGTTTTTCATTGTTGTTAATATTTTAGTGATTAGTTATTTAAAATCGTGCTGAAGATGCGTGAACATCTATTTTGAAGGCAATACTAATTTTGCTTCAGCGGTTTTTTGACCGATTTCTGACATTTTTTTAATGTTGTTGGCACCGAAACTGAGCGCATTGTAATACGAAAGGTCGGGGTGAATGTAGGTGTCGGCTTTAAGCACGTTGGCTTCGTATTTAGCTTTGTCGGGACGACGGTCGAAATAATCGGTTACAATTTCGGTAGCATCGCCGAGTTTTTCTTTAGCTAAGGCAGGAAACTCTAAGAAACCTACAATAAAGGGTTCAATTTCTGCCGGTACAAACGATTCGCCATCTTGACGTAGGTCTACCACAAGTGCATATTCTGCACCCATATCCAAAACTACATCAACGGGCAGATTGTTGTAAAATCCGCCGTCAACATAAATATGTCCGTCGATAGTAACATTGTCGTAAATGTATGGTATTGCTGATGAAGCCATTACTGCATCAAGTACCGAACCTTCTGACAATACCACCTCTTTGAGCTCTTTGGCATCGGCTACAACGCAGCGGAATGGAATTTTGAGGTCGTCGAAAGTGCTTACGCCTTTGGCTTCTAACATGTCGCTAACTATCTGTCGGATTACTGAAGTTTTTTTAGCCTCGTCTTTGGAGAGTTTTGAAAACATAGCTTCCAATTCGTCGGGGGTATATCCGGCAGAGTAGAGTGCGCCCATTATTGAGCCAATGCTTGTGCCTGAGATATAATCGATTTTGATTCCTTTTTGATCAATAACTTTGAGTGCGCCTATTTCTGCTGCGCCTTTGGCACCACCGCCGCTAAGCACCAAGCCGATTTTTTTGTCGCCGGGGTTGAAGATTTCTTGAGGAATTTCTTCTTCGTTGTCGTCTGTTTTGTCGCAAGCTGTTGCCATCAAGAGCATCAGCATCAAAAGTAGATTTGTTAGTTTTTTCATTGCTCTATTTATGTGTTAATTGGTTAAATTTAATTAGCCTAACTATATATTCGTTCTTGACCAATCAATTTTTTTGTTGGCGAAGATAGATGTTTTTTACAAATATAAGCGGCTTTTATTGCAAAAAATTGCTTTTTTTGTTAAAATTTTACTTTGTTCCCAAAATTGACGTGGCTATATAGTCTCCAACTTCGGTTGTGGAATAGGTTTTGCCCACTGCGATGTCTTCGGTTACGATTCCGTTTTTAATAGCTTGATTAACAGCTGATTTGATAGCTTCGGCTTCGGGTTTTAATTCAAATGCCATTTCTAAAAGCATCGCCGCCGAAAGTATTGCCGCCATTGGATTGGCTATGTTTTTGCCTGCCGCTTGTGGGTACGACCCGTGAATGGGCTCAAACAGTGATGTATACGTGCCAACAGATGCGCTCGGCATCAAACCCATTGAACCTGTTATAACGCTAGCCTCGTCGGTGAGAATATCGCCAAAGGTGTTTTCGGTAACTATTACGTCGAAATCTTTGGGCGTGGTGATAATGCGCATTGAGGCATTGTCTACAAACATATAATCGGTTTTTACCTCGGGATATTGGGCACTGAGGCGCATTGCGGTTTCGCGCCAAAGTCGCGATGTGGCAAGTATGTTGGCCTTATCGACCACAAGAAGTTTTTTGCGGCGTTGCATGGCAAGGGTGAATGCGGTTTTGAGTATGCGCTCAATTTCAAACACCGAATAAACGTTGGTGTCGAAAGCGGTTTGATTGTCTTCGGTGCGACCTTTCATGCCAAAATACATTCCGCCTGTAAGTTCGCGAACTACCACAAAATTAGAACCTTCTACTATCTCTTTTTTTATTGGCGATTTGTGAATCAATGATTCAAAGGTAAAAATCGGGCGAATGTTGGCATATAATCCGAGGTCTTTGCGTATTTTTAGCAATCCTTGTTCTGGACGCACTTTTGCGTTGGGGTCGTTGTCGTATTTGGGGTCGCCAAAAGCACCAAAAAGTACTGCATCGCAATCTTTGCAGGTTTGGATAGTGGCATCGGGCATCGGGTCGCCACATTGGTCGATAGCCGTTGCGCCGCCGATGGCATCTATATAATTAAAAGTGTGCCCGACTTTTTGGGCAACTGCGTTTAAAACCTTCACAGCCTGAGCCGTTACTTCGGGACCTATACCGTCGCCGCCGATTACTGCTATTTTCTTTTCCATATATCTTTTTTTAAAACGTGAATTAAAACGAATTAGAACGAATTATCGAGAATTGTGCTTTTCAAAGGCGATTATTTCCTCCTTCATATTTAATAGCCATTGCGTTGTGTCAGAGCCATTTATAAGACATTCGCGGCGGAAGGGGTCGATATTGAAATGATATTTTTCACCACCTTGAATGCCAACGGTTTGCGCCTCTACACTTACTTCAAAAACGGTGTCGTGATTGGCTATTGCCTTTTGTGCCAATATGTTGCATTGCTCTTCGGGAAGGATGAGCGGCAAAAGTCCGTTGTTGAAGGCGTTGTTTTTAAAAATATCGGCAAAACCTGCCCCAATAATCACACGGAAACCATAATCGTAGAGTGCCCAAACTGCGTGTTCGCGGCTCGATCCGCAGCCAAAATTGTTGCCTGTGATGAGGATTTTGCGATTGCCGGTGTATTGGTTGAGACAGAAATTTGGATTTGTTCGCAGGTCGCAGAATAGTTTTTCGCCAAAATTGCCACGACTGACGGCTTTGAGAAACCGTGCCGGAATTATCTTGTCGGTGTCGATGTTGTCGCTCTTAAACACCACTGCGGTGGATATTGTTATATTGTTTTTTTCCATAGATGATAAGGTTTGTTTTTTGCAAATATAAAAAAAAGATTTATATTTTACCCTTCACCGCAGCCCATGCCGCAGTAATCGGGCTGGCAAGTATTGTTCTTGCTCCTGCGCCTTGACGACCTTCAAAATTGCGATTAGATGTTGAAACACAGTAATTTCCCGAAGGAATTTTATCAGCATTCATACCTAAACAAGCCGAACAGCCCGGCAAACGAACTTCCGCTCCGGCGTTGGTGAAAATGGTATCTAACCCTTCGGCTTTGATTTGCTCTAAAACGTGGTTGCTGCCCGGCACTATCCAAACCGTAACGCCCTCAGCCACTTTTTTGCCACGCATAATCTCAGCCGCCAAACGAAAATCTTCTATTCTGCCATTGGTGCAACTGCCTATAAATACGTTTTGTATGTGTTTGCCAATGAGTTTTTCGCCCGAGGAGAAACCCATATATCGTAGTGCGCGAACGAACTTTTTGTCGTCGGTGCGGTCGGGAATAACGCCGTCTAAGGGCATCGCCATTCCGGGATTGGTGCCGTAGGTTATCATTACGGGAACTTCGTCGGCATTTACTTTTATGATTTTGTCAAATACGGCATCAGAATCGGAAAATAATGATTGCCAATGTTTTACAGTCTTGCCACAATCTTTTGGAGCGTTGGGAGTATTTTTGATGTATTCTATTGTGCGGCTGTCTGGAGCAATCAACGCACCACGAGCACCCATCTCTATGCTCATGTTGCAGAGTGTCATACGCGATTCTACCGAAAGATTTTTGATTGTGCTACCCGAAAACTCTATAAAAAATCCAGTGCCAAAGTCGGTGCCGTATTTATAGAGAAGATAAAGTGCAAGGTCTTTGGAGGTAACGCCCTTTTGCAGCGTGCCTTCTACTATGATGTTCATTTGCTGAGGTTTATATTGCAAAAGGCATTGTGTGGCGGTAACGGTTTCCACCTCTGATGTGCCAATGCCAAAAGCAATGCAGCCGAGAGCACCGTGTGTGGATGTGTGACTGTCGCCGCAAACTATGGTCATTCCTGGCTGTGTTAATCCAAGTTCAGGACCAATAACGTGCAAAATGCCGTTGCAAGGGTTTCCAAGACCGTAAAATGGTATTTCAAATTGTTGGGTATTGCGTTCCAAGGCTGCAATCTGTGCCTCTGATAGCGGGTCGTCAACGGGACGTTTATAATTGATTGTAGGCACATTGTGGTCGCATGCTGCCGTAATGCGGTTTGGCATAAGGGGTTTAATGCCTCGTTGCCTTAGTCCCTCAAAAGCCGCCGGAGATGTTACCTCGTGCATATATTGACGGTCGATAAACAGCACATCGGGACCATCCTTGATGGTTTTTACCACATGCGCCTCCCATATTTTGTCGAAAAGTGTTTTTCCTTTCATATTCTTTGTTTTTGTACTCCAAATATACGAAAAAACTCTCTCTCTTGCCCCTTATTTTCAAAAAAAAGTGCCGCATTTTTTTACAAAACGCGGCACAATATAGTGGAAGTTAGAATGCTATTTTATTCTTCTTCGTCGTCAGAATATTCTTCGTCATCGCCTTCATCTTCTGCTTCTGCGTTACCTTCTTCGGAACCATCGTTTACTGTTGTATTGCCGGCGAGGATATTTTCGTATTTAGGAATCCAATCGTTTTTAACTAAAGCTGTATATTCGTCGATTGAGGAGCCAATTATTGTTTTAAGTTTCTGATTTTGTTCTTCGTAGAACTGAGGATCCAAGGATTTTCCTTTTTCGTTAGCCGAAACAATTTTTTTACAAAAGTCCAATGCTTCCTCAATATTCATTTGTCCACCTTCCTCGTTTATTTGCACAATAGCCTGATATGCACAATAGCTTGCAGTGATAAGGTCGTTGGCAGTGGCTTTGTCTTGACCGTTGAGAATAACTTTTGCGTTGGTAAGCATGCCGTTGGCATCGTGCTTGATGGCAGCATCGTTCAGTGCCAGCATCTCATTTTGGTACGATGAAGAAACACCGCATGATACTAACATAAATGCGCACATAATGGCTGCAGCCATCATTGATAATACTTTTTTCATTTTTAAATTTTTAAAAGTTAATTTATAAGATATAGTTTATTGCCGAGTGCAAAGATAGGTTTTATTTTTATTGATTGTAATGTTTTTTGTGAAAAGATTTATATTCCCCCCTTCCCCTATTGACATTTTCAAAAATTCTCCATACCTTTGCCTCATCGTTCGTTATACACGGGCGGTATAGTCAACTTAAATTTATAAACTATTAAAATTTTTTATTTATGAAAACCAAACCTTGTTTATTTTTAATCCTTTTTTTGTTATCCATCCTATCCCCTTTAGGAAGTTTTGCGCAAACCGACAAAATTACAGCTTCATGGACGTTTAAAACTGTTTCCGAAGTTACTAAAGCGGTGGTAAATTGTAGCGAATCTTCTGAATCCGTTTATGTTCGTGATGATGCTAATGACGGAGTTTTTATGCAAGTTCAAGCTAAGGGTAATGTAATCACTGCTACTGCAGATATGCTTCTTCCCAAAACGGGCGTGGTTTTAAAAATTCCAGTAAACAATGCCGGTGATAAAATTTCAGTAAAGAAAAATAATGGGAAACAATGTTCCTATTCAATTGGTATTACAATAGAAGATATTGAAAGATATCCTATAGATGTTACAGGTAATAATGCATCGGAAGTGGTGTATACAGCGGACGAATGGGATGCTGGTGTAGGCTATGTTGAAATAAAAATGCTGAATGATGACAACGAGTTTATAAAAATCTCTGTAGAAATGACCAAAAAAACTGCCTACACCTATTATGATGAATCAGCGGAAACTTTTTCTTTCTTGTACGATGAAAATAAATACACGCATGATCCCAAATTTGTGGCTAATTTAAACTCGCAGTGTTGTAAGGTATATGACAATGATGGTTATATAGAGCATATATACGACACCCCACATTGGAATCTTAGCGGATATAAAAAAGTAGTATTGACTGATGCTTTTATCAATTATACAAAATCTGATGCCGGAAAACTTAAATCGTGTGAATATTGGTTTTACGGTTGTGATTTGGCTAACATTGAAGGCTTACAGAACTTGAATACATCTGATGTGGAAGATATGCGATATATGTTTGCTAATTGTACTTGCTCTGATCCTACCGCCGCTTCAACAGCGTTTAAAAACTTTGACACAAGAAATGTGTTGGATATGGGCTATATGTTTGCGGAAAGTTTTAGTGGCTGTGAAAATATCGATCTTGATTTGTCAAGTTTTGTAGCCCCGAAGGTTACTAATTTATTGAAGATGTTCCTGGAATCAAATATCCGAACAGTAGATTTGAGCAATTTTGGTGGGGCAAGTGTTGTGGAGATGAGACGAATGTTTTCGAAGTGTTATTCTTTGGAAAGTATTGATTTAAGTAATTGGAAATCTGCTGATGGTGTTTCGGCTCTGACAGAGTATATGTTCGCTTGTGTTGACGGGGAAAGCCAACTTAAAACTGTGAAATTGGGCAAGTTAAACCTAAGTGATAGATGTGCATGGATGTTTAAAGATTGCAAAAATCTGAAAAGTGTTGATATGAGCCAAGTAAATGCTAATAAAATTATTGATATGGAATACTTTTTTGAGAATTGTGAATCTCTTGAAGATGTGGATGTAAGCGGTACATTTGAATTCGATGGTCCAATATCTTTGCAAGGTGTTTTTAAAAATTGCAAAAGTCTTGAATGTCTTGACTTAAGAACGTGGAAAACCAAAAATGTCGGTTCTTTTAATAATTTTTTTACAAGTAATTATATAGGACAGGCTTGCGAAAAATTAAATACGGTATTCGTATCTGACGGATGGAGTACCGAAGGTGAACTAGAAAAAGGAAATATTATGCTTTATGATTGTGTTAATCTTATAGGTGGCAATGGCTTTACCTATAAATCTATTCCTTTAACGGATGAAATGCCCGATGCTGAAAAAAATTTAGCAACCGGAACTACATATGCTCACCCCGATGAAGAAGACAATCCCGGACTCTTTACCTATGCTCTGATAGGTGCAGAACTCAAATACAAAATCTTTTACAAACTTGATGGCGGCAAATTGCCCGAAGGAAAAACCAATCCGAAAGAATTTGCCGAAAACGACGAAGTTACTCTCGTAAACCCCGAAAAAGAAGGCTATAAGTTCACCGGATGGACGGGTACTTCTGCCACCAAACTTACCGAAAAATCGCTTAACGTATCTTTCAAAAATAGCAAAGGCAACCGTTATTATTTTGCCAATTGGCAACCACGTGTTGTTGCCGAAGTGGATGGCAATTTATCGTATCCCAAAGACTTGGCTCTTTATTGCGATGGCAAAGAAACTACTATAACGTTGCCATTTGCCATTAAATCTGGTGTTGTTAATGGTTTTATACTCTCTTTCACTGATGATAAATTACCCAAAATGGAGGGTCAAATCACCAACAACGACAAAAATATCATCATCGATGTTCCCGAAAGCCTTACAAGCGGTGTTTACAATGGTACGTTGGTATTTACAAGCGCAATCGATGCCGAGTCGGTTGAAATTCCCATCACTCTTACCGCCAACATCGTTCAAGATGCTGCCGTGCAACTCTACACCGATGTGCTTATAGCCGACAATCACGAAGGTATTTACAATGCTTTCCAATGGTACAAGGATGGCGAACCTCTTGCAGGAGCTACATTGCAGTATTACACCGAACCCAAGTTTGATTACACCAAAAGTTACTCAGTAGAACTTTCGGGCGATGGCGGAAAAATAATGTCGTGCCCTGTTAAATGGTTGTCTACAGCTAAGGTGCTCAACCCCAGCGTAAAGGTTTATCCCAACCCTGCAAAACAAAACGAACTTTTCACTCTTGAAATCTTGGATTTTGATGAAACCCAAAATTACGACATTGTAATCTTTACCGCCAACGGCACATTGGTAAAGAAGATTTCAAACGTGGAGAAACAAACATCTGTATCGTTGCCTGCAGGCATCTATTCAGGTTCGCTTATTAGCGGCGATGATAAAAAAGGCTTTAAACTTATTGTTAAATAATTAACCCGTTAAACTATTATGATTAAGAAACTTATTTCGGCAGCAGCACTTTTGATGCTTGCCACCACCATATCAGCACAGCAATATATCACCTTCGACTTTGGCGGAGGTATCAACAATGTATCATTCGACCCGGGCAGCAACGGCACCAAAAAAGTAGGCGCAGGTATAGCCACACAAATAGGCTACCGTTACTTTTTCAACGACAATTGGGGCGCGGGCATAGGCGTAGGTTTTAATACCTTGTCGGGCAAAGCCACCCTTACATTCAATCAAAACGAGCAAAACGGCACCGACCCCACCATCCTTACCGAGCATAAGGAACGCAACTATTTAACCGAATACAACAGCGTGGAAGAAAAAGTCAAAGCATCCACCATTGACATTCCCATTGGAGCGTACTACAACTATGCAATCAACGACAAATGGAGTTTGAATGCAGGTGTCAACCTTGTAGTATCCATCCTTGCCGGCAAAAAGTTTGAATCCAAAGCCGGCATAGTAAATGTAAGTGCCGAATTGCCATATTACAATGTAGTTATGACCGATTTGCCGCAGCACAATCTTAGCACATATTCCGATTTTGACGGCACACCCGATTTTAAGAGCGTTTCGATAGGCATTGGCGGCGAATGTAAAGCCTATTATGCCCTCAACGACAAAATAGACCTCAGCATTGGCATCGGCGGCGTATACCGCTTTAGCGACATTCAAAACCAAAAACTCGAAAAACTCTTCAATCCAGACACCCACGAATATGTAGGCATAACCCAAACCTCATTGTGCAGTGGAGTTAAATTGATAAGTTTCACCGGCACAGTAGGTATACGTTATCATTTGTTTTAGGCGATTGTTTGTGGATTTTCAAAAATTCTCCATACCTTTGCCTCATCGTTCGTAGTATGCGGACGGCATAGTCAACTTAATATTTAACTATTTAAATCTAGGTGATTTATGAAAAAAAAGTTTTTCTTGATTTTCTTCCTTTCATTGTGGTCGATAGTTGCATTTGCACAAACTGAACATTTTGAAATTTGTTATACAGATATCTGGGGTACGCTACAAAAGCCCACAGTAGCCACATTAGAAGATGCGTTTAGTGAAGATAATCTTTATGGTATCGAAGATCCAGATGATGAAGATGATGATGATTGGGTGAGATTCGTTACTATTAATCTACTTGCCGATTATAAAAACTCTGATGGTACACCTGTTAATATAACAATTAATAAACCTTATAAATATACGTTAAATTTGAGAGGATATGAAATGCAAGTTAACGTGAATTTTACCATTGATGGTGGCACTCTTACCATAAAAGGTGACAATTCTAAAACTTACATTAATGGTACTTTCTCAGTAAAAACCAATCAGGAGCAACAATCTGAACTCACAATTAATGGAGGTAGTTATTCTGGTGTTTCAGGTAAACCTTGTATTTCGGTAGATGCCCCTACTACATCGGGGAAAGAGTCATATGTCCAAATCGAAAGTGGCCGATTCTCCGGTACTATTTTAAACAATAATCCCGGCAACAAACTAATCAAATCCGATTACAAGGGCTTCGACGAAAACGATGAGGTTGTTCTTGAAACATATAATACAAAAAATGAATTTATACTTCCCAAAGGTTTTTATGTGAAAGACATTCGTCCTTTTAATATAACATATCCTTATACTAGAGCTGACGATGATAATGGTTCTATAGATGAGAATTTTTCCTCTATTCAAGCGGCATTGGATTTTTTTGAATCTGAAGTAGCTTACTATGATTCTTATGACAATATTAAAATCACACTGATAAACGATTGTATCGTTGATGATGAAGATTATACAGACGAAATTATTCCTGGTTATGACATTGATCTAACTATCGATCTTAAATCTCACGGCAAACAAATGAAAGGTGGTATGTATAAGTTTTCTACTATTTATTCTAATAGTACCATAACAATAGAAGGCGATAATTACAACACCGACATCAATGCGTATTTTTATACAGGAGAGTCTGGAAACTTTGTTATTGATGGTGGTAGGTACACTAATGATGATACTTATTGTGTTTTTGAGATTAATAATCCTGGTGATATTTTTATAAGAAGCGGCAGATTTAAGAGTGAAAATATCCCTGCAGTTCGCAGTTATGGGGGTGCCACATTTGGATTGGCAGCCAACCGTAATATCTACGAAATAACCTATGATGCCAACGGAAAGGAAATAGAAACTTCAATTGATCAATATTTTAACGACGACGGCTATCTTGTCAATGGTTCTGGCAATGAGGTAAAGGAGTTTGTAGTTCATAAACCTATTACCGCTTACGCCGAACGCTCTGCCGATGGCACAACTCTAACGTTTAAATACGATGGGTATATGCCTGATGAAAATGCGTGGAAGGTTCCAGAAGATTATTTTTTACCTCCTGAATGGGCTGAACCCTACAACCATCCAGAAAATATTGACACTGTTATTTTCCATACATCATTTAGAAACTACAGACCTAAATCTTGTTTCAGTTGGTTTGAGAATTTCGAGAAGATAACTGGAATTGATTTTAAAAACCTCATTACTGATGAGTCTTTGCTTAATATGGGAAATATGTTTTGGAATTGTAAAAATCTTGTAAGTGTTGATTTAAGTAGCTTTACTACCTCAAAAGTGGATCAAATGAGCTCTATGTTTCAAGATTGTGAGAAACTTTCAAAAGTTACATTTGGTGAAACTTTTTCTACTGAGAGTGTTGAAGAGTTTAGATCGATGTTTTATGACTGTTATGCACTTACCGAACTTGATTTAAGCTCATTCAACACCGGAATTGGACAATCTATGTCGTTTATGTTTGGTCACTGTAGCAATTTAAGAGTAATTAAATTGGGATCAAACTTTAAACTGAATGAGTGTGATTTGGAAGGTTTTGTGTATAACTGTAGCAAATTGGAAACCATTTTGGTAGAGCACGAAGATCAAGATAAAGATTGGACTTTTTTTGGTGATTATTTGTTTCCGGGTTGTGATACCCTCAGAGGCGGCAATGGTACTCTATGCGATGAAGAGCATTATAGCGACAAAACCTATTTCCGTATCGACCGCAAAGACAACCCCGGTTTCCTTACCACTCTGCCGTATACTTTTAAATGTGTTGACGATAACGGTATTGCTTTTCGTGATTCATTTTACTATCCTTCCAATAAGGACATATCTTTTTTTGAGAATAATGTATCCAAAGTAATAACTCTAAGTGAACCGGAAGCTCGTAAAGGTTATGCTTTTATTGGTTGGTCTGATAGTCTTAATATTGATTACTCTAAAGATAAGATTGTAAAATCTGTTGCTTTTTCCACTGATACAGCCCGTTGCAACCGCATTTACAAGGCAAATTATAAAAAACGCATTACCGCCGAAGTAGCCAACAAGGCATCGTATCCCGATCCTGAGCGTCTTGAATTATTTTGCAATGGCAAAGAATCTACTATTGCGTTGCCATACAAAATAACCTACGGCAACGACAATGTTATTGGTTTTGAACTTCACATCAACAACGATGAGTATGTGATTGCTGATCGTATAACCGATGATGACACTCTCTTTATCAATAATGTTCCCAATATACCTACCGGCGTTTACGATGCTGAATTGGTATTCATTGGCAATTTTGATCTTGAAAACAATCCCGAGGGTGTTCCTGATTCCGACCCATATCCCATCACTCTCACCGTCAACAACGTTCATAATGCTGCCGTGCAACTCTACACCGATATGCTTATAGCCGACAATCACAGTGGCGTTTATTCAGCTTATCAATGGTACAGAGATGGCGAACCCATTCAGGGTGCTAATGAGCAGTATTACGTCGACAAGTTTGATTACAACAAAAGTTACTCTGTAAAACTTTCGGGCAATGGCGAGGATATAATGTCGTGTCCTGTTAGATGGTTGTCTACAGCTAAGAACCTCAACCCCAGCGTAAAGGTTTATCCCAATCCTGCTAAACAAAACGAACTTTTCACTCTTGAAATCTTGGATTACGATTCGGAGCAATCTTACGATATTGTAATATTCACCGCCAACGGCACATTGGTAAAGAAGATTTCAAACGTGGAGAAACAAACATCGGTTTCGTTGCCCACAGGCATCTATTCGGGCTCGCTTATTAGCGGCGATGATAAAAAAGGATTTAAAATAATTGTCAAATAATTAACCTTAGTATATATGTTTAAGAAAACTATCACAGCAGCTCTGGCTTTGATGTGCGCCATAAGCGTTTCGGCGCAAGATACCACAAGGCACTATCTTATTTTCGACCTTGGTGGAGGTTTGCACAATATTTCGTACACTACCGACGGCTATGGCTCTAAAAAAATGGGCACGGGCTTTGGCGCTCAGTTTGGCTATCGCTACTTTTTTAACCCAAATTGGGGCATAGGCATTGGCGTGGGCTACAACACTTTTTCGGCTAAATCGTCACTTTCATACAATTCAGAAGAACAGGAAGGCATCGACCCAAATATTCTTACCGAACATAAAGAACGCAATTTTCATACAGCGTATCGCGATGTTGAAGAAAAAGTAACTCTCTCTGCCATAGATATTCCCATTGGCGTATATTATAAATATCAGCTCAATCCCAAATGGGTAGTGGGCGGCGGAGTTTCGGCTATAGTTTCGCCCATTGCTGCCAAAAAATACAAAAATATGTCGGGCGATGTGGGCGTAGAGGCTTCATATTATTATACCAAAGATACCTATGTAAAGGATGTGCCACAGCACCATCTTTCTTCATATTCGGGTTTTTCGGGAACGCCTGATTTTAAAAGCATAACCTTTGGCGTTGGCGGCGAGGTGCGTGCTTATTATGCCATCAACAAAAAAATCGACCTTAGTATGGGCGTTAGCGGTGCTTATCGTTTTAGCGATATCAAAAATGCTAATTACGACCGTTTGTACAACGAGGAGGAAGAATCTTATGTGGGCGTTACCCAAACAGCGTATTGCAGCGCAGTAAAATTGGTCAACGTTACTGCTTCGGTGGGTATTCGTATTAAACTTTCGCCAAAAGTATTGCCCGTGCCCACTCCCGAAATCGTGGATGTGTTTATCGAAGCTCCTTATATCAACGAATCTCTCGAAATTATTGAGCCTCCCGTTGAAGATAAATCTATCAACCGCAAAAACGACGATTTTGGTATGAACCTAATGCCTACAAGTTACACATTTGTAAGCAACGCTCTTGATATGTCGGAACAATTGCGCCGCAAAAAAATTGGCGATCCTATTGGTGCTCCTATCCTTTTTGCTTCGGGTAGCGCCCGCCTTGCCAACACCAAGGACAATACTATTATGGATACCGTGGTAGTGTTTATGAAAGAAAATCCCGATGTAAAAAAACTTGAAGTGTCGGCACATACCGATAATATGGGAGCCGATTCGTATAATCTTAATCTTTCAAAACGTCGTGCGCAAACTGTTGCCAACTATTTGATTAAACAAGGTGTGGCAGCATCGCGTCTTTCGGTTGTGGGCTATGGCGAATCTCGTCCGCTCAACAATAATGCAACCCCCGAAGAGCGTGAACGCAACCGCCGTGTGGAATTTAAGATTTTGGAATTGTCAGAATGATAATGTTTTTATAATATAGGGACGTGGCTCACCGCGTCCCTTTTTTTATTATCTTTGCGCACCAAAAAATAAATGACGTAATGGAATATTCTACAGATACTGTTATTATTGGTGCGGGTATAACGGGCTTAACTACAGCGTTTTATCTTAACCAAAATGATCAAAATTTTTTAGTTGTCGACAACCGCGACTATCCGGGCGGCGTGATGCACACCCAAAAATGCGGTGATTTTGTATACGAAACAGGTCCTAATACTGGCGTGCTTGGCTCGCTCGAGGCTGTAAAACTTTTTGAGCAGCTCCACGGCGAAAAATCGCTTACAGCTGATTATGCTCTCGAAAAGGCTTCCACTGCCGCCAAAAAACGCTTTATCATTAAGGGCGGAAAACCAAATATTATGCCTATGGGTGTGGGCAAGGGTATCACCACCAAGTTGTTTACTTTTAAAGACAAACTTCGATTGCTTGGCGAGCCTTTTAGAAAACGCGGCACCAACCCAAACGAAACTCTTGCCCAATTTGTGGTAAGGCGTATGGGGCAGAGTTTTCTTGATTATGCTATAAATCCTTTTATATCAGGTGTATATGCCGGCGACCCGGGTATGCTTGTTACCAAATATGCTTTTCCAAAACTCTACAACCTTGAGCAAAATTATGGCAGCCTTATAGGAGGCTCTATGAAGATTGGCAAGGTAAGGAAAAAAGAGAAAGAGCAAAATCCTGATTTAAAAAAAGTTACCCGCCAGACATTCTCTGCCGACGATGGACTTTCAAACCTTGCCTACGGCATTTACAATAGGGTAGGAGAGGATAAGTTTATCCTTTCGGCGCAAAAGGCTGTGGTGACAAAAACCGAAAGTGGATTTGAAATCTCTTTTGTAAAAAACGGCGAACGTAGCACTATCAAATGCCGCCGCGTGGTAAATACCGCCGGAGCATACGCTTTTGCTGATTTGTTTCCCTTTGTAGACGATGAGGATAAAAAGGTGATTTCCGCATTGAAATATTCGTCGGTGGTGGAGTGCGCCTTGGGTTTTGAAAAATGGCAGGGTACACCTCTCGATGGTTTCGGCTGCCTTGTGCCGCAAAAAGAAAACCGCAAGATTCTCGGTGTGCTGTATATGTCTACCCTCTTTAAAAACCGCGCTCCCAAGGATGGCGCAATGCTGTCGGTATTTTTGGGCGGAATGAGGCATTTGGATTATCTCGACCTTTCTGATACCGAAATCAAAAAGATTGTGGCTGAGGAACTTTCGCAAATTTATAATATCAAAGAGTTTGAACCCGAAATGTTTAAAATAATGCGTCACCGCAATGCTATTCCGCAGTATCAGGCGGATACCGAGCAGCGTATCAACGCTATCGAGAGAATTGAAAAACAGTTTCCTGGATTAATCATCGGCGGCAATATGATAGGCGGCATAGGTATGAGCGACCGTATCAAACAGGGTGTTGCCCTTGCCGAAAAAGCTAAATTATAGATAGTTATGAACATACCCACCGACCACAGCAAACGTCATTCCGACACAGCCCTATTGATTGCCAACTATGGTTCGCCCAAGAGCGCAAAGGTGGGCGATGTAAGGCGTTATCTGCGTCAGTTGCTCGACAACCGCCACGTTATGACAATGAATCTTATTGGGCGCAAGATATTGGTAAACTGCATTATAGCACCGTTTCGCGCTCCCAAGTCGGCGGCTCTTTATGCTCAACTGCCATTGGATAATGGCGAAATGCCTCTTTTGGCTATCACACGCCGTTTTGCCCAAAAGGTGCAGCTATCTATCGGCTCTCGTGCCGATGTATTTATAGGAATGACCGCCGGCGCACCTTTTATAAAGGATACTCTTGCCGAGGTGCTTGCTCTTGGCTACACTCAGCTTGTGGTGGTACCGATGTTTCCGCATTATGCCGAAAGCACCACGGTAAATGTCAGCGATGAGGTATATTCTTTTTTCAGAGGTAAGGCATCGTTTCCGTGCATTTCGATATTGCCGCCGTTTTACGCCTCACCTTTATATATAGATACAATGAAATCGTTGATGAGCCGGCATCTCGACAATGTTGATTATGAGCGTATTGTATTTACATACCACGGAGTGCCCGATGCGCAGAGCCTTTATGTAACGCAATGTCACGAAACTACCCGTCTATTGTGTCATCAGCTTGGTATTGAGCGCGATAAGGCTGTTACGTGTTTTCAAAGCCGTATGCACAACAATTGGTCGAGCCCGTTTACCGACGAGGTGGTGCAAAATCTTGCTGCCGAAGGCGTTAAGAAGATAGCCGTGGTAGCTCCCTCGTTTACAGTAGATTGCCTTGAAACAACAGTGGAGATAAACAAAACCCTCCGCCAATTGTTTTTGAGCAATGGGGGAGGGGAATTTTATTATGTTCCCTGCCTCAACGATGACGATGAATGGGTGGCAGGTTTTTGCAAAATGCTCGATCAGAGCGTGTTTTAAACGCTTATTTGAGTTTAGCTTTCATTTCGTTGGCTTTGGCGGGTTGTCCCAAGTTGCCGTATAGAGCAGCCAAAAGTTGAATAGCCGATTTGTTTTCGGGGTTGATTTGATAAGCTTGTTCTACCAATGGCAGTGCCTCGCTATATACTTGTTTTGCGCGTGCCACTTCGCTGTTGAATTTTACCACGTCGCTGGTTTTGAGAGGTTCGGCTTCTTTTACAATATTGTTTGCCTCGTTCATTTTGGGTTTTGCCAATCCTACATACGATGTGCTGAGCATTTGTTTGAAAACGGTATTTGAGGGAAATTCCTCAGAGGCCTTTTTCATATTTTCTTGCAGTTTGCCATATTCTTCGATGCTTTGCAAACATGCTCCGCCAAATTTATAGCATTTCTCTTTTTGATAGCCGAGAGCCACGCATTTGTCGAAATATTTAGCTCCGGCGGCGTAGTCCTTGCCTTTGTATGCGCTTACTGCGGCGTTGAAATAGAGAGCGGTGTCGGTAATGCCCGCATATTCTTGCTGATTGATGGCTTTTTCAAAGTTTTCTACAGCTTTGGCGTATTCGCCTGCCTTGGTCTGCTCTGAGGCGGTTTTGCGTAGCGAAGCCACGTCTTCTTGTGCAAATAATGTGGCTGATACGCCAAGTGCTAATGCTAATGTAAAAATCCGTTTCATCATTTTAATTGTGTTAAGAATTAGATTTGGTTTTTATTTCAAACTGCAATATTAACAAAACTTTTTGTAAAATAGTTTTCTTTAATGTTAAATTAACATTTATAACTGCATTTTTAGATAATTATTCAATGGTGTGATTTTAACACTTTTTTACATTTTAAGGCTTAAACCATTGTGTCTTACTATAGTCTATTAAACCGTGAATAAGGATTGAAAAATATTTTGTTTTTATATACATTTTTACTCTATCATGAAAAATCACTTGTTATTGCTTTTGATCCTTGTGGCTATGGCTTTTGTGCCAACAGTTGCAATGGCTTCAAATCCTCTCGGCAAAACGCTTCTTGTTGGTAAGCTCGTGGATGCCGACAACAACTCTCCCGTAGAATATGCTTCGGTAGCTATTTACAATCAGAAAGATGCGTCGCTCGTTACGGGCGGACTCACCAAGGCCGACGGCTCTTTTGAAATTGAAATTGCCAAGGCTGGCACCTATTATCTTCAAGCCAATTTTGTGGGCTACGAATCTATTACTGTTAGAGATATCACTATCAACGGCGAAGGCGGACGCAAAAATCTTGGCGTGCTCAAAATGTCGGTTAACCGCACCGAACTCGACGAGGTGGTAGTTTCTGCCAAAAAAAATCATGTGGACTATAAGATCGACCGTAAGGTTATTAACATTTCTACCGACATTGCTGCCGATGGTGGTAGTGCTGCCGATGCTCTCGAAAATGTGCCTTCGGTGGAGGTGGATATCGACGGCAATGTTACTTTGCGTGGCAACAGCAATTTTCAGGTGCTTATCGACGGTAAACCTACTGCTATGGATGCTTCTGAAATTTTGAAACAGACTCCCGCCGCAATGATTGAAAATATTGAGATAATTACCAATCCTTCAGCTAAATACGACCCCGAAGGCGAAACCGGCATTATCAATCTTGTTACCAAAAAGAATGTGGTGCAGGGTATCAATGGCGTAATAAATCTCAATGCTGGTAGCGAACACCGTTATGGTGGAGATTTTCTTTTCAATCTTCGTCGCCAAAAATTCAACTACTTTGTAGGTGGTCATTACAATAGCAACGGACGTGCTTTTGATGGTGTCAACAACCGCATTACTCATACCACCGAAGAAAGTACCAACGATAGCATTGATAAGTATAATTTCCGCACCAACAATCACGAAAACCAATTTCAGCGTGGCGGATTAAAGGCGGGTTTTGATCTTTATCCCACCGACAACGATATTATTTCGCTTGGTATCGAGGGCGGTTTTTCGTGGTCGAATGCCGATGGTCACAACCATTACGACAACTGGACAATCAATAAGGTTAACGGCAACAAATACGACAACGAAGAGGTAAACTCCATTACCGACAATTCCGGCAACTCGTATTACTACAATGCTACACTTTCGTATCAGCACAATTTTTCGGGTCAGGGTCATAAACTCAATTTCAATGGTTTTGCTTCGCGCAACAACAACGACAACGACGATAATTTCGACCAATTTATCACTAAAGTTGATGCCGATGCCGAGCACAAAGGACACCATACCGACAATGCTCGCGATAATCTTCGCGGTCGCTTAAATCTTGATTACACACTGCCATTGCCCAACGAAAATCGTTTTGAGGCTGGTGCTCAATTTGATTTTAATAGTTCCAACACCGATTACGATTGGTACGACCTTAATGGCGACGGTAAATATATTCTCAACGATGAATTTACCAATAAGGTGGATTTTGAACGTTATATAACTTCGGTATATACCACATATTCAACCAAATGGCTTGGCTTTGGTATTCAAGCTGGATTGCGTTACGAGCAGACTCACCGTCTGATGAAAACTCCCGATAAGGATTACCCTATCGACCGTCCCGACTTTTTCCCAACGTTGCATATTTCGCGCGCTATTGGCGAAAAAAATTCGGTGCAAGTGGGCTATTCGCGCCGCATACGCCGTCCGTGGGTGGGTATGCTGAATCCTTATCCTGCTTATAGCGACGAATATTCGCGCTCAATGGGTAATCCTGAAATTGAACCTGTTTACAGCGATGCTTTTGAGGTTAATTATCAGATTACTTATCCCAAATGGTTTTTTGCAGTGGAAACTTTTTACCGCCACACCGACGGTCAGATGCAGAATGTTAACCGTTTGGGCGAAAACAACATATTGATTTCTCGTCCCGAAAATCTCTGCACCAACAACGATTTTGGCGCAGGATTCACTCTCAACATCGACCCCTGCAAATGGTTTACATCCAACACCGATGTGGAGATGCGCCAATATTACACTCGAGGC
Source organism: Bacteroidales bacterium (assembly GCA_017962175.1). Lineage (GTDB taxonomy): Bacteria > Bacteroidota > Bacteroidia > Bacteroidales > UBA3824 > UBA3824. The sequence continues at coordinate 12,653 of JAGCVU010000073.1, read as the reverse complement.
AACTACGAGGGCAAAGACCTTAGTCGCGACGGCAAATCGTGGCGTTTGCGTCAGCAGTTTACATTTGCTCCTGCCAAAAACACCAAAATTCAGGTGAATATGCGTTACCGTGGTGCCAACAAATCGCTTATTTCATCAAACCAAGGTTCATTTATTACAGGATTGTCTGTACGTCAATCGTTTATGAACCGCAGAATCTCGGTTTCGCTCAATGTTCGCGACATATTCCGAACTCAAAATATGAAATCTACCACCGATACCGAAACGTTTTGGGAATATTCTGAGCGTCATCGCAAAGCTCCCTCGTGGAATATTGGTGTAAACTTCAAGATTAACAACTACAAAGAACAAATCCCCGAAGAAGGCGAAGGCGGCGGCAATGGCGGCGGCGACGACTTTGGAGGCGGTGCAGATTTTTGATCAAAGTCAACAGTTCAGCATACTCTAATCAGTTCGGACATTTTTTCAAAAAATGTCCGTTTTTTTTGTTATGATAAAAAAAACTATCTAAATTTGCGCTGCAACAAATAATTTTATTTATGGGTATTACTTTTATAATAGCGGCTATAGCCGTGGTAATATGGGCTTTGTCGCTGATAGTCAGGCGCAAAAACCACAAAACAGGAATTATTCTTTCGTATGTGGCTCTGCTGCTTATCGTTATTGCATGTATTTTGCATTTTGTACTATAAAGTTTACCTCAAACAAAACATGTGGCATATTTGTTGCATTTGACATACAAAAACTAAATAAAAAACTATTGAAATGAAAGACCGCGTTAAAATATTTGAAGAAAGTCCTATGCTTGGAGGCTACTCGCTCGCGGTGCGCGACGATTGGAGTTACAAAATCAAACGCGTAAATATCACCGAAGCAGAAAAAGAGGCTTTTGAAAAAGAGTTCGGCGAAAACCTTATCACCTACGACACTTTTTTCAATTGGTGGGTAAAATTTAATAAGTTGGGAAATTACAACAAGTAGTGAGATAGTGATATATAAAAAAAGTGGAGATGTGCCAAGGCGCATCTCCACTTTTTGGTATATGGCTATATTATTGTGCAGCTTTTTCTACCCAAGCCTTAACGTCGTCTTGTGTGGGAACGGTGAGGTTGAGTTTGCCTTTTTTGTTGAGTCCGCAGAGGTCGTTGAATAGTTTTCCGGGTTTGGCTTCTGCAAGGTTTGCCACTTTCAGGAAACCAAGTTTTTGAACCAATGAAACCCACTCTTCGGGAATTCCTATTGCGGTGTAAGCCTCTACAGGGTCGTACTCGAATTTCTTCTCGGGTTTCATCTGCGGGAAGAAAAGCACGTCTTGGATTGATTCTGAGTTGGTCATAATCATAGTAAGACGGTCGATGCCGATGCCTATGCCCGCTGTGGGAGGCATACCGTGGTCGATAGCTGTGAGAAAGTCTTCGTCGAGCACCATAGCCTCTTCGTCGCCGCGTTTTGCAAGCAGAAGTTGATCTTCAAAGCGTTGACGTTGGTCTACAGGGTCGTTGAGCTCAGAATAAGCGTTGCAGAGTTCCTTACCGTTGCAGATTGCCTCAAAGCGTTCTACTAAGCCCTCTTTTGTGCGGTGTTTTTTGGTAAGGGGCGACATTTCAACGGGATAGTCGGTGATGAATGTGGGTTGGATAATCTTTGATTCGCAAGTTTCGCCAAAAATTTCGTCCACAAGTTTGCCCTTGCCCATTGTAGAGTCTACCTCCACGCCAAATTTCTTGGCTGTTTCGGCAAGTTGCTCCTCGTTCATATTCGAAATGTCTACGCCAGTGAAATGCTCAATAGCCTCAAACATTGTAAAGCGTTTCCAAGGACGTTTGAAGTCGATGATATTGTCGCCAACTTTTACTTTGGTGTCGCCGTTGAGAGCGATGGCCACTTTTTCTACCATCTCTTCTACGGTGTCCATCATCCAGAAATAATCTTTGTAAGCAACGTAAAGTTCTATCTGTGTAAACTCAGGATTGTGGAAACGGTCCATACCCTCGTTGCGGAAGTCCTTAGAAAATTCGTAAACACCATCGAAACCACCCACAATCAGGCGTTTGAGATAAAGTTCGTCGGCAATACGGAGATAAAGCGTCTGGTCGAGAGCGTTGTGGTGAGTTTTAAACGGACGAGCCGATGCGCCGCCGTAGATGGGCTGAAGTATAGGAGTTTCTACCTCAAGGCAACCAAGGTTGTCTAAGTATTGGCGCATAGTGTTCATAAGTTTTGTACGCTTAATAAACACCTCTTTAACTTGCGGATTAACAATAAGATCCACATAACGTTTGCGGTAACGCTGCTCGGGGTCGGTAAATGCGTCGAAAAGTTTTCCGTCTTTTTCTTTTACAATCGGTAGGGGTTTGAGCGATTTGCACAAAACGGTGAGTTCCTGCACTTTGAGCGAGAGTTCGCCCATTTTGGTACGGAATGCGATACCTTTAACGCCGATAATGTCGCCGATGTCTAAGAGTTTCTTAAACACGTCGTTGTACATAGTTTTGTCGTCGCCGGGGCAAATAACGTCGCGGTTGAGGTAAAGTTGCAAACGTCCTTTTGAATCTTGCAATTCGGCAAACGATGCGCTACCCATAATGCGGCGGCTCATCAAACGACCTGCAAGACATAGAGTTTCGCCTTCGGCATACTCCTCAACTTGGAGACCTGCGAATCTTTCTTTAAACTCGTCGGTGTGAATATTTACATCGTATTTGGGTGCCGGATAAGGTTCAATGCCCAAGTCGCGGAGTTTTTGTAGCGACTGACGGCGGATAATTTCTTGTTCTGAAAGTTCCATGTTAATCGTAAAAGTTTGTTAATCAATGATATATCACAAATATACCCTCTTTAATAATTTTTGGCTAAATTATAAAAAAAATAAAAAAAACTAAAATTATTCGCTATATTGCATAAGTTTTGCATATTTGCATTATAAATAATTGGCTTTATGAACAAAATTATAATAGTATCAGCCCCCTCGGGCACAGGTAAAACCACATTGATAAACAGACTGATGCAAGACGACGGTCTGAAACTTGAATTTTCGATTTCGGCTACAACCCGCAGTCCGCGTCAGGGCGAAACCGACGGCGTAAATTATTATTTCCTCACCGAAGAGGATTTTAAGCGTCGCATAGCCCAAAATGAGTTTATCGAATGGCAAGAGGTATACGCCGGACGCTATTACGGCACACTCAACAGCGAAATTGACAGAATTTTTGCCAAAGGACACAACATTATTTTTGATGTTGACGTAGAGGGTGGTATAAACCTCAAAAAGATATTTAACGACAAGGCGTTATCTATTTTTATTCAGCCTCCGTCGGTAGAAGAACTTCGCCGCCGTCTCGAAACACGCGCCACCGATTCGCAAGAAGAAATCGACCGTCGTGTAAGCAAGGCAGAACAGGAAATCAGTCGGGCTCCATTGTTCGACACCGTGGTTACCAACGATATTCTCGACCGAGCAGAGCAGGAGCTGAAAACCAAGGTACAGAATTTTTTTAACCGTTGAAAACAACCTACAACTATGACGGACACTCTTATCATATCAGACACCGATGAAAACGCTCAGCAATTAGGTAATATGATTGCCGATATTGCAAGCGTAAGTTATTGTCACCCTGACGATTCGGCAAACACTATTGCCGATGGACATTTTGGCATTGTAATTATTGATTTGCCTCTTGCTCCAAATATCGATAGGGTGCTGCAACTTGTTGTCTTTGCCAAAAATCAAGCTGCGGTGATAATTACAGGTGCATTAGAGGAAACAGACCTTATATATCGCTGTTTTGACAATGGAGCGTCCGATGTGTTGATTAAACCTTTCCACGAAGGTCTTGTAAAACTTAGAGTTACGGGCGTTATCAAAAAACGTATCGATAATCTTCAAAGCACCGCCAACGAAATTAAGGCAGAACGCAGCAAATATCGTATGCTGTTTGAAAATATGAACTCAGGTTTTACCCTTTTTAGAGTTCAAGACGGCAAAATTTTTCTCGAAAATGCCAACAGCAAGGTGCTTGAGTCATTTCCCAAAAATAGACCAGTTCCTTTGGGTTGTGATTTGGGCGTGGCTTTGCCTAAGTTTTACGAAGCATTTGCCAATGATATTTTTAAAGTAAACTCTACGGGCGAATCGCTTAGGTATGATAAAAACTTTGATTTGATTAACCGTTATATGAGTTTCAACTTCTACCGTTCCGAACCCGGATATGTGGCTATGTTGGCGCAAGACCTTACCGAAAAACGCCTTGCCGAAAAACGCACCGTAGAACTTTCGTATCAAATCAAAAAGCAATTCAAAGACCTCGACAACAAGGCTTACGAGTTAGACAAAGCCAAAAAACAACTCGAACTCTTTCTCGAAGGCAGCAACGACGGCACTTGGGATTTTGATGTGCTAAACCAAAAACTCATAGTCAACCTACAATATCGCCGTCAACTTGGCTACGAAGATGACGAAAATGCATTTACCAAACCGTCTGATTTTGTGAAAGTTATCTGCGATGATGAAAACAAGGAAAAGTTTCAAATGTTTTACGACGGTGTTAAAGAGGGTAAAATTGATATGATTAACGAGGAGCTCAAAGTCCGCTGCAAAGACGGCACTGAAAAATGGATGCTTGTAAAATGCGTGGTTAAGCGCGACGAAAACGGACGTGCAATACGTGTGGCAGGTGTCAACACCGACATCAGCGAGCGCAAGGCATACGAAGAAACCCTCAACCGCAAAAGCGAGGAACTCCAAAAGGCCAACGACACCAAAAATATGTTTATCTCCATTATTGCACACGACCTTAGAAACCCGTTTAACGCAATAATTGGTCTTACCGAAATACTCCGCAAACGCGAATCTGTAACCAACGACTCTAAAGCCAACGAACTTTCGGGCGTAATACTGCAATCGGCAAAAACCACCTACGATATGCTCAATAATCTGTTGCTTTGGTGTCGTTCGCAGCAAAATACAATTGCCTTTGCTCCCGAAGAACTTAATCTGCATTTTACTGTAGATGACGCACTTAGCGAGGTAAAAGGTCAGGCTCAGAAAAAACACATTATGCTTATCAACCGCACATCTACCACCGACACTATTTGGGCAGATGCGCAGATGTTGCAAACCGTAATTCGCAATATTACAGTCAATTCGGTAAAATATACCAACGAAGGCGGCTTAATAACCGTTTCGGCAGAATGGACACCCGAAAGCACCGATGTTATTATTGAAGACAATGGCATTGGAATGAACCAAGAAACTGTGGATAAGTTGCTGGTAGTTAGTCGCAACCGTTCTACTGTGGGCACTGCCGGCGAACAAGGTTCAGGCATGGGACTATTGATTTGCAAAGAATTTCTCGGGCGGCACAATGGCAAAATTAAGATTGAATCTGAATTAGGAAAGGGAACCAAATTTATACTTTCGTTCCCACACAACGGATAACCGAACTAAAAACATGAAACACATCTTTTTAAAAACACTTAATCTCTTAGCAATAACATTGATAGCGGCGTCGGCATCGGCGCAAAACTTTTTTCCGATAAGGTGGAAGATTAATTCTTCTGAAAAAAAAATTGAAGCCGATAGTATCGACTTTAACCGTTCGTGGCAAAGTCAGGGACTGTGCGACCTTAGCGGCAGTGCGGTGTTTGCCACCAATTTCAATGTTAACAAAAAACAACTAAAACTACTTGCAGGCAAGGAACTTACGCTAACACTCAATATGCAGTGTCAGATTGATTCGCTTGTAATCAACGGCTCAAAGGTTGTGGAAAATGTTACAGGTCAGGCAGGTAGAAAACTTGTTTCCGTGCCATTGTCGGTGCTTGTTGCCGGCACAAATCACGCATTATTGTATGCTCGACAATTTACCCGCACCGCCGGCGAGGGTAGCAATATTTGTGAACTTGAAGGCATTGTATCCACATCTGAAACCGATATTGAAATAGCTCCTGCTAATCATCTTTTTGTAGACAATGTGCCATCGTTTGATGTGAAATGGAGCTCTACCGCCAAGCAAAATTTAGAGATTGCCGTTTTTAACGAGTTTAACCAAAAGGTATATTATCACCATCAAAAAATCAAAAAGCCCGGCGAAGGTGTTGTGCCTGTAACCTTAAACGGCATTGCTCCCGGATTTTACCAATGTTGCGCCTACCTTACAGGTGCCGACGAATCGGGTTATACTCAATGGATTGCATACAATCCTCAACAGATTACTTGTCGTCCTACACCCACCGAAGGCTATGCAGATTATTGGCAAAAAGCAATTGAAGAACTTGACCTTATCGACCCATATTTTTCGATGCAAAAAGTTGACAGCCTTAGCCGCGGTGTAAAAGATGGCTTTGTACTTGAATTTCAATCACTTGGTGAGGTTACAATACGTGCATATCTCTTTCTTCCGCGCAACCGCAAAGAAAATCCAGTGATAATTCATCTCCCGGGACAAAACGAAGATTTTAAAGATGTGGCAAAATGGTCGTATCGCTATCCCGATATTGCCGAAATGGCACTCTGCGTTAGGGGAGGACAAGTATTTGATTTACAGAATAATCCCTATCGAGGCATTTATATGGATTGTCTGCGTGCTGTGGATTTTATTACTCAAGACTATCATTTTGATAATAAGCGCATTGCACTATTAGGTAGCGGTTATGGCGGTGGATTGGCATTGGCTACAGCGGCATTGTGCAAGGGTAGGATAGCGGCTTTGGCATATTTCAACCCGTTTTTGTGCGATATTGAGCATTTTTTGAAAACTCGTCCGATGTATCGCATCAAAATAGATAGTTACCTTGAATCTATCAACAACACTCACACTTTTGACGATGTGATGAAAGTGCTTTACAAAACCGATGTGCTTGATATGTGTAGCAATATTGATTGCAAAACATTCTTTGTGAGCACCCTTTTCGACGACGACTGTCCGCCACACGCAGGATTTGCAGCCTATTCGCTTATCAACGCTCCCAAAGAGTATGTTATTCACCTAAATAGAAATAGCCTCACCGCCACATACAACGATGAGATGATTAAATACCTATTGAATATGATTGGCAATTAGGTGTTTAGCGTTTTTTCTTTTTGATGTCGGGCTCTTTGTATGGCTGAAATGCATCACGTGTAAACGCTGCCTCGAAGTTAAAGTCAAAAAACTTGGTTTCGATTACCAATCCGAGCGATTTTTCGGTAATGACTGTGGGCATTGTGTAGTCGCCAAATTTTTCATATTGGTAAAGAATTTCGGTGGATACATTTCCGTACCTGTCGAATACTTCGGTGCGCTCCTTGATGCCTTCCTTTATAGAGAAATAGTCGCGATAGTAGCCTCCAAACGGGTCTCTAATTTCGAGCAGATAGTATCCGGCACTGTCGAGCTCGTAGTCGCACACATGACCGCAGTAAATGTTTAAACGTTTGTAGTGCGCCTCAATTGGGAACGCCGCCTTTTGACGCAGTTGCATATTACGTACCGAGTCGCCATGAACATTGCCCCAAAGAGCGGTGCTGTCTACGCCAACTTCTCCGTCGAACATTTCGGCATAATGAATCACAAGTGTGTCGGGCGCGTGTATCACATAGTTGTCCATCTTAAACATATCGGGCTGTTTACGCATAATTCTGCCTCTACATTCGTAAGTGCCGGCATTGGCAAAGTTGTATGTAGAAGTAAAATCTTCAATCAAGTGTTGCGGCGGATTGATAAGTCCTGTTTTGGTTAAGTAATTGTCTATTATGTCTTTTTCGCTAAAACCTTTTGGGATTACGCGTGATGGTTTAAGGTTGAAATCTACATAATCTACCTCGCGGTCTCGTGCGGCGGTAAACAGACTGCAGTGGAGATGCCTCCTGTTGCCTAACACCACCATTACGCTTTTGCCGCTTTTGATGGTAGTATTAAAAAAATCAAAAAGTTCGTTGTTTGAAACAGAGTTTACTGTATGTCGATAGTTAGAAAAATAGTTTTTGGGCAATTTGTAAAGCAGTATGTGCGAGGCAATTTCGGCAGCATATTCAGGACGGAGTATCATCTTGTCAAATTCTGCCAACAAACGTTCTTTGGCGTGAACAGATGCTGTGTCAAAATTAAATCCGGGGTTTAGCGGCGCATAAAACTCGTTTTGAAACACGTCGAAACCCGTGATAGGTGTCCTTTCAAAATATGAATAAGTTTCATTTTTCATAGAAGAATAGCGGTTGGCATCTTTTGCATGCTTGCCAAACATCACTTGGTAAGCCACATTGCCGAGAGCGTAGTTTTTGGCGGTTTTGATATACGGGAAATAGCTTCGGTAAGCCACCACCACGTCAAAAACGGAAGTCTCATCAATTGAGTATATTACATCACCGCTTTCGATACGGCGGTTGTCGGGCTGAGGCTTTGCAGCGTTTTTGGTCACATTGCCAAAATATTTCTTTGCCGCCTCTTGCACAACTGATGGTTCCACATCTGCAACCACGGTAAGGATACATTTTTCAGGAGAAAAGCACTGTTTAACATACGAATCCACAGTCTTGCCGTCCATTGAGCGGAGTGATTCTGTGTTAATAGCCTGTTCGCCCGCAGCCTGCGAAGCTAAAGCCATAACACGGTATTCATAATTGTTTTCAAATTGCCGTAGTTTAGATGTTTTGTAGTCGTTAAAGTCGCTTTGTTTTCCTCCGAAAACCACTTCCGATAAAAATTCAAAAATTGAGTCGAGAGCGTTGTTTTGACTTACCATCTTCTTTACAATCAAATCGTTTGGCAATAGTTCGCTGCCTGTTAAATCGGCTACAACGCTTTTGATACCAGTAAACTGACCTTCGCCCACCAAACTTACATCCGCAGTAAGACGATAGGTATAATGTTGATATTCTGATGTTTTTACCACCTGAATTCTCATTCCGTTTGGCAATGTTGCCACAGTGTTGGCCTCAATGTTGGCGAGAACTGTTTCGCGATTTTGCGCGTTAAGAGTTGCTGCGCATAGCACAAGTAATATTGTGTAGAGATAATGCTTCATATTTGTTGTTATTAATCAGAGTGTAAAAGTAAACATTTTGCGCATTACACCGAAACAAAAAACAAAAAAAGGTGTCGGATTTTTTTCGCGACACCTTTTTTAATATTATAAAGTGATTTGTTGGCTTAGTAAATGCCGAAACTGAAACCTACAGAATAGATCATTCCGTCGAGGTCTTTGCTGTCGATGATTTTGCCGCCGTCGTAACGATAATCGAGACTGAGCGAACCTACCATACGATACGATGCGCCAACCCACATTCTAAAATGTTTGAGCATATTGAATTCTACGTTCAAACCGGGTTCGAAAACAAATACGCCGGTTTCGTCCTCGTAATCATCGTTGTAGTGATGGTAATGATGGCAATCATCGTCCCAGAAATAGTCTGACGAGTAATATCCAATGCAGCCGCCGCCCACACGAATAGGAATTGCAAAGTGTACGGGAGCGTTTGACATAATGATGGGTTTGATTAATGCACCGCCGTATCCGCCGCCGAAGAAATATTTGTCGTCGGGAGTGATTTTGTAATCGGTGTGCGATTCCGAGCCGAAACCTCTGAGAAAAAGTCCAAACTCGATAGCGTGGTTGCGAATGGCACCGCACTCAAAACCGCCACCACCAAAAAAGCGATCGTTAAACGATGCTCCAGAGCCGTAGAATGAGAATTCACCGCCCCAAGAAGCGTTGCCACGGTTAAAAAGTGTGCGCACATTAGAATCGTCTTGAGCGAATACCGAAACTGATACCGCTGTCAGCATAGCTGCTAATAACAATTTGATTTTCATGATCTTTTAGTTTTAAATTAATTAATTTGTTAAAGACTATATTTTTGAGTATCAATAATAATTCCAATTTATTCATCACAAAGATAAAAATTGTTGACTAATGATGGTTATACCAAACGGAATTTTTTATGCCCTTTTGTTAAAAATTGGAATAATAATGAAAAAATGCATTATTTTTACCCCGAATTTTATTGTACAGAATATGAAATACTTCCTTATAGCGGGCGAGGCTTCGGGCGATTTACACGCATCGAACCTTATGGCGCAGATAAAAAAAGAAGACCCCGAGGCGGAATTCCGCTTTTTCGGTGGCGACCTTATGGCTGCCGTGGGCGGTACTATGTTGCTGCATTACAGAGAGATGGCTTTTATGGGAATTTTTGAGGTGGTAGCCAATCTCGACAAGGTAAAACGCAATATGGCTCTTTGCCGCGAGGCTATCAAAGAGTATATGCCCGACCTTTTGATTCTTGTTGACTATCCCGGATTCAACCTTCGTATGGCTAAGTATGCCAAAGAGTTAGGATTGAAAGTGTATTATTACATCTCGCCAAAAATCTGGGCTTGGAAAAAGAAACGCGCATACACTGTTAAAAAATTGATTGACAAGATGTTTGTGATTTTCCCATTTGAGGTAGATTTTTACAAACAATTTGATTATAAGGTAGAATACGTTGGCAATCCGCTTGTTGATGCAATGAAGGCACGCGAAAAGAGCATTATTCCTGCCGATGAGTTCCGCGAGCGTTTTAACCTTAGCGATAAACCCTACATTGCCCTTGTTGCCGGCAGTCGCAAAAACGAAATCAAGAAACTTTTGCCCGAAATGCTCAAAGCCTCGGAGAATTTTCCTGATTATCAATTTATTATTGCCGGTGCACCCGGTATCGACCACGATTTTTACAATCAGTTTATCAGCGGATACAACAATGTGAAAGTGATATTCGACCAGACTTACTCAGTGGTAAAAAATGCCATTGCCGCCGTGGTAACAAGTGGAACAGCCACTCTCGAAGCGGCTTTCTTACGCACTCCACAAGTGGTGATTTACAAACTGCAATATGCGTCGTATCTTGTTGGTAAAATGTTGGTTAAAATCAATTTTATATCGTTGGTAAATATTATTCTCAACCGCGAATGTGTAAAAGAATTGATACAAACTGACCTTGCCAACCGCATCACCGCCGAAGTGTCGCACATACTCACCGACACCGATTACCGCAACCGCATGCTTAAGGATTACGAAGAAATCAACACCATCCTTGGCGACGGTAGCGCCTCCGCTCAAACGGCTAAGATTATTGTGGAGGATGTGAGGAATGCATAATTCATAATGCATAATTCATAATGCGTAATTGGTGCATAATTAAATATGCATTAAATTGTACACTATAAATTCGCTTTTACGGTCGAATACCTTGCGGTGCGGGGCTGCAAAGGTCATTAGGGTGGTAACTTCTTTATAATCAGTTGCGCTGCCCATAGTTACTTTGCCGGTGGAATCTTCTATGTAGTCTAAGCACGCGAAGGATAGTTTCACCGTTATGGTTTCAAAAAAATTGTCGGCAATATAGTCTACCACATCTGCCTCGGTTACGTCCATATCTTTTATCTTGGGCAAAAGTCCGTTGCGGGTAATGCGGTCGTGATGATAATGCAACATGTTTTGAAAGTTGGCAGAGAGAACGCACTTAAATGGTTTTTGCCATCCGCAAGTGTCAAAATTGCGCCAAAGCGATAGAAAACACGGCACGGCAACGTTTTTGCAAAAATGGCTAAACCCATTAAACTCGCCACGGTGATAGTTGCGAAACATTGTTTCCAAGTCTTTTACCTTTGAAGGCGGCGGATCGGTAGACGGTGCGTGTGGAATGGTTTCAAAAAACGGTTTTGGCTTGTCATCGATTCTCACTGCCGAAACAAGATTTACCGAAGCCACTTTCCAATCGTTGCAAAATCCGCTAAACGAGCCGAGCGGTTCGGGCTGTTGTGGCGATGTGTATTTGCGATTGCGACTAAAAAGCCATCTTTCGGAGCATTTTTCGCGGTGCGAGGTAATTTCGGCAGCGGGACGAACTTTTGAAATATAGTTTGCCGAAAATTCCAACACTATATATATAGTGTCTTTTTCGGTGCGAATGTCGTAGAGCGAAACCGAGTTGACCACCACATTGCTGCACACAAAATTGCTGTTGTTGCTGAGTTCGTAATTAAAAAAAGGCTGTACCGACTTAACGGTCTTTAAACCAAGCGATTCGTGATATTGTACAAACAACAGCGAGGCAAAATCTTCAAATCCAGTGAGCGAAAAATTAGGGTCTTCGGCTTTGATATTGCTTATACCGGTGATTATGGCAATGCGTTTTAGGGTGGAATTTTGCTGCGTGGGCGACGAAACAATAACGTGTCCCGCCTCCTCGTCGCTGCCTGTGCGCCATTTGATTAGCACTGCCGCCAACACTACCACCGCCACCACCGTATAAAGCACGGCAGTAGAGTGTGCCGAAACAAAACTTTCGGTGTTTTGCGTCATTATGGCGCACAAATTCGGTATTACGGCGGCGTTCATTACACTAATTCTTTTGCACAAATGTATCAAATAATTTGTTAAATAGCAAACTTTTGACAAAAACGAATAGGGGGATTTATAAAAAAAACGTTGGCTTTTGTAGTTAATTACGCAGAGTTTTGTAATTTTGGGCACTTTTTTAAACGAAAGCATTTTTAATAACATAAACATTTCTACAATGAAGACAGTAGGAGAAAAAATCAAGGGGCTGCGCGAACTTAAGAAAATCAGCCTTGAAGAGGTTTCCGCACGTAGCGGACTCGAAGTCAACCAGATACAGCAAATAGAAGACG